>NZ_JBFNXX010000118.1:0-365 GCF_040811725.1 Sulfitobacter sediminis
GCCGGATACATATCAGCGACTTCCGAGAACGTGCAAAACCTCACTTGCGAACAGCAGCCGGTTCATACATTTGGGCTGATTGTGTTGAAAAACTCGTCGCTGCAAAATTCACGCCCAAATTTTGGAACAACGCCTCTCTGATTCAGCCCCGAGGAAACTACGTTCGTAAAAGCGGGCTTTTGCGGGAAGATATTCTCCGAAATTGGTCGCCCCGGTCCGCAAACCGAGTTTTTCAACACAATCGGCTCAGTGCGGTCGTTGGTGCGGCTGGTGGCCAACGGCAACTATGGGCTCTGTCCGGTCATTCGCTGCGGTTTGCACCAAGGTCTGCTTGTGGGGCTGACCTGCAAGTTTGACTGGACTTC
>NZ_JBFNXX010000120.1:0-340 GCF_040811725.1 Sulfitobacter sediminis
GTCCTCCTTTGTGGATCATCGCAGACCCACCTTGGCACATAGATGCCGTCGGGGGGCGGTCACATCATCAAAGCCGCGTTCAGGGGCAATCGAGGGACGCCCTTCATCGGAATAGAGCGCGGCAAAATCTGCATTGAGCCCCGCCAAAGCGTCATTCACGATACGCCGGATCAAACGTAGCGGGTGCTTGGCTGGGATCCGATCCTCAAGATCGACATAGCTGAACAAAGACCCGGTCTTCTCGTCCGATCCACGCATCTGAAACCTCCAAACCTCGGCAAAAAGCTTGAATCACGCGCTAAAGCGCCTGTCGAGGAGAGTTCTTCAGCAGCCTGCTAGA
>NZ_JBFNXX010000121.1:0-333 GCF_040811725.1 Sulfitobacter sediminis
GGCATCCGGCGTGTAGGTGACCGTGCCGTCACCGTTGATGACGACCGTGCCATTGCTCCCGTTGGTGACGCTGTTCACGCTCAGCGTGTCGCCGTCGACATCACTGTCGTTCGGCAACACGGAGAGGGTCACCGGCGTGTCCTCGTTCGTGCTCGCGCTGTCGGTGTTCGCCACCGGGGCATCGTTGATCACCCCAACATTGACGGTCACGGTCGCGGTATCGGTGCCACCCTTTCCATCGGAGACGGTGTAGGTGAAGCTGTCGGTGCCGTTGAAGTCGGCATCCGGCGTGTAGGTGACCGTGCCGTCACCGTTGATGACGACCGTGCCATT
>NZ_JBFNXX010000122.1:0-326 GCF_040811725.1 Sulfitobacter sediminis
GGCCTCGCCCTGGCCGATGGCCGCAACCATCGCGGTCGAGATCAGTGGGCCGATGCCTGGGATCGTCATGGCATTGGCACAGCTTGCATCCGTACGGCTGATGCCTTCGATCTCCTTGGAGACGGTCTCTATCCGTTCGTCCAGCCACAGCCAGTCACCATAGAGGCCGCTCAGGATGGTGCGCATTCGCGGCGACATCTCATCACGCCTTTCTTCGAGGATCGCCAAAAACGAGCTCTTCAAGGCTCGTAATCCTTTTCGAACCGTAATGCCTTGTTCGATCAGAAAGGCCCGGATCTGGTTGATCGTCGCCGTGCGACGGGACA
>NZ_JBFNXX010000123.1:0-315 GCF_040811725.1 Sulfitobacter sediminis
GCTCCGGTGGCACGAAGGGCAGCGGCTCTGGCGGCACCAAGGGCAGCGGTTCCGGTGGGACCAAGGGTTCCGGCTCGGGCGGGACGAAAGGTAGCGGCTCTGGCGGCACCAAGGGCAGCGGCTCTGGCGGCACCAAGGGCAGCGGCTCCGGTGGCACGAAGGGGTCCGGCTCTGGCGGCACCATGGGCAGCGGTTCCGGTGGGACCAAGGGCTCCGGCTCTGGCGGCACCATGGGCAGCGGCTCCGGCGGGACCAAGGGGTCCGGCTCTGGCGGCACTATGGGCAGCGGTTCCGGCGGGACCAAGGGGTCCGGCT
>NZ_JBFNXX010000124.1:0-311 GCF_040811725.1 Sulfitobacter sediminis
GAAACGCTGGAAGTTCGCGCCGTCGAAGTCACCACCAGCAATGTCGGTGACGCGCCAATGCTGCCAGAGCTACTCAATCAAATCCCAGCCGATCAGACCATCGGGTCAGTGACCGCCGACGGGGCCTATGACACACGCAATTGCCATGACGTGATTGCTGCCCGTAATGCCCATGCTGTCATCCCTCCGCGCAAGAATGCCAAGCCTTGGAAACCCACCAGCGCCGGTGCTATAGCCCGCAACGAGGCCGTCAACGCATCACGATATCTCGGCCGCGCCATTTGGCGACGGTGGAGCGGATATCACCGAAG
>NZ_JBFNXX010000125.1:0-305 GCF_040811725.1 Sulfitobacter sediminis
ATCGCAGCATCATAGTAACTGGGTCTGATCGGGTTCAGCTCGAAAGCCTTCCGCGCTGTTTCGACCGCTTTGTCGAACTCACCGATATTGGCATATGCACGGCCTAGAAACAGGATGTTGTCTGCATCTCCCGGCCCGAGTTCCACCGACCGTCTCGCGGCTTGAAGCGCTCCTTCAGTATCGCCAACCCAAGACCGAAGTATACCAAGTGCCTGAAATGCGGTCGCCAGCGTCGGGTCGATTTCAATGGCCTTCTCGATCTTCGCAATCGCCGACGACAGATCGGCTGGCCCGAGGTCCGAAGC
>NZ_JBFNXX010000012.1:0-160679 GCF_040811725.1 Sulfitobacter sediminis
CCCATCATCGCCGCACCTCCACTCTTAATCAGAGTGAATCAGCGGCAGACCAACCAATCAACGGACTTTTTCAACACTATCCGGACAAAGTGTGAATTCGCTGCGCTTGCGCACATGGCTGCTTTGGCGCGCCCTGCGGACCTTCGCATTGCGTTGCACACAAACCGCACACCTCAAGCGGTTAAGCAGTTGATACAGTGACGGAATGTGTCCATTCCTCCATGCCATGGATGCTAGAATCGGCCACGAAGATACAGTCACAATACTTCTTGCATTGGGACTTCCCGGACAGAGGCGCTCAGGAATCCCTCACATCCACCCTAACTTCCATTGCCAACACGTCGCCGGATCTTCCATGGAAGCTGCCAGATACCGGGGCAACCTGCTCGATCCTGCGCGCCACGGCGACAGGAATTAGATTGGTGGAGCCAAACGATCTGTTAGTCGGGTCGAACGATATCCAGCCTGCCCCGGGTACGAATACCTCGACCCAGGCATGAGTCGAGCCAGCGTCCGCGGAGCCAAGCTCGTCTCCTGAAGGATTGAAGAGGTATCCCGATACAATCCTCGCGCCGAAGCCAAGCGTCCGGACCGCCTCTGCGAAGAGAACGGCGAAATCGCGACACGAGCCCCACCCCCGGTCGAGGGTCTCCAGCGGTCCTTGAGTGCCCTCTGTCTCCCGGCTTTGGTAAAGAATTTGAGCGGTGACACCGTTGCTGATGTCCTTCAGAAGGGAAAGCGTGTCGGTCGGCCGTCCCATGACGAATGCTCCGACCCAATGGGGTAGCCGCCCTGCATCGTCGGCATACTGTGGCATGACCAAATTCCCGAGGTCAGTCTGGTCGTCGATAGTGTACTGAAATGGATAAGACGCGGCGTAGGCGGCGATCGGGAAGACCGGCCAGACGGGGGCGCGGAGGTCCACCTGCGCGATCGACCGGATCGAAAGCGCCTCTGCCAGCGCGTCGAACTGAGCCGTCGCGATCGCGTTGCCGGCCACGTCATGAGACCAATCAATGCGCGCTTCGGGACTGATCTCCAAGTCGAAGGACGTCAGGCTGAGATCCCGGGTTTCCCGCGGACGCAGCATCAGCCGATGCGGCCCGAGTGAAACAGCGGTGTGATACCGATAGCTGGTCGTGTGCGTGAGGGTGACCGATGGCATCGGCGAGGCCTACGATAAACGACCGCCGGAACGTCGGCGCCCGTGTCCGCCACCCTCGGAGATCGCCGCGCGCCAGACGGAAGAAGCCTTGCAGCGCGAACATATGCGCTCACCGAACCCTTCGCTCCAGAAGGGCGACCGGCACTTCAGGCAGACACGCTCGGCGGCAATATCGGCGGTCGCCCTCGCAACCTGGACTTCTGCGTCCGCTGATTTCATCGTCACTTGCGCTCCTCACGCTTCCGCAGCCGCTCCATGTCTCCAACGGCCCGCCTGATCAGTTTCTGAATTCGTTCATCGCAGGCCGCCGGTGTTGCCGCATAACGTTCGAGAAGGAACCGCCACTTCTCCATCACTTCGACCCATGTCCGCGCCGGTTCCCCCAACATCTGGTCTTCGAGGCTACCGAGATGCGGTTGCGGCGAGGGAACCAAAGACGGGGCGTCGTTCCCAGGTCGCCGCCGCATCTCCGTCTTCAGTCGGTCCGCCACAGTCCTGCGACCGTCAAGATTGATCGGGGCATCCGTCACGGCAATGCTCCCAAAGCCTTACCACGGCCCGCTTGCGGCCGGACCTGGTGCCGTATTGCGGACCCGCAAGTCATTCTCCGATGCCCGGGCGCCCGCTTCCAGCGCGCGGTCCAGTATCTTCCCTCTCAGTCCATTTGCGTGGCGGGGCGGCGCTGCGCGTTTCGCCTGCGCTTTCCTGGCCGGCTCGGGACCGAGCCGAATAGAGGTCACGGAGCTCGGCCTCGTTCACCCCGTCCGCCTGCATGACAAGACGGATCATCGGGTCAGCCAGCATCTCCTCAAGGAAGTAGTCCTTAAGAGCCTTGCCGGTGAGCTTGTCTTTGGCCACTGCGCTCTCCAGTTCGGCAAGCGGCACGGTGAGCGTTCGGCCGAGCCCGGGGTGCGAGGCGCGCGGATGGAGGTGCACGAGAACGGACGACGTCCAGGTGCCCGGTTCGATCCAATCCACGGGCTCGAGCAACTGGGTCTCGATCTCGTATTCGCCGGGTGGCAGGGTCTCGTTGAAACTCGGAAGCTGGAAGGGTCGGAGAAATACGGCGGTGGTCTTGGTCGAGGCGGTCATCTCAATTCTCCCAAATGGTTTCATGTTGCGAACTCGCTCATCCACAGGCGGACCAACCATGCCGTCTTCGAGCCGAGGACGGGCAGACCGACAAGAACCGGCGTTGACGCGCGCGGCGCTAGTTTCGAGAACCGGGAGGTGCCACTTCGAGATCGTCCTCGGCATCCCATGTCCAGACGTCGAATTGTGTCAGTGTATTCGGCCCGAATGTCTGAGTCAGGGGCACATCAGAGGCGTCCCGTCCGCGCGCAATCAGAATCCTCCCCTTGCGCGGGCTGTTATTTCTTGGATCGAAGACCCACCAGCGACCGCCCAGAAAGACCTCCATCCAGGCCGCTAAATCGTCAGGCGGTTGAGGCTTCGGTCGACCGAATTCGCTCAGGTAGCCGGTGCAGTAGCGCGCTGGGATGTTCATGCAGCGGCAGAGGGCGATGGCAAGGTGGGCGAAATCCCGGCAGACCCCCTGCCGTCCGGCCAGCGTTTCGGACGCCGTTCGGGTCGCGCTCGCCTGCATGTAGTCGAACGAAACTGAGGAATGCACGAAGTCGCAGATCGCCTGCACGCGCGCCCAGCCCGGCGGAGTGGTCTCGAAAAGGCGCCAGGCCTCTTCCGACAGAAGATCGGTGTCGCAGTAACGACTGCCGAGAAGGTAGACCAAGGTTTCGAAGGGCAGGTCCTGAACGGCGTTCTGCGCGGCCTCGGTCGCTGTCGGATCGGGCAATCCGGTGTCGCGAAAGATCCCGTCGGTGGACAGGGTGAAGTCCCCCGCCGACGCCACCATCCGCGTGCACCAGTTGCCGAACCCGTCGCGATAGCTTTCCAGCGGCACGCTCGGATGCGTCACGAGATAATCGGCACGCTCGAGATCGCCGAAGCGCGAATAGTGCACGTTCAGCATTGCAATGAGCGGCGTCGGCTGGGTCAGCCGGTAACGAATGCGACAGCCTATCCGCATCCGGATGCCGGGCGAGTCGCCGTGGTCTGATCGTGGCGCACTATCGTCCAAGAACGCACTCCCCATCCGCGAGTTGAAAGCCGCGATCGCAACGCCAAGTGTTTCCCGTTCGATCGAGATGTGCGTTTGCCGGAAGGTCGATCTCGATACAGGTGGTGTCGACGGTCTCAAATCCCCGCTCACAACGCCATCCCGGCCCGTAGGACGCCGGGTCCAGAAAGGCGTTCGCCGGAAGCGCGACGGGATCGCAACGGCCATCGGTTTCAAAGAAGCCTCGTTCGCAAGCCCATTCGTCACCGTAGTCCGCATTGGTGAGATAACCGTTCTCGGGAACGGCAATCGGAACGCAGGTGCCGGAGCTGGCGGTGAAACCGCGCTCGCAGGTCCATCCGGAGCCTGAGGTATCGTTGGATAGATAGGCGTTGTCTGGCAGCACGATGGGAACGCAGGTCTCGCGATCCTGCCGGTAGCCGCGATCGCACTGCCAGTCATAGCCGGAGGATCGCAGGAACGCATTGTCGGGTACCGGGATCGCTGCGCAGGACGCTCCTCCCGCGTCTTCGTACCCGCGACGACACGCCCAGCCCGAACCGTAGGACCGGCCGGTTGCATAGGCATTCTCCGGGATGGCGATGGCAAGGCAGGCATCGCCGTCAAGCCGGTACCCAGGATCACAGTTCCAGCCGTCACCGTAGCTGAGCGCCTGAGCGTTCTCGGGGGTAGGCCCGGTACCACCCTGCGCAAGAACCGGGAAAGCGAGTGACGCGAACACACCGGCCATGACAATCAGCCTCGAAACCAATCGAACCAGCGAATGACTCGTAGGCGTCTGGACGTGCTCCTTAGTCTCTCTCGCTCTGGGCCAAGACCTGTCGGACTGCGCGCGTTTTTTGGATCGCCCATGGGTGGCACGCGCGGTCCGGGAACGGTCGTCTCGGGTGGTGCAGTTTACATGGCGCGGTTCATCCTTCATCGGCCTCGCTTTCCGCGCGTTCTGGTGATCGATCTATTTCGAGTGCTGCGAGGCAAGCTTGCGCGAGATCGCGGTCCGGACCATCTGAGCCAGGCATCGTCGCCCAGCCTGTTCCCATGACGGCGTCGCGCCGCTTGAATGATGAGGCCTCGCGGATCGTCGCCAACTTTGCAACGCGTTCGTTGTCGGTGCGGGACATGTCGAGGCAGAAGGGCACGAACGCCGCAATCACTTCCTCTTGCGCCATTTTGTTGGCCATGCTCTCCGCGCCGCCTCCGGTCATCCAGCCGCCCCAGGAAAATCCAGCGATGCCGACAAATGCTGCGCCAAGTAGCGCGCCGTAGATGCCGGGTTTTAGCCATTCGGGTGTGGTCATGTCGTGTCCTCCAGCGGGGAAAGCGCCGCTTCGCTGTCATTGGTGGTTTCGGAGAGGGCCCGATCAGATGCGATGGCATGGTCGACCTCGTCTTGTGTGGTCATCTGCATGCTCGTTTGCCCTGCATTTCTCCCGCGCCCGCGGATCATCAGGTATGTCGCGGTACGCCGGTACGCCTCGAAGCTGAGGCTTTGCATAAGCTCTTCCTCGATAAGGATTTCATACGTTCCGGCCGGAAGCGCCCGAGTGCTGTCACCAATCGTGAAGTCGTTGGAAAACGTCACCATTGATCTGGTCGAACGTGTGAGCATCCCGGGCCTCCATTGAATAGAATATTGAACTTTCCGCAGCCGCCATCGGGACATGCATGGAAAGGATCGCCGCGCCAAGGCACGGCAGTTGAGTACATACTATCCGAGCCATCGCGGGGCGATGCTGATCGAGGTTAGCGCCCGTCGGGTTCTTTGCTGTCAGGGTATGAGTTAAGGCCATTCCACAGCGTCAAACAATTCCATGCAGGTCTGCGCCTTCGTCTCACGCCGAAAGGAAACCCATGTCTACCTCGGATGTCCTCCACACCGATGGCAGCGATTACGATGCCTTCCTCTTCGCAGAAGTGGGCGAGGACAGGACCGGCGCGGCCGTGACGGTCTTGTCAGCGCTTGCGCGCCTTGACCTCGAGCCTTGGAACGAGGCGCGTGCGCTTGCACGTCTCGACCGGGAGGATGCTCAGGTACGACTTACGACCCATTTTGAAGCGATTTCCGACATTCCGGCGCTGGCACTCGCAAGCGAGGGCAGAGCGGCAAAGCTGGTTTCATTGCTGCCGGAGCGCGCCCCGCTTCGCGTCTCGAAATCGCTCGAAGCGGCTACCGGCACTTTTCCAAAACTGACGATCTCTTGGACCACGATGGCCCTCGTTGGCGTCGTGGTTCTGACGTGGATCGTCTTTTTTGCACGGACGGGCTAACTTTCGCCAGTGCACAGAGCTTGCGTCAGTGCACAGAGACCGAGAAACCGGATAAGTGACACTGTCCACCGAAAGTCATGGTGGATTTTTTCAAGTAGCTCAGAGGCGCGGGGCACATGCAGTTCCTCAATAGAACTGTATGAATTCTGCGCCTCTTATTCTCGGACCGTCCAGGAAAGGACATTTCCATGAATGAAGAAAATCAAAGCCAGGAAAACCAGACCGTGAAACACATGGCTTCCGTCAAGGCTGCCTGGGACAAGGCACCCGAAGGCCCTAAGAAGGCCGCAGCGCTGAAGCACTAACAAGCCGCTGAAAAGGCCCATGAAGCCGAAAACGACGGAGAGGCTCACAAGGAACTCAAACAGGCAAGCCGCGCATTGCTTTAATGTCGGTACCTGTAAGAAAACTGCAGGGCCGCCCAAAGCCTGACTTCGGGCGGCCATTTCACGGCAAAAGAGGTCGTGACTGATCGAGATAGGCCGGATCGAAATCCGCCAATGCAACCAATCCCTCGTAGTCATCGAATGTGACAAATCCGCCCTGAAACGTGACGAGCCCGCCTTCGCGGAGTTTGCGAAGTACGCGGTTGACATGAATGGCGCTTAACCCCAACGCATCAGCCAGATGATATTGTGTGAGCGGACAGGCATAGCCTTGCCGACTTCCCATACCGACGAGTGACAGTCTCACGCCAAGCTCCAGCAGGAAATGCGCCATGCGCGAATCCGCATCGCGCCGCCCCAGCCCAACCAGATGCTCGACAACCATTGCTTCGTCGCGCGACACGGCCCAGAGAACGGCCGTGGCCAGCCGGGGTGTCTTTGCTAAGGCTTGCAGAAGATCGCTCACCAGAACTTCTGCAGCTTCGATATCGACGATTGGCTCAATCCCATGATCGGAGGTGTGCAGGAGAACGCTGCGCAGCCCCAGAAAATCCCCCGGTATCTGGAAATCAACGATCTGCCGCGACCCATCAGGCTGGATCTTGTAAGATACGACCCAACCCGCCGCCAGAATGTAGGCCGCCTGTTCCGATTGGCCCTGGTGAACGAGATCGCGCCCTGCGGAGAAGGATTTCCGTCTCTGGTGCAAACGCTCCAGAACGGCCAGTTCAGTCTCCGACAGAGCAACAAACGCAGAGAGCTTTCGGGTGAGTGGACTGGATTTGATGTTCATTTTCGGTCCCCCCGAACCGGCGCGTACTCCCGAAAGAAATCGCTGCTGAGACTGCTTTCGATCAGTACGACATACCAATCTCTTTGTGAGGTTATGACGATCAAACCCAACCCGATCGCAATTTAACGAACGATATAGGATTGCCCGATGTCAGACCCACAAGACCCCGCAGGCATGGCTGCCTTCTCGATTTGCGAGGCCCTCCTGCTGGCCCTGCATGATTGCAACCTGCTGCCGGAACAAGAGATTGTTGGCATTCTCCGCGATGCGGCAGCGACCCACGAGAATGCCCAGGGCCCGGAAACTGAGCGAAAACTCCATATGGAAACCGCCAAGCTGATCAAGGAGATCATCCTCGACGGCAACCTGTCACGACGCTCATAGCGCCAACCCTCTGACGCCAGCTCTGCGCAAAAGCCCTGCCTGCTCAGGCGCACTCTCAACCCGTCTTTGGATCGGTCGACTGAGTCTTTGAGACAGGGGGGCTTTCGGACGCAGCTTGTGACTTCGTATCTTTTTCCTGCAAGGCCTTCTTGTCGGCGGCCTCTTTCTTTGCCAAGTCTTTGAACGACATTATGGCTTTCCTTTTCTGACCGCCAGGGTATCCAGCAGCTTGTGACCGATAGCGGATAGACACCCACTTGGCAAAGGAAACATCGGCAATCCGATAGCTTGCACCTTGTAACCCTTCCGGGCGGTCACCATATCTTATCTGCTACTGACCTCCATTCGACTTTCTGTTTTCCTTTACCGGCTCACAGCGCTCGACACCGTCGTGAGAAGCCAGGCTGCCGCATATCGTGGGCAGCGATCAAATAAGGAAAATTCACATGGCCAATGGCACAGTGAAATGGTTCAACACCAACAAAGGCTTCGGCTTTATCGCCCCTGAAACGGGTGGCAAGGATGTGTTTCTGCACATTTCCGCCCTCGAGCGGGCGGGTATGACAACCCTAAACGACGATCAGAAGGTGACCTTCGATGTCGAGTCCGGCAACGATGGCCGCGAAAGCGCAATCAATATCGCGCTTGCCTGAGTTTTGTAAGTGGGCGCTCCCATGGGGCGCCCCATCGCCAGGTGGCTTTTTGTTTTGTCAGTAGACTTCCGCGGCCTAGCGCAGGAGTTCCTTTGACATGATCGGTATCTTGCTAACCAGCACTACGAATTGTTCATCTCAGGAGACCGGCCGATGTCAGAATTAACAGCGCCAAACAGATCAGGTGCGGGACGTGACGTCTTTAAGGGCATGTCGAAGAACTCGAAGGCCAAGGAGACCACGAAAGAAGCCGCTCAACCGATCCGCATCGGCGCCTATTGTAGATATCAGATCAAATCCGGTTATGTAGCTGGCGTATACACGGCCCGGGCATTCCCAATGCCACCAACAAAGGCGCGTGGTCTGATTGCCGAAGCGACTGGTCAGACCGAGGATGATGCGATCACCGCATTGCATACCGCCATCGATGCGCGTGAAGTCCGCAGGGCCGAAGATCGCAGAACAGATCCTCATACGGGGACGCAGGTCCCAACAGCAGACGAATACGCGGAGGCGCTTTACACTGTCGAGCTGACGCGCCCGCAGCGCGCCATGGTGATGGCGCTGTCACTAGCGGAAGCGGATGGGCTGGCAGAGGTTAAGGTTGCGATTGCTGGCAGCTACAAGTCCACGACCTCTGCCAATAGAGCGCTGGCCAGCGCAGGTCGGATGATTGCGGGCTATCTGTTTTCAGGAACAGGCTCCAAGGAGCCTTCAACGGCCTCGGATGGAAGCGCGATTATTGGATATCGAAATGTACCCTCCCATGAGCACAAGCCAGGAAACTGGATAATGCACCCGGAACTTTGCGCCGCCATCCGTATCGCTGTATAAGTAAGAAAGCTATCAGTCCGAGTGATTAGTCAGTTAGACTGACGGCCAATTCAATCGAAGTCGAGCTATCCAGGGCAACTGAGACGACCAATGCCCCAAAAGAATCTTCGGCCGCGTTGGAAGCATTACCTAAACAGGGGACGTGCGACAGATCGACCCGCAAAGTCAAACTGCACCAGCCGCTCGCCCAAAGCCAAAACGTCAATATCCTCGGCGATACTCAGCGCATCTTCGAGTTCAATTCCCGAGTAACGCACCGTGCTGTCGACCTTTGTGTGCCCTAGCAAAAGCTGAACCGTACGCACTTTACCCGCTTTCCGGTAGATCTCAGCAGCTTTTGTTCGGCGCGGCGAATGCGTTCCGTATCCACCTTGCATCGGCAGAAATTCTTTCGCGGCGAGCGCGCGCAGCGAGAATTTGACACTTCCGCGATGGGCTCCCTCCAGTCGTTCGCTGCGCTTGTCTCGAATGACCGGTTCGAAGGTGCTGTCGTTCATCAAGGTGGTTACAATCCCTCCGTTGCAGCCTTCTGGCTCTCATTCCACTGAGATCCGCAATGGGGTGCAAGCCGACATTGAGGGTCGTTGCCCCACCTCTTTTTCCGCATGCTTGATCCACCCTACTCTGGTCGCACAGTCCACCAGTCTGGCCAATTCACCTTGTGAGGTGTCCGCGTGGCTTGGAGCACAATACGCTGCTGGTCTGGGCTCAGTCTGCGTCCGCCCAGGCGTACCAGTGCCTCCTCGACAATCCATGGCTCCAGCATCATCCGCGCTGTGGGGCGGAAGCGGTCAAGTTTGCGTGCCATGCGCAGCGGCTCGAGCGCCGGATTGACATTGAATGAGACCGGCACAAGCACAATGCAGTCCACTTGGTTTTCCTGGCTCTCGATAACCCGCTTTGCCCGCGCCTCCTGAATGGCTGCCAGCGATTGGCGTGCCGCTACGCTGTCTCCTTCGAGACCCTGCTTGGTAAGCTGCAGAAGGAATGCTTCAGCGGCTGTAATGCGTCTTGCTTTGCCATTCTCTCGGATCGTGACCATCTGACCAAGCACCGCGTCATGGGGAATGCCCACCTTCCGTCCCCGCGGTCGTCCTCTGGGATTGCCGCTCTGACCCCGCTTGAACCGGGTTGACCGGGGCGGTCGGCCATACCCAACATCGTCGTCTGACCCGCTCATTCCTCGGTTCCCCTCGGCCATTTCAAGTGTTCAGGTTCGCGCGTGCACCGCTTGATTTCGCTCACCTCTTTGGCGGTAAGCTTTGCGCCCCCGCGACGGCGCGAGAGCGCCGCCTGCACAGCCCAGGGTTCGAGCTTGAGCCGATCATATGTGTCATTCGGACCAAAATCCTGCGGGTCTTTCACCGCAATCCCAAGGAGCAAAAGCGCCTCATTGGCATTGTCAGGGTCCATTTCGCCCTTGAGTTCGATGGGGCGTGCTCTTGGTTTCGCACGTTTTGCCAAGGCCTGCTCGCGCTTCGAGATCATCCTGAGCACCTCCCTGCGGGCCGCTCGGTTGCCCGCAATCGCGGCCTGGTAGGTCTTGTGCTCCAGCGCCTCCTCGACACTGACCTCCTGTGTCATCCCGTTCTTCGTGATCGTCAGCGTCTTGTCGACAAGAATGTCAAAAGCTGAGCGGTCTCTTTCCTCTGTCGACTTCTTCGGTCGACCTTTCGGATTACCACTTTGTCCCTTTTTGAACTGGGTGTGTTTAGGTGGGCGTCCACCTGCTTTCCTGGTCATTCGCTGGCGCCCTCCTGAACACGTTTCGGTTCCGCCCCGGTCATCGCCGTCCAGCGCGCCAAGGCGACGTCGACATAGACGGGATCAATGTCGACGCCGCGGAACCGCCGTCCGGCGCGCTCAGCCGCGATCAGGCTGGTCCCGGAGCCCAAGAAGATATCGAGGATAAGATCACCGCGTTTCGCTACATCACAGATGGCATCAGCCACCATGGCCACGGGCTTCACCGTGGGATGCAGATCAAGATCCGCTCGCCGGTTGCCTTTGAGCGTGTTGACCGACGCATAGTCCCAAACATTGGTCCTGTTGCGCCCATGTTTGCCCAATTCAACCATATTGGTATGGGGTGCGCGGCCGACCCGGTAGACAAAGACAAGCTCGTGCCTCGAGCGGTAGAGCGACCCCATGCCCGCATTGGACTTGTTCCAGAAGCAGAGATTGAGCAGCTCTCCGTAGAGTTCCCGACCAACCACTGTCACATCCTCCATATGCCGCCAGTCCATGCACACAAAGTGGACTGCCCCGTCGCGGGAGACCGCCGCACAGGCCCCAAGCGTCTCGTTCAGGAACCGCCTGAACCCCTCCGTATCCAGTTCTCCGGAGGCCATGGCGAACTCCCGATGCCGACCGCGCGCGTTGGCATGGCCATTGATCCGCACGTTGTAAGGCGGGTCGAGGAACGCAGCATCGATCTCAGCGGTCTCACCAATCACCTGCCGCAGGAACCCGACATCGCGTCCGTCCCCGCATCCGATCCGGTGCGGGCCAAGCGCCCAGATGTCCCCTGGCCGTGTGCGTGGGGTCTTGGGCGCAGCCGGGATGACCTCGTCGTCCGGATCGTCTCCGTCATCGAGGATCACATCGAGCTCACCCGTAGAGAACCCCGTCAGGGTCAGATCAAGGTCGAGATCGAGTGCGGCAAGTTCGCCAAGCTCGAGCTTCAGCAGATCGAAGTCCCATCCGGCATTCAACGCGATCTTGTTGTCCGCAATTCGCAGCACGCGCTTACGGTCCTCATCCAGCCCGGCCAGCAGGATCGTTGGCACGTCCGCAAGACCCAGCTCCTTGGCAGCTCGCAGCCGACCATGGCCCGCGATGAGCACGTCTTCCTCATCAATCAGAACCGGGTTGGTAAACCCGAATGCCTCAATGGCTGACTTGATCTGCACAATCTGGGACTTTGGATGGACACGTGCATTCCGAGGATCAGGCCGCAGGGCCTCGACTGGGCGATAGGTAATGTTCAGCGGTCTGTTCGGGGTATGCATTTGGCTCATGCCTGCCCACTCCTTGTGGCTGAAGCGAATCTACGATCAATATATGGTGTTCACATATTGTTCCGCAAGACCGGCCACCCGGCGCTGGACTTCCCTCGCATTACGAGCGTTCATGTCAGCACGCCCGGCCTCACGGGCGCTTCGCGGTAGCGGCAAGATTTATTGTCACAACCGAAGAGGCACACCATGCACAAAGCACCGGCCCACAAGACACAGGCAAGCGGGTCACACCCCGCCACGGTGACCGACATCTCCATCCTCGAAGACCTGGACCTTCAAGAGCTGCGGCTGTTCTGGGGTCAGCACTTCGGCGATCCACCGGGGTTGCGGTCCGTCGAACTGCTGCGCCTGATGCTTGCATGGCGCATACAAGCGATGACACAGGGCGGCCTTCCCTATGAGACCCGGCGCAAACTCTCCGGCCGGGGACCGGTCCAGCCCGAAGGCATGCAGTTCGGGATTGGCACGGTTTTTGCCCGGGACTGGCAGGGCCAGCGCGTGGAGGTCGTGCTCGAACCGGACGGCTTTCGGTATGACGGGCAGGTCTATCCAAGCCTGTCGGCGGCGGCGACCGCCATTGCTGGCACCCGCTGGAACGGCCCGCGCTTCTTCGGCCTGCGGAAGGCGAGCACATGACCAGGCAACGCATTCGCTGTGCGCTCTATACCCGCAAGAGCAGCGAGGAAGGCCTCGACCAGAGCTTCAACAGCCTTGATGCGCAACGGGAGGCCTGCGACGCTTACGTCAGAAGCCAATCTGGCGAAGGCTGGACCACGCTGCCTTCCCGCTACGACGACGGCGGCTATTCCGGCGGTACCATGGAGCGACCCGCGCTGCAGCGCCTGCTGAGCGATATCGCCTCAGGCCGTATCGACGTTGTCGTCGTGTACAAGATCGACCGGCTGACCCGCTCCCTGCCCGACTTTGCCCGCATGGTTGAACTCTTTGATCGCCATGCCGTCAGCTTTGTCTCCGTCACACAGGCCTTCAACACCACAAACTCCATGGGGCGTCTCACGCTCAATGTCCTCCTCTCCTTTGCGCAGTTCGAACGGGAGGTGACCGGAGAGCGTATCCGCGACAAGATCGCCGCCTCCAAGGCAAAAGGCATGTGGATGGGCGGCATGGTGCCGCTCGGCTACGATCTGCCCCGTGATGGCAGCCGGGCGCTGGCCGTAAACCCCGGTGAGGCCGAGACGGTTCGAACGATCTTTCGGACTTATCTCGAGCTTGGATCGGTGCATGCGCTTGAGCGTTGGCTGGGCGAGCACGGGTACACTACGAAGCGTGTCGCCCTGCGCGATGGCCGTATCAGAGGCGGCCAGCCGTTCAGACGGGGAGCGCTGTTCCATTTGCTGCGCAATCCCGTCTACGTCGGCAAAATCACCCATAAGGACAAAGTGCATGACGGGTTGCACGACCCCATTCTGGACCAGGCCCTCTTTGATGCCGTCCAGGACGGGCTTGCAGGAAAGGTGCGACGCGGAAAGGCCAAGCGCGACCCCATCAGCTCGCAGATGCCACTGACCGGGCTGATCTTCGATGCCACCGGAGAGCGGATGTCCCCGACCTTTGCCGTCGGACGGCATGGCAAGCGCTATCGATACTACGTCTCGACCTCCTTGCAGAAAGGGCAACGGGCGCCAGAGGACGGCCTCATCCGACGCGTGCCAGCATTGCTCCTCGAACAGACCATCCATGATCGCCTCAACAAGATCGATGGCCTTCATTCTGCGGACCCGTTCACCTGCCTTATGCGGATAGAGGTCCACAAACACCGGATTGTTCTGACCCTGCCTGCCAACCTGCGGCCCGCCGTCTTCGCCACGCTGGCCGCCGCCGAACATGTCGAAGCGCATCCGACCGATCCGCGGGCCCTGTGCCTGTCGCTGCCTTTTGACCTCCCCGACCGCAGTGCTGCGGCGATCATTCGCACAGCCCGACGCCCCGGCCCGACGCCCGACCCGGTACTCATCCGGGCGTTGCGCCGCGCCCATGCCATGGTGCAAACGGATCGCACCGGTTTACCATGGCTCGAGGCCAGCCCGACCTCACCGCATCAGCGGCGCCTTGTAAGGCTGGCATTCCTCGCCCCCGAACTCCAGGCAGCGATTCTCAGCGGACGCCAGCCCGAGGATCTCAGTCTCTCAAAACTCCTCGGCGCAGAGTTCCCAATCAGTTGGGCGGAGCAAATGACGCGCTTTGGGCAGGTCGAAACATAAAGTCCAAACCAAAGCGGGAACCGACCCCTGTTCTGCGCAAATCATTCCCTGTTTCTGCACAAAAAGCCCCCCCTGTTCTGCGCATTCTCTACCCTGTTTTGCAGAAAAACAGGAAACTTATGATGATCAGCGCAACCCTCTGAAAAAGCGATATAAATCCAGACGGCCCGCAAATCCGCACGCGATTCCCCCCTGTTCTGGGGCCAAAAAGGGGGGAAACTCCCTGTTAATTCCCTGCGAACAGCGAAACTCACCCGACCATCACACCGCCGGAGACCGGCCGCACGAAGCCCCAATAATCAGCCTCAGAGACGCAGTATCAACGCCACACAAGTTCGGATTGGACGCGGAATTACTGCCTGTTATCCGCGGGATACGGATACCAGCACAACGCTCAAGACAGATGTCAAATATGGGTGGCGGAGACGAAGGGATTCGAACCCTCGAGACGGTTTCCCGCCTACTCCCTTAGCAGGGGAGCGCCTTCGACCACTCGGCCACGTCTCCGCCTGCCGCTATACAGGGGGCGTTTGCCGATGAACAAGGGCAAATTCGCCGCGCGGCCGAAAAAAGGGCGGTTTCGACGTTCGGGCGTCCGACAACCCTACAAGCCTCAGTCCAATCATCGAAAAACTGGAGGTGACAGGTTTCGCGCCACACTCTCCGGACCATTGGCCACAACCAGCCTCTAACGGGTGGCACAGCAGGGAAAAACCCTGCGCGGCGCACTTAGGTCGCAAAACATCGCCCCGTTTGCTGCAAAAGACAGGAGCCAAGCCTACCGCCAAACGGCGCTAAACGCGCTTCTCAACCGGGGTATCGAGAGGTGTCTATCCGTGCAACGAGGCGCTATCACGCGTCCGTGATCCTGTTGTGAGACGACAGAATGTCGCAGATGCAGAAATATCTAAGCTAATGAAATAATTATATAAAAATAGGATACTCTCGCGTCGCTACAGGCCAGAATCCGCCTTTCATCCATCATTCAGCCGCACCGCGGCGAAACTTTTTCCGACGCCGTGCCGTTGTGTAGGCAACAACGAGACGAGGCACGGTGCCTTGATCTCGGAATGAAACAAGAAAGGATGAATGATATGAAACTCTTTATCGCAACCGCCGCTGCCGCACTGATCAGCACCGCCGCCGTCGCTTCCGAGAAGTCGACCAAGTACTACGATCTGCGTCTGGACACGTCCAAGAATGCCGAAGTGATCTACTCCGACGACGTGCGCCCGACCGATCTTGACGCAGCACAGCGCGGCGCGGACCAGGATTTCTCGACCGCGAACGATGAGATCACGCCGGACGTGACCTTTTCCACCCGCAGCGCGATCCGGTCCGCCGGTGAAGGCTATGTTTACGGTGGTTTCGGCCCCGGCAACGACAGCCGCTAACTCCCAGCGCTCACTGACAATAAGGCCCGGTACCGAAAGGTGCCGGGCTTTCTTTTTCAGGTGTTGAAAAGAAAGTGCAAAACGTCACCGTCCTTGACGATGTACCCTTTGCCTTCGGCGCGCATCTTGCCGGCTTCCTTCGCGGCCTGCTCGCCCCCAAGTGACACGTAATCGTCATAGGCAATCGTCTCGGCCCGGATGAACCCCTTTTCGAAATCCCCGTGGATTACCCCCGCCGCCTTCGGTGCCGTCGTCCCCGCCGGGATCGTCCATGCCCGAGCTTCCTTGGGCCCCGCGGTGAAATAAGTCTCGAGGTGCAGCAACTCGTAGCCCGCCCGGATAAGGCGGTCGAGGCCCGGCTCCTCGAGGCCCATCTCCTCAAGGAACATCTGCGCCTCTTCCGGATCAAGCTGGCTGATCTCCTCCTCGATCTGGGCGGATATGATGACATGGGCATTGCCCTCCGCTGCCGCCATCTCGGCCACCTTCGCGGAGTAATCATTGCCCGAAGCCGCATCGCCCTCGCCCACGTTGCAGACGTAAAGCACCGGCTTTGTCGTCAAAAGCTGCAGCATCCGCCAGGCCTTGGCGTCCTCCGCATCCACCTCGACGACACGCGCGGGCTTGCCGGCCTCCAGCGCCTCGAGCGCGGCCTTCATCAGCCGCTCCTGTTGCACCGCCTCCTTGTCGCCGCCGCGGACCTTGCGGACGATGTTCTGCAGCCGCTTCTCGATGCTCTCGATATCGGCCAGCATCAGTTCGGTCTCGATCGTCTCCGCATCGGCCACCGGATCGACGCGCCCCTCCACGTGGGTGACGTCGCCATCCTCGAAACAGCGCAGGACGTGAGCAATCGCATCCACCTCGCGGATATTGGCTAGGAACTGGTTGCCAAGGCCCTCCCCCTTGGAGGCGCCCTTCACCAGCCCCGCGATATCGACGAATGTCATCCGCGTCGGGATGATCTGCTTGGAGCCTGCGATCTCTGCCAACTTGTCGAGCCGCGCGTCCGGAACGGCGACCTCTCCCACGTTGGGCTCGATGGTGCAGAAGGGAAAATTCGCGGCCTGCGCGGCGGCAGTCCGCGTCAGCGCGTTGAAGAGGGTCGATTTGCCCACGTTCGGCAGACCCACGATGCCCATCTTGAAACCCATCACATTGCCCTCTTGGCTACCCTGGAATGGCGTCCTCCTAGGGCCTGAGCTGCGGGGCCGCAAGGGCACAGCATCCGTCCTGCGGCCTCGCTCGGAGAATTTTCCCGGATTCATCATCATGCCCGGCAGGTCACGCATTGATTTCCGCGCCAAGGTTCGGCATTCCACGTCCCAAGACAGAAGAAGGCATGGCCATGACCCGCATCGACGCAAAATTCGCCGCTCTGAAAGCCGAAGGCAGGAAGGCCTTCGTCGCCTACATCATGGCAGGCGACCCCGACTACGACCGCTCTCTCGAGGTCATGCGTGGCCTGCCCGCTGCCGGTGTCGATGTGATCGAGCTGGGCCTGCCCTTCACCGATCCCATGGCCGACGGTCCCACGATCCAGCTGGCAGGCCAGCGCGCGCTCGACGGGGGCATGACACTGAAAAAGACCCTGCAAATGGCCAAGACCTTTCGCACGCAGGATGACACCACCCCAATTGTTCTGATGGGCTACTACAACCCGATCTACTCCATGGGCGTAGAGAGCTTTCTTGAAGCGGCCAAAGACGCGGGCATAGATGGGCTGATCATCGTCGACCTGCCCCCCGAGGAAGACGCCGAGCTTTGCCTGCCCGCCAACGCCGCGGGCCTCAATTTCATTCGCCTCGCCACGCCCACGACCGACGACAAGCGCCTGCCGCGGGTGGTCCAGAACACCTCGGGGTTCGTGTATTACGTCTCGATCACCGGCATCACCGGCTCAGCCGAAGCCAATGCCGCCGAGGTGGGGCCCGAAGTGGCACGCATCCAGAAAGCCAGCGGCCTGCCGGTCATCGTGGGCTTCGGCGTCAACACGCCGGAGACATCGAAAGCCATCGCAGAAGTCGCCGACGGTGTCGTTGTCGGTTCCGCCATCGTCTCGCGCATCGCCAAGGGCGACAGCGCCGCCGAGGTGCTGGCCTTCGTGAAAACACTTGCCGACGGTGCCCACGCCGCCTGACGCAGGCCCTTCGCCCGAGGGTCTCGCACCAGCAGCGAAGATGCGGCAGCCGATGAGCCCGCGCCAGCGATGCAATCAGTCCCGCGCCGCATCCATCACCTCGCGCAGGCGCACAAGGGTCGGCAGAATGCCAATAAGCGCTTCGTGGTCGATCTCTCCCATCAGGTCACCGAAGACCGGAGCGAGGTCCCGGATCGTCCGCTCGCGCAGATCCCGGCCCTTTTGCGTAAGCCAGACTGTCTTCGACCTGCCATCCTTCGGGTTATCTCGGAACGCGACATAGCCCTTTGCGGCCAGCCCCTTGAGCGTATGCGTCATCGACGTCTTGGGCACCTGAAAAGCCCGCGCCATGTCGATGGGCACCGCGCCGTCGCCCCGGTTGATCAGGTGGTTCAGCACCGCGAAATGCGGCGCAATCAGACCGTCAGGCAGCCGCGCCTCAAGCTGGGCGCGGCTGAGCTGTTCGATGATCCCGATCTCCTTGAACACTTCAAAGAGCATGCGCGGGTCTTTCTCATGCACGTGTCAGCTTTGCCTCCAGCGGCCAGCGCGGGGTGCGTGGCGTCTGCGGACCATAACCCAGCCTTCCCAGCATTTGAACCGTATGTCCCCCGGAGGCGAGCATCGCATGGGCAGCATCGTAATGGTTCTTCATCTCCGGATATTCCTGCAGCGCCTGGCTTACCGGATGCAGCGACAGCCCCATCCGCGTCGTCGTGAGGTTCAGCCGCAACCACCGGCGACCAGCGTCAATCTGGTCCAGTCGCGAGTTCCCGGCAGTGGTCAGCACGGCATAGGCGGGTGTGGCGTTCAGCATCTCGCGGTAGATATCGATCCCCTGCCGGAAACCGCTGCTGTCCGGATCACCCATCGCCTCCCGCGTCAGCACCCCCGCCAGCATGAGGCTTTCGAGAAAGGGGCCGCCGAGGTCGATACCGTCCGGGTTGGCGTTGATCTCGGCCTTGCCCATGCGCATAAGCTCCACGCTCTCCTGCATGGTGCGGGGCGTCAGTACCTCGACCATCCATGCCTCGAAGGTCAGCTTCCTGAGGGCGGCGACAAGCGGCGCCTCCGTGTAGATATCTGCGATCAATTCCAGTTCGTTGGCCAGCGCCGCAGGGACCGGACGGTCTGAGAACGGCTCCTTGCACGAGCGCCGGTCAAGGATATGCGCCGCAAGGGGATCGCCCTTGGCGCCTTCTCTGAAGACAGCATGCGCAACCGGACCGCCCTCCCCATCGGGAAAGAGCTCCAGATCGACCGTATGGCCCGCGGCCCCGGCGGCCAGCGTCATCTGTTCCAGAAAACAGCCCAGCCCAATCACGATCTGCCGGTCGAAGGGATCGGTTTCGGGTAGCCTGCGCGACGGATCGTGGAAAAGCGACAGCGCGTTTTGTCCCTGCAGCCTGACCTGCCAGGGCTGCAAATTGTGCGGATTGGGTGCCAGCAGCGCGAAGCTGAGCGCGTTCATCCTTGCGTCTTGGTAACCGCCGGCAAGCTCCCAGGGCGCGATGGCACGGCCCGGTTTCCGGGTCGTGACGAAACCGGCCGCGGATGCCGTGGCGGCAAGGATCGTACCGCCGCCAATGAGGGAAAGGGCCTTGCGTCGGGACAGGGACATAAATGACCTCCAAATAAAGTACAATATTGCACTACTTTATATAGTACGAAATCGCACCATTCAAGCACGATCTTTCAATTGATCTTTGAACCTTGGATCGGTAAGAAAAGATGACCAATTCGCGGAGTGCGCCCCATGCCCGTCATCACCAACATCGACGACCTGAAACGCATCTACGAACGGCGCGTGCCGCGCATGTTCTACGACTATTGCGAATCCGGCAGCTGGACCGAACAGACCTTCCGCGACAACAGCTCTGACTTCGACAAGCTCCGCCTGCGACAGCGGGTCGCCGTCGATATGAGCGGGCGCAGCACGAAAAGCCAGATGATCGGGCAGGACGTGGCCATGCCCGTGGCCCTCGCCCCCGTCGGGCTGACCGGGATGCAGCACGCCGACGGCGAGATCAAGGCCGCCCGCGCGGCGCGCGATTTCGGCGTACCCTTCACGCTGTCCACCATGTCCATCAATTCCATCGAGGACGTGGCGCAGGCCACGAAGGCCCCCTTCTGGTTCCAGCTCTACACCATGCGCGATCAGGACTACGTCAGCCGCCTGATCCAGCGCGCAAAAGACGCCAACTGCTCCGCCCTCGTCATCACGCTGGACCTCCAGATCCTCGGACAGCGACACAAGGACCTCAAGAACGGCCTCTCCGCCCCGCCCAAGCTCACGCTGAAAACCATGGCGAACCTCGCCACCAAATGCGCCTGGGGCATCGAGATGCTGCAGGCGAAGCGGCGCGAATTCGGGAATATCGTGGGCCATGTGCACGGCATCTCCGACGCTTCCAGCCTCGGCGCCTGGACGGCGGAACAGTTCGACCCCTCGCTCGACTGGGGCAAGGTTGCCAAGCTCAGGGAGCAATGGGGGGGCAAGGTCATCCTCAAGGGCATTCTGGACGCCGAGGACGCCAAGATGGCGCTGAAGGTCGGCGCCGACGCAATTGTCGTGTCGAACCACGGCGGACGGCAGCTTGATGGCGCGATAAGCTCCATCGCCGCCCTGCCCTCCATCCTCGACGCTGTGGGTGACAAGGTCGAGGTCCACCTCGACAGCGGTATCCGTTCGGGACAGGACGTGCTCAAGGCGCTCGCCATGGGGGCCAAGGGGACGTACATCGGCCGCGCCTTTGTCTACGGGCTGGGGGCCATGGGGCAGAAGGGCGTGAAGACCGCGCTTGAAGTGATCCACAAGGAACTCGACACGACGATGGCGCTCTGCGGCGAAACGAACGTGGCCAATCTCGGCAAGCACAACCTTCTGATCCCCGAGGATTTCGGCGGGCGCTGGCAAGCGTGACAGCGCTCTGCTAGACCGGCGACATGCTGATCTTCCTGCGCCACGACCTCGCCTATCTTGCCACGCCCAAGACCGGGACAACGGCGATTGAGATGGCGCTGAAGCCGCGTGCCGAGATCATCTTTGCCAAGAACCGCAAGCACACCACCGCCGCGCGCTACGCCAACAAGGTGGCCCCATTTCTGCAGGACACCTTCGGGGTCCGTCCCGCCTCGGTTGCGGTTATGCGCAAACCGGTCGAGCAGATCAGAAGCTGGTATAGATACCGCAGCCAGAAACGGCTCAACGGCACCCCTCAAAGCACGCGCGACATCAGCTTCGACCAATTCGTGCGCGAGGTGATCTCGGACGACCCGCCCGCACGCGCCCAGATCGGCCGGCAGTTCAGCTTTCTGACGGATGGACAGGGGCGGATCATGGTGAACCACCTGTTCTCCTACGCGAACCGCGAAGATTTCCTGATGTTCCTGTCCGAACGCCTGCAATTTCCCGTGGAACCCGCCGAGAAAAACATCTCGCCCGACATCGACGCAGCCCTCGGGGATGACACCCTCGCGCTCCTGCGCGCGGCACGGTCCGAGGACTTCGCCCTCTACGACCAGATCATGGCCCAAGGCGGGCATTTGGAGACGCCGGAAGTCTAGGACCGAAACCCGCAGATTTGCCCTTTTCATGCAGGGGAAAGGGGTCTATAGGCACGGCTTCACGCGGGAATACAGCCTTGGAGGATTCCCGCCCTAACCTATTGGAGATTAAAATGGCCGGAGAGATTCCAGATCTTGAAGCCCAGGTACGGACGGGGACAGGCAAGGGCGCCGCTCGTCAGGCACGCCGTGATGGCATGGTACCGGGGATTGTTTTTGGTGGCGATAAGGACCCGCTTCCGATCAACATTCCGTTCAACAAGCTGCTGACCATGCTGCGCGCAGGTCGCTTCAAGTCGACCCTGTTCAACATGAAGGTGGATGGCCACGAGGACGTGCGCGTGATCTGCCGTGACGTGCAGCGCCACGTCGTCAAGGACCTGCCAACGCATGTGGACTTCATGCGCCTGAAGCGCACCACCAAGATCAACCTGTTCATCAACGTCGAGGTAGCGGGCGCAGACAACTGTCCCGGCCTGCGCAAGGGTGGCGTGCTGACAATGGTCCGCCCCGAGATCGAACTGGTCGTGACCGCGGCCGACATCCCCGAAAGCGTGACGGTGGACATCTCCGGGCTCGAGATCGGCGACAGCGCGACGATCAAGAACGTAGACCTGCCCGCGGGTGCAAAGCCCACGATCGACCGCGACTTTGTGATCGCACAGGTCTCTGCGCCTTCGGGCCTTGCTTCGCAGTCGGATGACGAGGACGAGGAAGAAGTGGCCGCCGACGAAGTGCCGACCACCGATGAATCGGAAGAAGGTGGCGCAGAGGAGTGATCCTCCGCCGTCCAGGCAAACAGATTTGAAGGGGGTCGCCGTTGGCGGCCCCTTTCTCGTTTCACGAAGGAAAGATAATCAGAACGGACTGTCCAGCACGCCGATCAACTGCATCAGGAATTCACTGTCGGCCACCGTCTGCGCCGCGCCATAGAACTGATCCGTCGCGTTGACCGCCGCAGTGACGCTGCCAGCCGAGCCATCGAAAAGCTCCATCACTGTCGAAGCGTTATCGACATCGGACATGCCCCGCGTGATAGCGAAATAGGTGCCGATGTCGGTCTTGTTGCCAAGGTAGGCACGGTCCGCCAACTGCTGGTCGATCAGCGCCTGTCCGAAGGAGGGGTCGATATCCACCCGCGCCCCGCGCAGGACTTCGAGGATAAAGACATCCCGGGCCGCGCCGCCATTCAGCTGACCCACCCAGAAATCGAACCCCGCCTGATCCGGCGCACGCCCAAAGACGTTGTCATAGATCGTGGTGACAAAGGCCTCGTTCGTGGTGCCCGGCGGATAAGCCGCCTGGGTCTCAGGCTGCGGCGTAAACAGCTCTGCCATCCGGTCAAGCGAGATGCCATCGGCATAGGCATTGGCCCAGAACAGGAGCCCGACCGCATCGGGCGCCCGATTGAAATAGGCGATATAGAGCTCGATGATCTGCAGGAAGTCCGCCGTGGTCAAATCCAGGGCGCCATCGTAGGTCGCCAGTTGCAGCGGTTCCCCGTTCAAAAGCGGTATCTCAGTGCCGAAATCGAGGAATTCGACATTCGTCAACGTGTCGCGCCCCTGACCGCCGGGTCGATGA
Source organism: Sulfitobacter sediminis (assembly GCF_040811725.1). Taxonomy (NCBI): domain Bacteria; kingdom Pseudomonadati; phylum Pseudomonadota; class Alphaproteobacteria; order Rhodobacterales; family Roseobacteraceae; genus Sulfitobacter; species Sulfitobacter sediminis. The sequence continues at coordinate 22,509 of NZ_JBFNXX010000012.1, forward strand.
TCCTCGATCGTGAAACCGGACCCGGAAATCTCCAGCGTGTAATTGCTTTGTGCGCCCCCGAAAAAGGCCGTGTCCACCCCGCCGAGGCCGTTGAAGGCATCGTTCCCTGTATCGCCTTCGAGGAAATCGTCGCCCGGCGTTCCGATGGTATTCGCGCTTGCCGTGACCGCGACGCCGGGAAAATCCGCGAAGCCGATCTGTTGGCCCGCCGCATAGGGCCCCGACGTCACGGGTGTCAGGCTGGTGAAGTCATCCACCCAGTCATAATAGTCCTGCAGCGAGTTGATCGCCGGGAACGGATCGCCGTCCAGCACGATCCCCACCCGCGTCGTCGCCGTGGCCGAGGCCACCATGACGATGCTACGGTTCCCGCCGCCCCAGAGCACTTCGAAGATCGCGTGATAATTCGTCTCGGGCACCGTGATCGAACCGCCCTCGACGGTTTTCGAGATCACCGTCTGGTTCAGCGACACCACGTTGGCGTTGCCCAGACCGTCGAAATCCTCCACGCGGATGATGTCATAGCTGAAGCTTGGCGCGCTGTTGGGCGCGATGATTTCCATCTCGCTCGTGAATGCGTTGGTCGGCACGCTGTTGCCGTCCGCCGTGATCACGTAGGCAGGAAGGGTATAGGTCGCCACGTGTGTTCCACCTCTTGGTTGCCCGTCGCCGGACTGCGCCCGGCCCGGACCTTATTCTTTACCGAGAAGACTAACAAACAAAAGACTGCGGTATTTTCATGGCGCTGCACCGATTCTCGGCAAGATCCTTGCACAAACGGCGGATTCACGCCGCTCTGGCGCTGGTTACCGGCCCGCGCGCAGCCTACGACATGACATTTTCATCCGTCGCAAACCCCGGTATGATCCGCGCCAAACTGGCAGGGACATACCCATGAAACTGATCGTCGGCCTAGGCAATCCCGGCCCGAAATACGCGCGCAACCGGCACAATATCGGCTTCATGGCGCTAGACCGGATCGCCTCGGACCACGGGTTTGGCCCCTGGAAGTCGAAACACCAGGGCGTCCTGACCGAGGGGCGCTTCGGCTCGGACCGCGTGGTGCTGCTCAAGCCCGAGACCTTCATGAACAACTCGGGCCGCTCGGTGCAGGCCGCCTGCCAGTTCTACAAGATCGAGCCTGCGGAAGTGATCGTCTTTCACGACGAGATCGACCTTGCACCGGGCAAGGTGAAGTACAAACAGGGCGGCGGCCATGCCGGGCACAACGGCTTGCGCTCGCTCCACGCCCATATCGGACCCAACTACGCGCGCGTGCGCCTCGGTGTGGGCCATCCGGGGCACAAGGACGCGGTACCGGGCTATGTCTTGCGCGACTTTCCCAAGGCGGACGAGGAATGGCTCGACGATGTACTGCGCGGGCTGAGCGATGGTATCTCCCATCTCGTCGCGGGTGACAGCGCCAAGTTCCTCAATGCCGTGGCGCTGCGCGTCAACCCGCCCCGCTCTGGCACCGGATCGAAAGGTGACACGGCCAAGACCGAAACAACGCCTGCCGCCCCCGTACCCGAGGCCGCGGAGGAAGAAACCGCCAAGTCGCCCCTCCAGAAACTGCTGGAGCGCTTCCGATGAGCCTCGAGGCCGCCTTCCGCGCCCAGGCCGACACCTGTGCCCGCATGGGCTCTCCTTTCATGGGGCAACTCCTGCGGATACTCGCGGACGACTGGCCAACCGACAGCGCATTGGGCCGGAAATTCGCGGCCTTCGAGGGCGACATCGGCCCCAGCGGTCACTCCCTGCCCCTGCGCATTTCGGGTGGGTTGCACGCACTGGTTCTTTCAAACGCTGCACCCGAGCTGACAGCGCTTTATCCCCCCAACAGCGCAGGCGATTCAGATCTGCGCCCGGCTATTCTGGCGGCCCTCAAGGCGCACGAAGACTTCCTGCTCGACTGGACCGACAGCGCCCCCCAGACCAACGAAGTTCGCCGCTCCGCCGCCCTCATTGCTGGGGCGCGCGTCGCCGTGCAACATTTCGATCTGCCCCTCCACCTCTCGGAACTTGGCGCAAGCGGCGGGCTGAACCTGATGTGGGATCACTACGCGCTTGAGATCGACGGCAACCGCTTTGGCCCGAACGTGCCGGCCGTGCTCTTTACCCCCGATTGGGAAGGCGAACTGCCACCCTCTCGGACACCTGTGATCGAAGAGCGCGGCGGCGTCGATCTCAACCCGCTTGATCCCGCGCGCGGTGATCACCTGCTTCGGCTCACCGCCTATCTCTGGCCCGATCAGCCCGACCGGCTGACGATGACCCGCGCCGCCGCCTCCATCGCCACCGCCGTGCCCACGAAGGGCGAAGCGATCGACTGGCTTGCCCCGCGCCTTGCCAGCGCACCGCAGGGGCGCTTGCATCTGGTGCAGCATACCGTCGCCTGGCAGTATTTTCCCGCCGCCGCCCAGGCGCGCGGCCGCGCGCTGATCGAGGCAGCGGGCGCGCAGGCAACCCCGAACAGACCGTTGGCCTGGCTTTCGATGGAGACGGACGGTGACAACACCGGCGCTATCGGCGCTGCGCTGTCCCTGCGGCTCTGGCCCGGGGACATCACCCTTGATCTGGGGCGCGCGGATTTCCACGGCCGCTGGATCAAATGGGCCTACAAGGGGTAGGAAGGAAGGAATATGCGTCATCTGGGTAAATGGTTGGGCCGGATTCTGCTGGCTTTGGTGCTGGCGGCCGTCGCTGTCGGCCTCTGGAAACGCGAGGAGATCACGCGCCTGATGGCCGTCAACTCGCTCTTCTCCGAAGAGAAGATCGTCGGCAACTTCAGCAACATGGGCAAGGCGTTCCTGTCGGTCCCCGTGCCGCGCGGCAGCGGCCCCACGTCGGACCTGCCCTACGGCCCTGAGACCGCTCTGCCGCCCGAAGTCGATCCTTGGATCGAGGCGCGCGCTGTCACTGCCCTTCTCATCCTGAAAGAGGGAGAGATCGTCTACGAGAACTACTTCCTCGGGACCGGTCCCGACGACCTGCGCATCAGTTGGTCCATCGCCAAAAGCTACCTCTCCGCCCTGGTGGGCATCCTGCTGGACGAGGGAAAGATCGCCTCAATCGACGATCCGGTCGTGAAATACGCCCCCGAACTCGCAGGCGGCGCCTACGAGGACGCAAGCCTGCGGCAGGTGCTCAACATGGCCAGTGGCGTTGTCTTCGACGAGGACTACATGGACCGCAACTCCGACATCAATCGCATGGGCCGCGTGCTGGCCCTTGGCGGCAAGATGGACGAGTTCGCCGCCGCCCTGACCGAAACCTTCGCCGATCCCGGCGAGACATGGAAATACGTCTCCATCGACACCCATGTGGTGGGCATGGTGGTCCGGGGTGCGACGGGCCGGCCGGTGGCCGATCTGCTGAGCGAAAAGGTGATCGCGCCGCTGGGCCTTGAACACGCGCCCTATTACCTGACCGATGGCGTGGGCACCGCCTTTGTCCTTGGCGGGCTCAACATGACCACGCGCGACTACGCCCGTTTTGGCCAGATGTTCCTGCAAGGCGGCACATGGCAGGGCAAACAGATCGTCCCCGCCGACTGGGTCGCGGCCTCCACGGAGCCCAGTGCGCCGACCTCTTCGGGCAGCTATTCCTACGGCTACCAGTGGTGGATTCCAAAAGGTGCTGCACCGGGCGAATACATGGCCCGCGGCATCTATGGTCAATACATCTACATCGACACCGCGCGCGAGGTGGTGATCGTCACCAATGCCGCCGACCGCAAGTTCCGCGACCCCGGCATCGACGACCAGAACGTCGCGATGTTCCGCACCATAGCTGAAAGCCTCTGACCCCTATGGAACCCGATGAAAGCATCAATGTCCTGGGCGGCGCACTGGCCGTCTGCGGCACCGATCCCGTGACCGGTTTCTTCCGCGACGGCCATTGCAACACCTGTGCCGCCGATCAGGGCAGCCACACCGTCTGCGCGGTCATGACGGCGGAATTCCTGGCCTTCTCGAAATATGTCGGGAACGACCTCTCCACCCCGCGCCCCGAATTCGGCTTTGTCGGGCTGAAACCCGGCGACCGCTGGTGCCTCTGCGCCGCGCGGTTCCTGCAGGCCCACGACGAGGGCTGCGCGCCAAAGGTCCATTTGCAGGCCACCCACCGCCGGGCGCTGGAAATCGTGCCGCTCGACGTCCTGCAGGCCAACGCCGCTGACGGCTGAACCGCCGCGCGGAGACGCGAGCTACTTCGGCCCCAGCGGACCGCCCATCAAATCGTCGATGAACAGGCTCAGAAGCTGCGGCCGGCCCGAAACGCCGGCCTTGCGGTAGATCGCGTTGGTCTGCGCCTTGACGGTGCCTTCCGAGACATTGCGCAGCGCGGCGATGTCCTGGATGCTCATTCCCTTGATCGAAAAGAGCGCGACGTCCTTTTCTGCGGGCGTCAGGTTCCATTCTCCGAAACGATCCTCAAGCAGATCCAGAAACGCGCCGGAGGCCGCGCGCAACTGGCTTTCCACGTGCTGGGACCGCCGGTGCGTTGCCCGAAGCAGGATCGCCCCCAGACAGCCGCCCAGAATCAACCCCAGCGCGGCGCCCAGTTCCATCAGTTCGCGCAGCTGCCAGTCTAGCGGTCCGACAGGCAGGCCCAGGACGGTCGCAACGATATCGAACACAAAAACAAAGGCGCAGAGAACCTGCACCACGAAGACAACGACGATGAGCCGCATCCGGCTCACCGTTCATGCTCCCGGCGGAAGGATTCAGTCGTCGCCGCCATCGCCGTCTCCGTCTCCGTCACCATCCCCGTCACTGTCGCCGCCGTCACCTCCCCGCCCGCTATTGCCCGAACCGCTGCCGCTGTTGCCGGACCCGCTGCCGCTGTTGCCAGAGCCGCTGCCGCTGTTGTCGCCGTCATCCCCGTCGTCACCGTCATCGCCCCGGTCCGAGGCATTCCCGCGGCCACTGTTGTCCTCGTCGCTTCGGTCGTCGTCCCGATCATCATCACGGTCGTCGTCGTCGCCATAGCCGGGCTTGGCATCGTCGCGCGGCGGGTTGATGATGCCGCCTCGTGCCGGCCTGCCGTTCCGTTCCTCCCAGTAGTCGCGAAGGATTTCGCCCGTGGCCGGGTTAAGAATGATCTCCCGGTCAAGCGTCCGGCTTTGCGCGGTGATGCGCAGCCTGCCCAAAAGGGTGCGCTTGATCTCGATGCTGCGAAAGCCCTGATCGCGCAATTGCCGCACGATGCTGTCCTCGACCGGTCCGGCCTGCACCGGCAGGGCAAGGGCGCCGATCAGCGCGGTCAGAAGAAGCCCGCGTCTCATGCCGCCTCCGCAACATCGCAGGCCCGCACGGGGGCGGGCCTGAAGGTGGGGTTTTGTGGGCCAGCGCGCATGGCGTCAGTCGTCGTCTCCATCGGAGTCGCCGTCATCGCCATCGTTGTCGCCGTCTCCGTCGCGACCGCTGTCACCGTCGTCGCCATCGTCCGATCCGCGCCCGGAATTGCCGCTGTCGGATGAATTATCAGAGCCCCGGCCATGGCCGCTGTCGTCACCATCATCCCCATCATCGCCATCGCTGTCCGATCCCCGACCGGAGTTGCCCGAGTCGTCCGCGCCACGGTCATCCGAGCCACGTCCACGCCCGTTGTCATCGCCGTCGTCTCCATCATCGTCCGATCCCCGGCCAGAATTGCCCGAGTCATCGGAACCGCGATCATCCGAGCCGCGCCCGCGCCCATTGTCGTCCGAGCTGTCGTCACTGTCGTCACCGTCGCGCCCGTGGCCACGGCCCGAACTGTCGTCGTCACGGTCCCTGTCGCGATCCCGGTCACGGTCCCGATCGCGCCCGCGCTGGCGGTCCCCGTCATCGTCGTCGTCGTCATCATCCCTGTCCGCCCGACCGCGCGCCGCATCCGAAAAGTCGCGGTCGCGGGTCGAGATCTCGATACCACGGTTCTCCGCGATCGTACCAACGAAACGCTCGGTCTCCTGTTCGACGATCTGCCCCGTCGCGCGGTCATAGACCACCTCCAGCTTGGTGCCGTTGCGCACCGCCTCGACCTTCGTTTCCGTCGGCCCGTTCTTGACCTCAAGCGTGCGGAAACCGTCCGCCGCCAATTGTTCCACCACCCGGTCCCCGAAGCTCTGCCCGAACGACGGCGATGCCGCCAGAAGGGAGAAGCCCACAAACAAGATCGTCTCGCGTTTCATATCGTGTTCCTTTGCTTGGCTGTCCGGGACCACGGGAGGCGGCCCCATCGCGGGCAAGCTGGACGAGTTGAGACGCCGCTGACCATGGGCAGCAGGTTTAGGCAGGACGCCATAAACCTGCGGCAAAAGGCAATAAACCTGAGTTTAGAAGCCGAAACGAAACGCCCCGCCGGTGGGGCGGGGCGCTTCTGTAGAGGGTTTTCAAGGGGTTGGGTCAGGCGAACTTGCCCATCTCGAAGCCCAGGGCACGCGCCACGGTAAAGATGTCCTTGTCCCCGCGCCCGCACATGTTCATGCAGATGATGTGATCCTTCGGCAGCTCCGGCGCGATCTTGCAGACATGGGCAAGGGCGTGGGACGGCTCCAGCGCGGGAATGATCCCCTCCTGCTCGCAGCAAAGCTGGAAGGCAGCCAGAGCTTCTTTATCCGTGATTGAAACGTATTTCGCCCGCCCGATGTCGTGCAGCCAGGCGTGCTCGGGTCCGATGCCCGGGTAATCGAGACCGGCGGAAATCGAGAAGCCTTCGAGGATCTGTCCATCCTCGTCCTGCAACAGGTAGGTCCGGTTGCCATGCAGCACCCCCGGACGCCCACCGGTCAGGGAGGCGCAGTGCTCCATCTTCTCGTTCACGCCCTTGCCGCCCGCTTCGACGCCGATGATGTTCACTTCCTTGTCGTCGAGGAACGGGTAGAAAAGCCCCATGGCGTTCGACCCGCCACCGATGGCGGCGATGACCGCGTCGGGCAGGCGCCCTTCTGCGGCAGTCATCTGCTCGCGCACCTCCTTGCCAATGATCGACTGGAAGTCCCGCACCATCGCCGGATAGGGGTGTGGGCCCGCAACAGTGCCGATGCAGTAAAAGGTATCGCGCACGTTCGTCACCCAGTCGCGCAGCGCATCGTTCATCGCATCCTTGAGCGTACCACGCCCCGACGTGACTGGCACGATCTCGGCCCCCAGAAGGCGCATGCGGAAGACGTTCGGTGCCTGCCGCTCGACGTCATGCGCGCCCATGTAGACCACGCATTGCAGCCCGAACTTGGCGCAGACCGTTGCCGTCGCCACGCCGTGCTGGCCGGCACCGGTCTCGGCGATGATGCGCTTCTTGCCCATGCGGCGGGCAAGGATGATCTGGCCCAGCACGTTGTTGATCTTGTGCGCGCCGGTGTGGTTCAGCTCGTCGCGCTTCATGTAGACCTTGGCGCCGCCCAGATGATCCGTCAGCCGCTCGGCAAAGTAGAGCGGGCTCGGACGGCCCACATAATGAGTCCAGAGATCGTTCATCTCTGCCCAGAAACTGTCGTCCGTCTTGGCCTTCTCGTACTGCTCTTCCAGCTCGAGGATCAGCGGCATCAGGGTTTCAGAGACAAAGCGTCCGCCGAAATCACCGAACCGGCCGTTCTCGTCCGGTCCGGTCATGAAGCTGTTGAAAAGATCGTTGGCCATGGGGCGTCTCCTGTCGCGCGGTCAGACGATCTTCTAGCGCACCGCTGAACCACGCGAAACCCCCAAGACTATTGCAATAGTCTTGGCAATTTCCTTGGTAGGAAATTGCGTCTCACTCGATCAGTCGGAGCACCTCATTGTTACAAAACACCACGTATTGCTGCCCATTCTGCACCGCGCGATAGCCGCGCCTGCGCACCTCGCCCTCGAACCGCCGACATCCCACGATCCGCGCCACGTCCCGGACCTTTCGCCGCACCACCCCGCCATCGCGGGCCGCCTTCGATGAAAAGAGCTGCCGCATCCACTGCTCGGCGCTGACATGTTCGGCCACGGGAAACATGCGACCAGCCTGCCCGCAACATGGTTAACGACACATGAATTCTAGTCGAAAATCTTGAAAAGCTCTTCTTTCAGCTTGTCTTCGAGCCGGTCCTTCACCGCCTCTTCAACTGACTGGCCCTCTTGACGGACAACCCCAAGCTCCTCCTGCAGCTTCTGCTCCAGCTTCTCCTTGGCCCGGTCCTCTACGCGTTCACGCTCTTCCTTGAAATTTAGGTCAAGCGCCGCTTTCAGGTCAGGCTGCACCTTTGGATCGGCCCATGGTCCGTAAATGCGCACCGGCACGGCAAGGCCCCGGTCGCGATTCACTCGCAGCGCGCGGGGCGTGATCGTGTAATCCAGCGTACGGCCGCCGAGATCAACCTGCCCGGCCCCGCTGGCGTCGAAGTTGGGCAGCAGCATTCGCAAATCGTTGTTTCGCAGCACGCCCTTCTCTATCGCAAATGTCCCGCTGAGCGAGTCGAACACCGTCGTCCCACCCTGCACATCGAAATTGCCCAGCAGGTCATCCAGGTCGATCCCCTCGATCGACCCGCGCCCGACGTTCAACGCCCCCTGCCCCGAAAGCGACCGCATAATCGCATCGACGCTCTGCCCCACGCCCAGAAAGGACACCTCAGCATCCCCCTGCCCGGTAAAGCGCGTGAGCCCCGCGAGGTCGGTCAGCAGCGGCTTCATCTGCACAGCACCCGCGCGCAGCTTGCCTCCTACCGATAGCCCGCTGCGGTTGTTCATGACGAATTCGCCCTTGAACTGCCCGTCGTAGGCCTGCACCTCGCGCAATTCGAACACCATGCGGGAACGGTCGTTCGTAAGCAGCGTGCGCGTGGCACCAAGTTTCAACGCCCCAAGGTCGATACTGTCCGCCCGGAGAGAGATTGCGCCGTTGAAGGCCGCAAGGCCCGAAGCGTCAATGCGGTCGGTCGGCCACCCCGCTGATGCGCTGCCAGAGCCACCGCCATCGCTTCCCCCCCCGGTCAATGGCTTGAGGTCCAGCACCCCCGCGTTCAATTGCGCGTTGATCTGCGGCACACCGTTGAGGTCGATATCCGCTGCCCCCGTCATCCGGTTGCCGCCCAGATCGGCTGTCATCTCGCGCAGGGCGAGCCTGCGGTCCGGGGTCAGTGTCAGATCGGCCTGCACATCGGCGCTCCGGCCCAGCCCCTGCGGCAGGTCGATGGCCGCAAGACCAAGCGAGGCAAGAAAGCCTCCGGTGCTTTTCAGATCGAGATCGATCCGTCCCGCGACCGCCCCCTGCAGGGATGCGCGGCCGTCAAGCCGCGCTGTGCCACCTTTCGTTTCAAGCGCGAGACCGACCGGCTGCACCTCCCCGCCAAGAAAGCCCGCGAAATTCCCAATGTTCGCATCGACCGCCACCCGTTCGCCCGCCGGACGCACCGCTGCCGAAATCTGCGCAGGGCCCGAGGCATCCGGCCAGTCAAGGCTCAGATCGACACCACTGTAGGACACGAGGTCCGCCCCTTCCGCATCGTAGATCAGCGTCGCGTCCCGGATCACCAGCCGCTCGATCGTCACAGGACGTGGCGCACGCGCAGGCGTTGTCTCGGTCTCGATCTGCGCGGCCCCCGCGCCATCGGTGAACTGCCAGCTTGCGCGCCCGTCCTTGCGGCTTTCCAGCCGGATCGTCGGGCTTTGCGCCTCGATGTTGGTGATCCTGATCTCGCCCCGCAAAAGCGCCCCGGCATCGACGCCAATCGCTGCCTGCGCTGTGCTCAGCATCGCGCCCTCCTTGGCCCAGGCGGCATTACCGACCTCCAGCCCCTCGGCCGTAACGCCCAACACAGGCCAGAGCGTCATGGAGACGTCCCCGCTCACGCTGACGTTGCGCCCAGTGATCTTGCTCAGCTGATCCGTGGCGATCTTGGCGATACGCTCGGCAGGCAGCATCAGCACGCCGCCCACCACCAGCACCGCCACCAGCACAAGTGCCCCGATGATCCGCAGGATCCACTTCATCGCGCTCTCCTCTGTCCGGGCTTTTCGCGCCCGTTTCGTTCGACTATAGCCGATCCATGAGCACAAACCCACCAAATCTGCGCCCCGACATCGCGCCCGCTGCCAAGATCGGCGACCGCCCCCGCCCCGGCCAGCCGACCATCGGCATGGTCTCCCTTGGCTGCCCCAAGGCGCTGGTCGACAGCGAACGCATCCTGACGCGTCTGAGGGCGGAAGGATACGGCATTTCCCCCGACTACGCGGGCGCTGATGCGGTGATCGTGAACACCTGCGGCTTTCTCGATTCAGCAAAGGCGGAAAGCCTCGAGGCCATCGGCGAGGCGCTGACCGAAAACGGCCGCGTGATCGTCACCGGCTGCCTCGGGGCCGAGCCTGACTACATCCGCGAACACCACCCCCGCATCCTCGCCGTCACCGGCCCCCACCAATACGAACAGGTGCTCGACGCCGTCCACGCCGCCGTGCCGCCCGCGCCCGACCCGTTCATCGACCTGCTGCCCGCACAACAGGTCTCCCTCACCCCGCGCCACTACAGCTATCTGAAGATTTCCGAGGGCTGTAACCACAAGTGCAAGTTCTGCATCATCCCCGACATGCGCGGCCGCCTAGTCTCCCGCCCCGCCCATGCGGTGATCCGCGAGGCGGAGCGGCTTGTCGAGAACGGCGTCAGGGAATTGCTGGTCATCAGCCAGGACACCTCCGCCTACGGAGTCGACATCAAACACGCCGAGGACCGTGGCCACCGCGCCCATATCACCGATCTCGCCCGCGATCTGGGGTCTCTCGGTGCGTGGGTCCGCCTGCACTACGTCTACCCCTACCCCCACGTGCGCCAGCTCATCCCGCTGATGGCCGAGGGTCTGGTGCTGCCCTACCTCGACATCCCCTTCCAGCATGCCCATCCCGACACGCTGAAACGCATGGCCCGCCCCGCCGCCGCCTCCAAAACGCTGGACGAAATCGTCGCCTGGCGCGCGGTCTGCCCCGACATCACCCTGCGCTCGACCTTCATCGTGGGCTATCCGGGCGAAACCGAGGCGGAATTCCAGACCCTGCTCGACTGGCTCGACGAGGCGCAGTTGGACCGCGTGGGCTGCTTCCAGTATGAGAACGTCGCCGGTGCACGGTCAAACGCCCTGCCGGATCACGTGGCCCCCGAGGTCAAGCAGGAACGCTGGGAGCGGTTCATGGAAAAGGCGCAGGCGATCTCGGAGGCCAAGCTGGCGGCCAAGGTCGGCCAGCGGCTGGAGGTGATCGTGGACGAGGTCGATGCCGAGGCCGCGACCTGCCGGACAAAGGCGGACGCGCCGGAGATCGACGGGAACCTCTTTATCGACGGGGGGTTCGAGGCCCTGTCGGTGGGAGATATCGTGACGGTCGAGGTGGACGAGGCGGGAGAGTATGATTTGTGGGGGCGGGTTGTATAGCGGTCCCACACCGTCCGGCCGATGTATTTTCTGCCTCTTGATGAACTACTTTTCTAGGAGCCTTCTAGCCAAACCTTGAAAATGTTCCCCATATGTTCTACATGTTAACCAACCGTTAAGACCCGTGAGAACGACAGGAACATCCCATGTCCTTCCAGCCCAGCTTTCCCGGCCTCTTCACCCCCGCCAAGGGGGCTGAACCCGTGCAGCCCGACCTGCCCCTGACCGCGAAGCAACCCGCGACCGAAAAGCAGATCGCCTACGCCACCACCCTCGCCCAGCGCCACAACACCAAGCTGCCCGAGGGCATCGCGCAGGACCGCGCGGCGCTCTCGCAGTGGATCGACCAGCACAAGGCACCCGCGCCCAAATCGGGCTTCGCCAACTACCCCTCCTCGAAACAGGTCGCCTTCGCCGAACGCATCGCCCGGCTCAAGCGCAACCCGGTGCCGCCTGAATGCTTCCGTGATCGCGCGCTTATGTCGCGCTGGATCGACAGCAACAAACCGCGCTGAGGCTTGGCCCGCGCCGCATTGCACCTAAATCAGGGGTATGCGCGATGAAACCGAAGTCCTCTACAACGCCTCCTGCCCGATCTGCAGCCGCGAGGTCGACCACTACGCGCGGCTGAGCGAGAAACAGGCGCTGCCCATTCGCTACGACGATTGCACTGATCCCGCAAAGCTGCGCGACTGGGGGATCACACCCGAAGACGCGGCCAAGCGGTTCCACGTGCGCAAGCACGGCCAGACCTACGCCGGGATCCCCGCCTTCATCGTGCTCTGGCTGGACATCCCCCAGACCCGCTGGCTGGCGCGGCTCGTCAGCCTGCCAGGCGTCCACTGGCTGGCGAACGTGGTCTACGATCATCTCGCGGCCCCCTTCCTCTACCGGCTGCATCTGCATCGGCAGGCCAAGGGATGACACGGTCCCGGCACGTTTTCTTCACATTCCTCTTTTAACGTCTTCCCATGGCTTACCCGTATTCCAGAGAGGAAACGATTGCGGATGGCGCCGTTCACGCCATCGGGTTAGCTTTTGCCATTCCCGCCTCGGTCCTGCTGATGGCGCAGGCGGCCGACAGCGGCGCGATGCTTTCCACGACAGCCATCTACGTCGCCTGCCTGCTGGTGGCCTTCGCGGCCTCGGCGATTTACCACATGACCCCCGTCGACGGTTGGCGCCCCATCCTTCACCGGATCGATCACGCGGCGATCTATTTCAAGATCGCGGGCACCTATACGCCCATCGTCGCCGTGATCGGCACGAGCTTTGCCTACGGCATCCTGGCCTTGGTCTGGCTGCTGGCGGGACTGGGCGCTGTCGCCAAGCTCTGGTTCTGGAAATGCAACGCGCGCGGCTCGCTTGCGCTTTACCTCGGCATGGGCTGGCTGTCGGTCTTGCTGATCTGGCCCATGTGGCAAAATCTCAGCGGCCCGGCGCTGATCTTCGTTCTGGTCGGCGGGATAATCTATTCCGCGGGCACCTATGTCTTCGCCCATCCCGGCATGCGCTATCAGAACGCGATCTGGCACAGCTTCGTGCTGGTCGCCTCAGCCTGCCTTTTCATCGCCGTCGCCCTGAGCGTCGAGATAGGCGGTCACGCAGGTCTGCACATGCCGGAACCTGTCCCCGCCCAGGTGCTTGCCCCCGTACCAGCGGGTCACCACGATCACGTGATCTGAGAGCCCCGCCCGTTCCAGCATCCGCAGGATCACCATGCCTGCTCCGGCCTCCCCGTCATCGCCTTTGAGCGGCGTGCCATCCGACAGGATCACACCCCAGGTGTTATGTGTCGCCTTGGCATAGGCCTTGTCCCGCCTGAGGGATTTCAGAATCGCATCCACATCCTCGCGCGATGCGACAGGCGAGCCCGAAACCGCGTATTTCGAACCGCGATCGGTCAGCACGACGCCAAGCTTCAGGGGGTCGTCAGCCATGTCCTATTGCCGGAGCAACCGTTCCAGCGCGGTGCCGTTCTCCCACGTCCCGTAAAGATCGCCATTCGACATCACCACGTAAATCACCGGCGCCGGCTGGCCCCAGTTGACGACAACGACCTGCCCGTCGCGCCTGCCGGTGCCGGCATAGCTCTGGCTGCCCACAGTCCACTGCACCTGCACGATGCCGTTGATTTCCGAGACGACCGCGCTGCCTGTATAGGCCGACCCGTTCGGATTACGCCCCTCCGCGCGGTAGGTGCCGGAAATGTCGATCTGCTGGGCGGCAAGGGGACCACAGGCCATGAGGGCCGCAGCGATCGAAAGCCAGGCCCGGCGGCTTATCCTGCGTCCCGTTCCCATGCGCGGCACTCCTCTTTCCCTTGGGTAAGGAATACCGGCATTGGTGGCGGCTGACCAGCGGCTTAGAAAGGACGCATTGAATACACCCTTTCAACCGCCCTTTCCGGATTTCCTGATGACCCTATTGGATACACACCTTTCCGTCGCCGAGCTGGTCGGCGTGCTGGGCTTTTTTCTCTACGTTTCGGCCTACACGTTGCTTACGCTGAGGGTCATCACCCCGGCAACGGTAACCTATTTCATTCTGAACCTCACCGCCTCGAGCTGCGTTCTCATCGGGCTTTCGGCAAGCTTCAACCTCGCGGCCGCGCTGATCCAGTCGTTCTGGGTTGTCATGTCGCTGATCGGGATCACTCTGCACGTGGTGCGTCCGATCCAGCGGCAGCGCTAGAGCCCCGCCACCGTGCGCCGCACCACGTCGATGCGCGAGGCATTGGGCGGATGGGTACCAAGGAACTTGTCCCCCGGATCGGGAATGCGGGTAAAGAACTCGGCCCCACGGATCGGATTGTATCCAGCTCGCGCGGTGATGATCGTGCCCAGCGCATCCGCCTCCAGCTCGAACTCTTTGGAATAGCTGCGTGCGCCCACCTCGGCACCAAGCTGCTGGGCGGTCCGCACCGCCTCGGTCCCGCCTCCCGCCAGCGTGGCGAGGCCGGAAAAGATCACCGCACCCGCAACGGCGTTCTGCTGCTGGCGCTCGATGTGTCCGGCGATGTGATGCGCCGTCTCGTGCCCCAGGACAAAGGCCAGCTCGTCCTCGTTACGCGCATCGGCGATCAGTGCCAGCGTGAAGGCCACCACCGGGCGGCCCTGCCGGTCCAGTGTCTGAAAGGCGTTGGCAGGCTGGCCCGGACGGTCGTCGACGACAATGGCGAAATCGCAGTTGACCCCGCGCGTGCGTGCGCGGCACTCCCGCTCGGCCACCGGCTCGACCGTGCGCACCACCTGCACGAAGCTGCGCGCCGCCTGGCTGGCGGAAAGCGGGGGTGCGCTGGCGGCGGCGGAGGGTGAAGGCGCCGCAGGACCCTGTCCCACCGGTGCCACATCACAGGCAGCAAGCGCCGCGAGACTGGCCAGGGCGGCAAGGGTCTTTCTGATCATGCGTGTTGTCCTTCCGGGCAGAATAACGGGTGCAAGCTTATCACATGCGGCAGGAGGGGCCAGAGCGATCACGCCGGTTTGACGGCACCTCTTGCAATGATCCGCCGAAAGGCTCAGGGTCGCCCCATGTTTACGATAGAGCACGAATTCGACGCCTCGGTGATCACGCTAGTCGACGAGGGCGAAACGCCCCTGCGCGAGGACGTGGTCGTACAGGCCTTTGACAGCGAAATCACCTTCGAGCAGTGGGACCCGCGCACCGACACCGTCTCAAAGATCACCCTGTCGCCCGCGCAACTGCGTGACCTCACAGTCGCGCTGAACCTGCCCGAAGGCATCTACCGCAGCGCCCCGAACAAGGGATAAGCACATGGCGACCGGCAAGAACATCAAGACGTATTTCGAAGGCAGCTGGCACGACGGCGACCAGATGATCATGCGTGCCGCCGATCACGGCTCCTGGCTCGGCACGACGGTTTTCGACGGCGCTCGGCTTTTCGACGGGCTGGCCCCGGATCTCGACAAACACTGCGCGCGCGTCAATCGCTCTGCCAACGCGCTGATGATCACCCCGACGGTCTCGACGGATGAGATGATCGGCATCGTCCGCGAGGGGCTGGAAAGCTATGGCCGAGACCACCCTGTCTACATCCGCCCGATGTACTGGGCATTGGCGGGCGACGAGCTTGGCATCGTCCCGCGCGAGGGGGCGACGGGCTTTGCCGTCTGCCTCGAGGAAATCCCCATGGCCCCTCCAGAGGCCGCGACGACGCTTACGCGCACCCGCTTTCGTCGCCCGGTACTCGAGGACAACGTGGTGAACGCCAAGGCGGGCTGCCTCTACCCCAACAACGCCCGCATGATGGTCGAGGCGCGCGCCAAGGGCTTCGGCAACGCGCTGGTGGCCGATGCCATGGGCAATGTCGCGGAAAGTGCCTCCGCCAATGTCTTCATGGTCAAGGACGGAGAGGTCTTCACCCCGATCCCCAACGGCACCTTCCTCGCGGGCATCACCCGCGAGCGCCACATGATCAACATGCGCGCCGACGGCATGAAGGTGCATGAAACGGTGCTGAGCTTCGAGGATTTCCACGACGCGGACGAGGTCTTCCTGTCAGGCAACATGATGAAGGTCACGCCCGTCGCCGCCTTTGACGACACGCGCTACGAGATCGGCGCCAACCGCAACCCCGTCACCCGCCGCGTACGCGAGATGTACTGGGACTGGGCCGCCTCCGAACGCCGCTGATCCCGCGCCAAATCCTGATTTCTGGTGAGCCAGCAGCGCTTTGCTGTCATCGCTCCGCGAAGGGGCGCGCGGCGCCGATGAGCGGCACCGCAGATAGAGATTGCACCGCGCAGCCCCGCACGCCATGATCGCGCTGCACAGGGAGACCTCAAGATGCGCAAGTTCCTCGTGGTGCTGGACGACAGCACCGAATGCCTCAACGCGATGCGCTTTGCCGCGCTCAGGGCCAATCACACCGGCGGCGGTGTCGAAGTGTTGGCCGTGATTCCGCCCGACGAGTTCAATCATTGGATCGGTGTCGGCGACATCATGCGCGAGGAGGCGCGCGAGCGCATCGAGGTGCATTTCGAGGTCTTCGCCAAGTGGATGCGCGACAAGCAGGGCGTCGATCCTGAGCTGGTAATCCGCGAAGGCGTGCCAGTGGACGAGATCATCGCCCAGATCGCCGACGACCCGGACATCGGGGTGCTCGTGCTTGGGGCTTCTTCGGACAAGAAGAAGGGGCCAGGGCCGCTGGTGACCCAGCTCAGCCGCTCCTCCGGATCGCTCCCGGTGCCGATCACCATCGTACCCGGCGATCTTAGCAAGGAAAGGCTCGAGGCGATCACCTGACCGCCCCGGCTCGTTTCGGACGCCGATCAGGCCGCGCGCGGCAAATCCGCCACCGGCGGTGTGGCGTTAACGTTCGCATGTGTCGGTCGCGGGTCGCGACCGCGCAGGGCCGGCCGGATCAGCATCGGCGCCGCAATGAAAGCCACCACTGCCAGACCCGCAGAGACACCCGCCAGAACCACGTTCGCTCTGGCGATGTCGGCCACCGGATACATCAGCCCGCGCACCAGGAAACCAAGCCCCACCGGACCCATCATCGTGAAGGCTACGCAGATCAGCATCGAGGCACCGGGCCAATCGACCCAGGCCGCGCGGTCCGGCCGACGGTGCGCTCCGAAGGCCCATGAAAACAGCAAGACGGTCGCAGCAAGGATGCCAACGCCCAAAGTAGTATCCATCATTTTCTCCGTGGATAGGGCAGTGCAGGCGCGCGGTTTTCGACCCGCCGACTCATGCCCCGATGCACCCTCAATACGCCTCTTTGCGGGCGCTGCGAAGAGGATCTTTTCGGGGGCGCGGCGACCGCTTCACATCCGGTTTAGAACCATTCCAAACCCTTGACTCGCGGCGGGGCAATCCGCATATCGGTAGCATCCAAATAGGAGCCGCCACATGTTCATTCAGACCGAATCCACGCCCAATCCCGCAACGCTCAAGTTTCTGCCCGGCCAGGCGGTGCTCGAGATGGGGACAGCGGATTTCCCGACGGCCGAGGCTGCCGGCGGCTCGCCCCTGGCCCAGCGTCTTTTCGGCGTGGACGGTGTGACGGGCGTCTTCTTCGGCACCGATTTCGTCACCGTGACCAAGGCCGACGGCATCGAGTGGGACCATATCAAGCCCGCGTTGCTGGGTGCGATCATGGAACACTACCAGTCCGGCCAGCCGGTGATGGCAGAGGATCACAAGGCCTCCTCCGGTCATGCCGAACATGACGGCGAGGACGGCGAGATCGTCGGCCAGATCAAGGAGCTTCTGGACAGCCGCGTGCGCCCTGCCGTGGCACAGGACGGTGGCGACATCACCTTCCACGGGTTCGAGCGTGGCGTGGTCTACCTGCACATGCAGGGCGCCTGCGCTGGCTGCCCGTCGTCCACGCTGACCCTGAAGATGGGTATCGAGAACCTTCTGCGGCACTACATCCCCGAAGTGACAGAAGTACGCCCGGTTGCCTGACAAGGGCTTTCCCGAAAACCGCAAGAAATGGCCCAAGGTCGTCGCCTTCGACACCTCCGGGCCATTCGTTTCCGTGGGTTGGTCAACCGAAAGCTATTCGGGCGGCAGCGTCAAGGACATGCCGCGCGGTCAGGCCGAAACCCTGATGCCCGCTTTGGAAGACACGCTGGCGTCCTGCGGCTGGACCTGGGCAGACGTCGATGCGATCGGCGTGGGCGTTGGACCCGGTAATTTCACGGGCATCCGCATCGCGGTCTCGGCGGCACGCGGCCTTGGGCTGGCGCTCGGCATTCCCGTCTTCGGGATCACGGCCTTCGAATGCGCCTATGGCACGATACCCGTCCCACCCGGGACTCTGGTTTCCGTCCCCGCCACCCGCGGCCTCGTCTACCTGCGCGGCTACGGGACAGGCGCGTCCGGCGCAGAGGGTCAGGGCCTGTTGATCGACCCGTCCGATCCTCCACGGGAATTGCGCCCTTCCCCCGACACGCTCGTATTCGGCCATCGGGCCACCGAGATCGCCGCCCATCTGGGCACGCGGGCCGACGACGAAGAGTACCGCCCCGACCCGGCGCGGCTGGCCGAGATGACCGAGCAAAAGTACATCGAGGCCACAGCCTTCCCACCGCGCCCGGTTCCCGATTATATCAAACCGCCTGACGCCGCCCCCGCGCGGGACGCGCCCCCCGCGATCCTGCCATGACCCCTCAGGCACTTGCCCGACTCCATGCTGCCGCCTTCACGCGGGAACGCCCGTGGACGGTGGCAGAGTTCGAGAACCTGCTCGCAAGTCCCCATATGCGGCTTTTCAGTCGACGGACAGGCTTCGCCCTTACGCGGACTGTTGCAGGCGAGAGCGAATTGCTGACCCTCGCGGTCGATCCGGCCCACCGCAGACAGGGCATCGGCCGCGCGCTTGCCGAAGAATGGCTCGCCGCCGTTGCAGCCGGGGCTGAAAGTGCCTTTCTCGAGGTCGCCTCCGACAACCTGCCCGCTCTGGCGCTCTACCGTTCCCTCGGTTTCGACGAGGCAGGGTTGCGCAAGGGCTACTACGCACGCCCCGGCGCGGCCCACGCCGACGCGATTTTGATGCAACGCAAGCTGACCCTTGGTCAGATGGGCGAATCCACCTCCCAAACCCCAGAAAGCGGTTGACCCGCCCCCCCGGCATTCCTCAAATTGACGCAGATCGCATGATCGCGGGCGACAGGCCGCAGAACGGCAGCGCCCCAACACTCAAAACTGGGAGATACCTGATGACCCTTATGACCAAATTCCTGGGCGCCGCTGCTGCCTTGGCGCTCAGCGCCGGTGCGGCCCTGGCCGAGCCTGCGCTGATCTTCGATCTGGGCGGCAAGTTCGACAAATCGTTCAACGAGGCCGCGCACAACGGTGCACAGCGCTGGCAGGCCGAAACCGGTCTCAACTACAATGAGATCGAACTGCAGTCCGAAGCCCAGCGCGAACAGGCCCTGCGCCGCTTTGCGGAATCCGGCGCGAACCCGGTCATCACCATGGGCTTTGCCATGGCCGACCCGCTGGCATCGGTGGCGGCGGATTATCCCGATACCAAGTTCGTCGCCATCGACGTGACATGGCTTGATGCGCCCAACATCCGCCAGATCGGCTTTGCCGAGCATGAAGGCTCCTACCTTGTCGGCATGCTGGCCGCGATGGCATCCAAGTCCAATACCGTGGGCTTCATCGGCGGCATGGACATCCCGCTGATCCGCCACTTCGGCTGCGGCTACGCACAGGGCGTCAAGGCCGTTAACCCCGACGCTACCGTGATCGCCAACATGACAGGCACCACGCCTGCGGCGTGGAACGACCCGGTGAAAGGCTCCGAGCTGACCAAGGCACAGATTTCCCAAGGCGCTGACGTGGTTTACGCCGCGGCTGGCGGCACCGGCGTGGGCGTGCTGCAAACCGCTGCGGACGAGGGCATCCTCTCCATCGGCGTCGACAGCAACCAGAACTACCTGCACCCGGGCAAGGTCCTGACCTCCATGCTCAAGCGCGTGGACAACGCGGTCTACGAAGCCATGAAGGCAGGCGAAGACGTTGAAACCGGCGTTTTCGTGCTGGGTCTGGCCGAGGATGGTGTCGGCTACGCGCTTGACGAGAACAACGCGCCGCTGGTCACCGACGAGATGAAGGCCATGGTCGACGAGGCCCGCCAGAAGATCATCGACGGTCAACTGGAAGTCGTCAGCTACTACGCCAACGACAGCTGCCCGGCGCTGGACTTCTAAGTGAGCGCAGAGACGACATTGGAGCGGCAGGCGACTGCCGCTCCTGTTGCGCCTGCCATCGAGCTGAAAGGCATCTCCAAGGCCTTCGGCCCCGTGCAGGCCAACAAGGATATCTCGATCCGCGTCATGCCCGGCACGATCCACGGGATCATCGGCGAGAACGGCGCCGGCAAATCGACGCTCATGTCGATCCTCTACGGCTTCTACAAGGCCGACAAAGGCGAGATCTGGATCAACGGGAAAAAGACCGAGATCCCCGACAGCCAGGCGGCCATCGCCGCGGGCATCGGCATGGTGTTCCAGCACTTCAAACTGGTCGAGAATTTCACGGTGCTCGAAAACATCATCCTCGGCGCCGAAGACGGATGGAAACTGACCACCTCGCTGGCCAAGGCCCGCGCAACGCTGATCGAGCTTGCCAATGACTACGGCCTGAATGTCGAACCCGACGCGCTGGTGCAGGATATAGGTGTCGGCATGCAGCAGCGCGTGGAAATCCTCAAGGCGCTCTACCGGCAGGCCGACATCCTGATCCTCGACGAACCCACCGGCGTGCTGACCCCGGCAGAGGCCGACCAGCTTTTCCGCATCCTCGGGCGCCTGCGCTCCGAAGGGAAAACCATCATCCTGATCACCCACAAGCTGCGCGAGATCATGGAGATCACCGACACCGTCAGCGTCATGCGCCGGGGCGAGATGACCGCGACGGTCAAGACCGCCGACACCTCGCCGCCGGAACTGGCCGAGTTGATGGTCGGCCGCAAGGTGCTCCTGCGCGTGGACAAGAAACCCGCGACACCGGGTGACGTGGTGCTCGACATCAAGGGCCTTAAGGTCATCGACGACAAGGGCGTCGAACGCCTGCGCGGGATTGATCTGCAAGTGCGCGCAGGCGAGATCGTCGGCATCGCGGGCGTCGCAGGCAACGGCCAGTCGGAACTGCTCGAGGTTCTCGGCGGCTATGCCGATGGCACCGGCGAGATACGCCTGAACGGTCAGTCGCTGGACCTCTCGGGCCGCCATTCTGACGGCCAGTCCCGCCGCAATCGCGGTATCTCCCATGTGCCCGAAGACCGGCAGCGCGAGGGGCTGATCATGGATTACATGGCCTGGGAGAACACAGCCTTCGGCTATCACCACGATCCCGCCTACCGCTCGGGCCTCCTGATGAACAACGCCGCCATCCGCGAAGATACCGCCGCCAAGATGGAACGCTTCGACGTGCGCCCGCCGAACCCGAAACTGGCGGCCAAGAATTTCTCGGGCGGCAACCAGCAGAAAATTGTTCTGGCGCGCGAGATCGAGCGCAACCCCGACCTGCTGCTGGTCGGCCAGCCCACGCGCGGCGTCGACATCGGCGCCATCGAATTCATCCACCAGCAGATCGTGGCCCTACGAGATCAGGGCAAGGCAATCCTGCTCGTCTCGGTCGAACTCGAGGAAATCCTTGCCCTCAGCGACCGCATCGCCGTCATGTTCGACGGCCGCATCATGGGCGAACGCCTGCCCGATGAGACCGACGAAAAGGAACTTGGCCTGCTGATGGCCGGGATCACGGACACCGACAGGCCGCATTCGGTCGAGGAGATCGAAGAGAACCTTGCCCATACCCACGGCGATGCGTCGAAGGAGGTCTGATCCACGATGCTGACACTCCGAGCCACCCCACCAACCTCATCCCTGAAATATACCTCCACGGGGGTCCGGGGGTGTCAAACCCCCGGTCGTACGGCTCAATCACGCCCAGCCCCCAGAACACCATTCCCGACACCCGAGGCCTCCCCATGGACGTGATGCCCAAATGGGCCGAGGTCATCCTCGTCCCGCTGATCTCTCTCCTCCTCGCGGCGATCATCTCCGCCCTCGTGATCCTCGGGATCGGCGAAGACCCTGTGGCCGCCGTCAAGCTGATGGTGACAGGCGCGCTCGGCTCGACCTACGGCTGGGGCTACACGCTTTATTACGCGACGAACTTCATCTTCACCGGCCTTGCCGTCGCCATCGCCTTTCACGCGCGGCTCTTCAACATCGGCGGCGAAGGACAGGCGATGCTCGGCGGGCTCGGCGTGGCCCTGGCCTGCCTCTTCATCCCATGGCCCCATTGGACCATCGCCCTGATCGGTGCCGCCGTCATGGCGGGCATTTTCGGCGCGGTCTGGGCGGCGATCCCCGCCTGGCTGCAGGCAAAGCGCGGCAGCCATATCGTGATCACAACGATCATGTTCAACTTCATCGCCGCCGCCCTGCTGAACTACGTGCTGGTGAATGTCCTGCGCCCCAAGGGCCAGATGGATCCGGCCACCGCCCGTTTCCCCGAAACCGTGGCTCTTCCCACCTTGCATGACCTTCTGGCCCCCTTCGGCATCGCCTTTTCCAAGGCAGCCCCGGCCAACGTCTCGCTGCTGGTGGCGATTGCCGCCTGCTTCGTGCTCTGGCTGCTGATCTGGCGCACGCGGCTTGGCTATGAAATCCGCGCTTACGGGCATTCGGAATCGGCAGCGAAATACGCGGGCATTTCCCCCTTCAAGATCACTATGATCGCCATGATCATCTCCGGCGCGCTCGCCGGCATGATGGCGATCAACAACGTCATGGGCGAGGCCGAGCGGCTGGTTCTGAACGCCACCGAAGGTGCCGGGTTCATCGGCATCGCGGTGGCGCTGATGGGCCGCTCGCACCCGGTGGGCGTCTTCCTCGCCGCGATCCTCTTCGGCTTTCTCTACCAGGGCGGTGCCGAGCTTGCCCTCTGGACGTCGATCCCGCGCGAACTGATCGTGGTCATCCAGGCGCTGGTGATCCTCTTCACCGGTGCGCTCGACAACATGGTGCGCATGCCGCTCGAGAAAATGTTCCTCGCCGCCCGCCGCGCCCGCACGCCAAAACCCGAACGCAAACCGGTGGAGCCTGCGGAATAATGGACTACGCAACGCTCATCCAACTGCTCGACTCCACCGTGCGCCTGGCCACCCCACTCCTGCTCGCCTGCCTTGCGGGGCTCTTCAGCGAACGCGCGGGCATCTTCGACATCGGTCTGGAGGGCAAGATGCTGGCCGCCGCCTTCTTCTCGGCAGCCGTGGCCGCCGTGACCGGCTCGGTCTGGGTCGGCCTTCTCGCAGGTATCGGCGCATCCCTTATCCTCTCAGCTCTTCACGGAGTGGCCTCCATCACCTTCCGCGGCAACCAGCTCATATCGGGCGTGGCGATCAACTTCCTTGCGGCGGGTATGACGGTCCTCATCGCCCAGGACTGGTTCCAGCAGGGCGGCCGAACCCCGTCGCTCATGGGTGGTGCGAGGTTTGAAGGCATTACCCTGCCCTTCGCCGATGCGCTGGCCGATGTGCCCATCCTCGGCCCGCTCTATGCCGAACTGATCTCGGGCCACTCAATCCTCGTCTACGTCGCCCTCGCCGCCGTGCCTTTCACCTGGTGGCTTCTGTTCCGCACCCGCTTCGGCCTGCGCCTGCGCGCCGTGGGCGAAAACCCGGCGGCTGTCGATACGGCGGGCGTTTCCGTTGTCGGCCTTCGCTACGCCGCTGTCGCGATCTGCGGTGTGCTCTGCGGGATCGCCGGCGCCTACCTCAGCACCGCGCTGCAGGCCGGTTTCGTCAAGGACATGTCCGCCGGACGCGGCTTTATCGCGCTGGCGGCGCTGATCTTCGCCAAGTGGCGGCCCTGGTACGCCCTCTGGGCAACACTGCTTTTCGGCCTTTTCGGCGCTCTGGAAACCCGCCCCGACGTGATCGAGGGCATTATCGGGATGAAGCCGCAGGGCCAACTTCTGGGAGCCCTGCCCTACCTGATGACCGTCATCATCCTGGCAGGTTTCGTCGGCAAGGCGATCCCACCCCGCGCAGGCGGCGAGCCCTATGTCAAGGAGCGCTGAGTGCGCAGCTGACAGGCGGGTGCCGTCTTGGGCGGCAACCGATAAGACCAGTTTGGACGTGCCGATCAGTCCTCGGCCCGGCAAAGCAGGCAGAGCCGTTGATTTGAGACGCCCGGCGCGCTAAGGGAGCCCATGCAAATATACCTGCCCATCGCCGAAGTATCGGTCAATGCGTTCCTTCTGCTGGGACTGGGCGGGCTTGTGGGTGTCCTTTCCGGGATGTTCGGCGTGGGCGGCGGCTTCCTGATGACGCCGCTTCTCTTCTTCATCGGCATCCCCCCCGCGGTCGCTGTGGCGACCGAGGCAAACCAGATCGTCGCCTCGTCCTTCTCGGGTGTTTTAGCCCATTTCAAGCGAAAAACGGTGGATCTCAGGATGGGCACCGTGCTGCTCATAGGCGGCCTCATAGGCGCCGCCCTGGGTGTGATGGTGTTCAACTATCTCAAGTCCCTGGGCCAGGTCGATCTGCTGGTCAAGCTTTGCTACGTCGTCTTCCTCGGCGTGATCGGCGGGCTGATGTTCATGGAATCGCTCCGCGCGATCCGCAACGTCAAGAAGGGCAAGGCGCCTGCCCGCAAGAAACACAACTGGATCCACGGCCTGCCCTTCAAGATGCGCTTCCGCGTCTCCGGCCTCTACATCTCGGTGATTCCGCCGGTGCTCGTCGGCATCAGCGTCGGTATCCTCGCCGCAATCATGGGTGTGGGTGGCGGCTTCATTATGGTGCCCGCGATGATCTACCTGCTGGGCATGCCCACCAAGGTCGTGGTCGGCACCTCGCTGTTCCAGATCATCTTCGTCACCGGCTTCACCACGATGCTGCACGCGACGACGAACTACACCGTCGACGTGGTCTTGGCGGTCCTGTTGCTGGTCGGCGGCGTCATCGGTGCCCAGATCGGCACCCGCATCGGCGTCAAGCTCAAGGCCGAACAGCTTCGTATCCTTCTGGCGCTCATGGTGTTGGCGGTCTGCGGCAAGCTGGCCCTCGACCTGCTGCTGCAACCGGCAGAGCTTTACTCGCTCGGCGCGGCCGGGGGGCACTGATGCGCGCGCTCTGCCTTGTCCTCGCGTTCATCCTGGCCCTGCCGGCCATGGCAGAGGAAATTGTGCTGGGCCTGTCCAAGGACACGGTCTCGATCAATACCAACTTCGACGGGTCGGAAATCCTGGTCTTCGGCGCGGTCAAGCGCGAGGGTCCGATCCTCGACGATCCGCGCCTGCAGGTCATCATCACGATCTCCGGCCCCTCCGAACCCGTGATCGTGCGGCGCAAGGAAAAACGCTTTGGCATCTGGGTGAACACCGATGCCGTCGAGGTCGACAGCGCACCGAGCTTCTATGCCGTCTCCACCAGCACCCTGCTTGGCCTGTCGCTGAAGGATATCGAGGACATCCGCCATAAAATCTCGATTCCGCGCGCGATCCGCTCCGTCGGCGCGCCGATGAACATCATGGACAGCGAAAGCTTCACCGAGGCGCTGATCCGGATCAAGACAAGCTCCGGCCAGTACCAGCTTAACGAGGGCACCGTAAGCGTGGACGAACAAACCCTGTTCCGTGCACGTGTCGAATTGCCCGCCGCCCTGACCGAGGGCGACTACCAGACACGCATCTTCCTGACGCGCGGGGGCGAGGTGGTCTCGAAATACGAAACCTCCATCTACGTGCGCAAGGTCGGCATGGAACGCTGGCTCTTCCAGCTGAGCCGCGAGAATGCCTTTCTCTACGGCGTCATGTCGCTCGCCATCGCCATCGCAGCAGGCTGGGGGGCATCGGCAGTCTTCAGCGTGATCCGGCGGTAGCGCGTTCGTCCCGGGCCGAGGTTGTTCGCGGAACAGCTTGCCTGACACGGAATCCGCGCTTTCTCGCGATGTGCATGCTGTCCATCTAACCAACACTGACGAAGGGTCGCACAGCCAAGCTGCTGACGGTGAAACCGTTGACCCGTGTCAATCTGGCGCGCCCGCGCCTTGCTATCATTCCTCAATGATGCCTTGAACCGAGGAATGGCCAATGAAGATGCCCCGCATCCGGCTATCCGTAGAAGCTTTCTCTTGCTGCTTCCGTTTTCCCGAGGGCGCGATGGTCAGGCAGCCGTCTGCTGCCAAGAAGTCGCACCTTCCCCTGGGTTTCAGCCAACCGATATGGGAGGACTGTCGCTTTTCAGATCACATAAAGCCCCGAGGCACTTGCAGAGAACAGGTCGGCCCTTGGTCCAGGGACCAGACCATTTCTTACTCCCGCGCAAGGTGTCGAGGACTGTTCCAGCAACTCTCTAACGAAGGCGCGTATTCAGATAGCAGCAGACGCGAAGTGGTTTCAAATTTTGGAGGGAAATTATCATGACAGGTATCAACTACTCCCGTGTACTTCTCGGCGGCATCGTGGCCGGACTCCTGCTTGCCGGTGGTGAGGCAGTCCTTGGTTCGTTCGTTCTGAGCAGCGATTGGGAAGGGACATCGATAGACCCCCAAGCCGTCACCCACGGAACCTGGCACTCGCTGGGTGTGATCAGCGTCGTCTTCCTCAACGGCTTTGTGCTGACGTGGCTCTATGCTTCGATGCGCCCGCGCTTCGGGCCCGGACCGAAGACCGCAATCCTTTCTGGTCTTACGCTTTGGCTGATCGCTTGGGCGCTCATGGGAATATCATTGACGCTGAGTGGCGTTGTCACCTCACGCATCGCCATCGTATCGGCGATCTGGGGAGTCTTCGAGGTGCCCCTGGCAGCGCTTGCCGGTGCATGGTTTTATCGCGAGAACAACCAGACAGGTGCGCAGGCGTTAAACGCATAAGGTCTCGGGCACCGAAAGGCAGAGTGCAGCTTTTCGCTACACATCGGCCTCCGGTCTCCTACCCCCGCCCTACAAACGGCATCCGGTTCGCCATAACGGTCATGAACAGCACATTCGCCTCCGGTGTCACGTTGACCATGTGCCAGACCGCCGCTGCCGCATTGGACACATCCATCGTCTTTGTCCCCGGATTGGCTTCCTTCAGGCGCGCCACCATCTCGGTCTCCGCATTCCCGATATCGATCTGACCGCAGCAGATGCCCAGTTCCCGCCCGTCCAGCGACAGCGATTTCGTCAGCCCCGTGATCGCGTGTTTCGTCGTCGTATAGCAGACCGACCCCGGGCGCGGCGTATGCGCCGAAATGGACCCGTTATTGATGATCCGGCCGCCGCGCCCCTGCGCTCGCATTCGGCCAAACGCCAGCCGCGCGGCCAGGAACATCCCGTGCAGGTTCACCATCATCACCTGTTCCCAGTCCGCGATGGCGATCTCGTCAATGGGGGCCGCCTTGCCGAACATCCCCGCATTGTTGAAGAGCACATCTAGCTCGCCGAAAGCCTCAAAGGCCGCCTCTAGCCCTTCCGCATCCGTCACATCCGCAGGCAGTGCAACCGCGTTCTCGTGCCGCGCCGCGATCTCCTCCAGCCTGTCCGCGCTCCGCGCCACCAGCCCCACGCGCCAGCCTTCCGTCAGGAACCGCTCCGCAGTGGCAAGGCCAATGCCGCCGCTGGCCCCTGTTATCAGGATCGATTTCATCCCGTCTCCTCCTCCGTTGCACCCAGTGTCAGGGGGGCCGCTGGCAACGCCCTCAGATCATCCACGACCAGCGGTCCGCTGGGCTTCGACAGCCTGTTGCGCACCACCCAGATCAGCCGCTCCTGCGCGCGCGTGATCGCCACATAGGCCAGCCGTTTCCAGAGCGGCTGCCCCGCCTCCGTGCGGCCCATCCGCGCCGCCGCCCAAAGGTCGGGCGCAAAGACCTGAACAGTCTCCCACTGGCTGCCCTGCGCCTTGTGGATCGTCACCGCTGCCCCGTGCAGAAAGGTCGCCCCCATACGCGCGGCAAAGGGAATGAAGGGCTCCTCCTCGTCCGGCTTCTCGATCTTGACGATCGACGCGGCGCTGACCTGCGGGTCCTCCGCTCCCATGACATGCAACCGGCTGAACCCGGGCTTGCGCCCCTCGCCGAGGAAGATCACCTGCGCCCCCTTGATCAGCCCCCGCGCCTCCAGATCCAGCCGCTTCTTGCGGTGCTTCAACGGCAACTCGATCCCGTCGCAGATCAGCGGCTCCCCCGCCAAAAGCGCATCCTCCGGCGCGCCATGAACGGCACGAAAGGCATTGATCAGCCGGATGCGCGTGGCGTTCCGCCAGACCAGCACGGGCGAGCGCGCCATCAGGTCCACCTCCACCCGCTGTCCCCAGACGACACGGTCATCACTACGCGCCTTCTCTTCGACCATCCGCTCGAAATCCTCGAACCCAAGCGCGGGATCGCCCAGCGCATGGGCCAGATCGAGAATGGGATTGTCCGCATCCTGGCGGAAGATGCGGTTCAGCGTCAGCACCCGCTTTTTCGGCAACTGCTCAAAGACCATGGCCCCCGACTGGTTCACCGGCGCCAGCTGCGCGGGATCGCCAAAGAGCAGCAGCGTCGGAAAGATCTCCTTCAAATCCTCGAACTGCTTATCATCCAGCATCGAGGCCTCGTCGACGAACCCGATGTCCAGCGGCTCCTCCCGCCGCTTCCAGCCGGTGATGAAGTCCGACCCGCGAAGTCCCGCCGCCGCCAGCGCCCCGGGGATCGACTTGTTGCCCGCATAGAAGGCCGCCGCGCGATCCAGTGCCTCGGGCGTCAACCCCTCGATCTCGGGCCGCTCCCCGCTGCCCGCCAGCCACTCGGCGATGCGTTCGTATTCGGGGTCATAGACCGGCGTATAAAGAATGCGGTGAATGGTCGTCGCAGGCACGCCACGCAGGCGCAGCACGCTCGCGGCCTTGTTGGTGGGTGCCAGGATTGCCAGCGTGCGCTTGTCACGGCGTTTCCGGCTTTCGTAGTCGCCGGATACCGCCTCGACCCCGGCGGCCTCCAACGCCTTGTAAAGCTCCGCCAGCAGCAAGGTCTTGCCCGACCCCGCCTTGCCTGTCACCGCCATGACCTGATCCGCCCCGCCGGGCGGCGGCATAAGCAAACTGTCCTCAAGGTCGATGCCCGCCCCGCGCAGCATCTCGGCCACGCTGTCATAGGCCGTGGCCTGATCGTCGGAATAGGTCAGCGCAGTGTTCATGACACCTGTCTAAGGGCTGGGCCCGGCAGGGACCAGCGCCATCGCGCTGCTTCAGGCGGTTTTGGCCCTTGCCCACCCTGTACCGCTGCCCATCGCCTGGTCGAACCAGAAGCGCGACTGCTCAGGCGTGACACCGGCGCGGGCCGCGACCTGCGCCTGCGCCTCGGTCGTGAAATCCCACAATCCCACGGAAATCCGACTGCGCCCATCGCCTTCGCTGCCCAGCACCTCCGGAGAGGAACCGATCATCCGGTAGATCCGGACCATCCGCGCGTCAAAGACACCCACCAGATGTTTCACCCCAAATCCCTGCATGACCTCCCCGCCCCCCAGCATCAGCGCGGCGGCCACATGCGCCCCCGCACCGCGCCGCAGGCAGAACCGCGTGCATTCCCAGATCAGCGGACTGCAAAGCGGACCCGGCACCAGATGGCCGAAGATATCGTTCACCATCACCGGCCCCGTCGTCGGCAGGAACCGCATGGAGCCGCCATGCCCCCCGTCCGGCTCCTCCCAGATCACGTAGAGCGGGTTCAGGGCGTCGTAGGCGTCGCGCTCCTCCCCATGCCTGTCAACCTCCACCTTCCAGCCCAGCCGGGTCCTGAACTGATCCGCACGGTCGCGGAACATGGCCCGCGCCAGTCGCGGATGAAGGTGAAGCTGATCGGAATAGAGATAGCGCAGCATGAAAGGCTCCGGTCTGGAAGAGATGACCGAAGGGTTAGGGCCGCATTCTTAATCTGTGCTGATACCACCGGGCGTTGCCACCCCCGTCCCGCGCAACGCCCACGAGCTTCGGTGAGCCTGCAGCGCGGTTGGGACAGCATCTCGCGCGCACCTCCGCCCTCTCCACACCGCCGCAGCCCTCCAAGCGAAAAGGCGCAGCCGATGCGCGCGCCTCTCAGACCACGATCAGCCCCCGGCTCAGGGTGCGCGCAACCGCATGGGTCGTGTTCAGCGCGCCCAGCTTGAACCGCGCGCTTTCGATGTAGGCCCTGAGCGTGTGCTCGGATATCTGCAGCTCGACGGCCACCTGCGCCCGGCTGTACCCGATCGCCAGCAGCGTCATCGCATCCACCTCGCGCGGCGAAAGAGGCTGCGCGGGATCGGGCTGACGGTCCGGTTCGAACTCCAGCGCCTTTTCGTTCAGGTAATGACCGATCAGCACCATCTCGCGACGATACCGCGCGATGAAAGCCGCCCAGTGATCGTCATCGCACGTGTTGTTGACGGAAAAGAGCGCGAACTGCCCGTTCGGCCCCCGCACCGGGACCGAGAAACCCTGATTGCCCACGCCGTAGTCAAGCGATTCCCGCTGGAACGCGCGGGCGGCCCTGGACGACCAGTCAAGCTGCTTCCAATCGACGGGATGAAAGGGCTGGAAACAGCCGATCACCACCGGGTCGATGCGCTGGTAATTCTGAGCGATGTACCGTTCCTGCCAGGCCAGCGAATGGTTGCCGCAGCCGTATTGGTCGCCCGCGGAATCGACCCAGTGATAGGCGATGTGATCGACGTTGAGGTGGTCGCGCAGCGCTTCGGTCGCGGCCTGGAGCCCGGCAAGCGTATCAGCTTGCTCCAAACTCTCCAGAATGAAGTCCATCTGGTGAAATCTGCCCATGGCCCTGCGCTTCAATCCTCTCTTCGCGGGCGGCGATCTCGGCCATGGCAACAATTGCGGTGTCATCCAGTTGCTCGGCCAGGGCCGGCAGATCGATCGACAAGGCGAATGTCTTCAAGTCGGCAAGAACGTCCAAAATCCAGTCACTTCGCATTGTCAGAGTCGCTTCCAAATGGTTAACAGGGAGTTAACACAACTTTAGCATGCACAGAGATTATGGGAAATTCGCTGGTTTCCACTCCCCAGATCTGGTAGGAGCCAGACTGGCAAGCAGTTGTTTTCGCAAGATGGTTGAATACTTCAACAAAAAGGCCCGCGAATCGCTCCTTGGATTCGCGGGCCGATTTTTCCGGCTGGGAACAACCTGAAGTTACTTGCGCGCCTCCAGCGCGTCTTCCAGCGTCCTGAGCCCCGTCGTGGGCGACTGCACCAGCACCGACATGTTGCCCGGCTTATGCTCGTTGCGCATCATCTTCATGTGCGCCTCGGGCAGGTCCTTCCAGGCAAAGACTTCGGACATGCAGGGGTCAAGCCGCCGCTCCAGCATCAGCTTGTTGGCCGATGCCGCCTGCTTGAGGTGGGCAAAGTGGCTGCCCTGCAGGCGCTTCTGGTGCATCCACATGTAGCGGACGTCGAAGGTACAGTTGAAACCGGAGGTGCCCGCGCAGATCACCACCATGCCGCCCTTCTTCACGACGAAGGTGGAGACGGGGAAAGTGCTCTCGCCCGGGTGCTCGAACACCATGTCGACGTTCACGCCCTTGCCGGTAATCTCCCAGATCGCCTTGCCGAACTTGCGCGCCTCGGCAAACCACGTGGCATATTCCGGCGTGTTCACCTTTGGAAGCTGACCCCAGCAGTTGAAGTCCTTGCGGTTCAGTACGCCCTTGGCACCAAGGTCCATGACGAACTGCCGCTTACTTTCGTCCGAGATGACGCCGATGGCGTTTGCGCCTGCGGTGTTGATCAGCTGGATCGCATAGGACCCCAGACCGCCCGACGCGCCCCAGACCAGCACGTTCTGGCCCGGCTTCAGATCATGCGGCTCGTGTCCGAAGAGCATCCGGTAGGCCGTCGCCAGCGTCAGCGTGTAGCAGGCCGCCTCTTCCCAGGTCAGGTGCTTGGGGCGCGGCATCAGCTGCTGGGACTGCACGCGGGTGAACTGCGAAAATGACCCGTCCGGCGTCTCGTACCCCCAGATACGCTGCGAAGGCGAATACATCGGATCACCGCCGTTGCATTCCTCGTCATCGCCATCATCCTGGTTGCAGTGGATCACCACCTCGTCACCCACCTTCCAGCGGGTGACCTTGTCACCCACCGCCCAAACGATGCCCGCTGCATCGGAACCTGCGATGTGATAGGGCTGCTTATGCCCGTCGAAGGGGCTGATCGGCTGGCCAAGCGCCGCCCAGACACCGTTGTAGTTCACACCTGCGGCCATCACCAGAACCAGCACGTCTTGGCTGTCGAGCGCCGGCACGTCCACCACTTCCTCCAGCATCGCCGTATTCGGCTCGCCGTGACGCTCGCGGCGGATCGCCCAGGCGTACATCTGTTTCGGCACGTAGCCCATGGGCGGGATCTCACCCATTTCATAGAGGTCCTTTTCGGGCGCATCATATTGCGCGATGGTTTGGTCGAGTGCCATGCGGGGCCTCCTGTCGGTTAGCCTGTCTGAATTGCCGCGATGCAGAATCGTATCGCTTCCAGAGTGGAATATGAGGCTCTGCGCAACAATGCAACCTCAGAACCGCCATTTTTGAAATTTTATGACCCTGCGGGCGCAGAAAATTACTTTGCCGTTGCAGCATCGCCTTCAAGGAAATGCGCAATCGAGTTGGCGTAGAAGCGCAGCACCGGCTCCTGGCCCCGGGACACCTGCCAGCGCCCGTCGTGAAGCTCGATCAACTCGCGGTCCTTCATCCCCTTAAGCCTGCGCGCGATCTCCCGCTCCAGCGCCTCCGCCTTGACCACCAGATTCGCTTTCGGGACACGCGCCATCGCCTCGGCAACCCCCGCCTCCAGCGCCGCCTCGTCAAGCGGCCCGCTCTCAAGCAGCACATGACACAGCAGCGGCACGACAGGCACGGGCATCGTCCGGGCAATCCGGTCCATCAACTCGTCAAGCATCACCTCGACCGGACGCCCCACACCGTCCTCGCGAAGCGACAGCGGCGCGCCGAAAGCCACCGCCGCCGCGCCAAAGCGCGTCTCCTGCCGCGTCAGCCGCTGCCAGAGCTTGTGCAGAATGAACCCCACAATCACGGTGATCCGCGCCCCGAACCGCCTGTCCCCGCGCTGATCGGCGGCGATCAGCACCCGGTCCTCCAGCACGCGGTCATAGTTGATGGCCACTGGCACAAAGACGACGTCGCGCTCACCCTCGGGGTCGAACCCTTCGACCAGGTAAGACATCAGCCCCATCTTCGGTGCCTGCAACCTGCCGTTCAGGCTCAGCCCGCCCTCGGGATAAAACGCCTGGTTCACCCCGCCCGCCGTCGCCATCTGCACATAGCGCGCCAGCACCTTGCGATAGAGGTCCCCCCGCGACCGGCGACGGATAAAGTACGCGCCCAGCGATTTGATCAGCCAACTCAGCGGCCAGACCCGCGCCCATTCACCCACGGCATAGGACAGCGCACTGTCCCGCGCGGCAAGATAAGTGACCAGCACGTAATCCATGTTCGAGCGGTGGTTCATCACAAAAACCACCGTGGCGTTCTTGGGAATGGCGTCGAAGGTCGCCGCATTGCCGTCCGCCGTCTCGACCCGGTAGACTGATTTCACCAGCAGCCGCGCAACCCGAATGGCAAAGCTGAAATAGGTAAAGGCAGAGAAACTCGGCACGATCTCGCGCGCGTAATCGCGCGCCTTTTCAAACGCCACGTTTTCGGGCACGCCATTCTGGCGCGCGTAATTCACGATCTCCTTTGACACTTCCGGATCGTAAATCAAACGCTGGATCATGTCATAGCGCCGCGCCAGCTTGAACGGCTCGATGGGGCGCTTCAGACGGGTATTAAGCTGTTTGACCGCCTTCTCCAGACGCCGGCGAAAAAACCACCTCACCGAGGGGATCAGGAAATGACTGAGCGCCGTGACCATGGCGAAAAGCACGATCAGGATGAAGAGCCAAAGAGGTAACTGCACGGTCTGAGTCATCCGTGCCACCCTTACAGCGAGACGGGCCAAGAACAATAGAGACCACGCACGTCACGTCCGACCTGTGACCGCACCGCGCCGCCCGCCTCTTGCGTGATCCGGTTTCGTGCCGCACAATGCCGCAACGCAGCGAATTGACATTGTCATAAAATGTCGCATATGTCAGCCTCGACGCAACAATATTGCCCAATCGATTCAAGGAGCGCCCCATGGCCGAACACACCAAAGACCGCCCCTGGCTGATCCGGACCTACGCCGGACACTCCACCGCCGCGGCCTCCAACGCGCTCTACCGCTCGAACCTGGCCAAGGGTCAGACGGGCCTGTCCGTGGCCTTCGACCTGCCCACCCAGACGGGTTATGACAGCGACCACGTCCTGTCGCGCGGCGAAGTGGGCAAGGTCGGCGTGCCGGTCTGCCACCTTGGCGACATGCGCACGCTCTTCGACCAGATCCCGCTCGAACAGATGAACACCTCCATGACGATCAACGCGACAGCTCCCTGGCTGCTCGCCCTCTACATCGCCGTGGCCGAGGAACAGGGCGCCGACGTTTCGAAACTGCAAGGCACCGTGCAGAACGACCTGATCAAGGAATACCTCTCGCGCGGCACCTACATCTGCCCGCCCGCGCCCTCGCTCAAGATGATCGCGGACGTGGCCGAGTACTGCTACACCAACGTGCCCAAGTGGAACCCGATGAACGTCTGTTCCTACCACCTGCAAGAGGCCGGTGCCACGCCCGAGCAGGAACTGGCCTTTGCCCTCGCTACCGCCACCGCCGTCTTGGACCAACTCCGCCCGCGCGTCGATCCGGTGGA
The DNA here is from genome assembly GCF_040811725.1 of Sulfitobacter sediminis. Lineage (NCBI taxonomy): Bacteria > Pseudomonadati > Pseudomonadota > Alphaproteobacteria > Rhodobacterales > Roseobacteraceae > Sulfitobacter > Sulfitobacter sediminis. The sequence continues at coordinate 57,149 of NZ_JBFNXX010000012.1, forward strand.
TTTCCCCGCGCTCGTGGGCCGCATTTCTTTCTTCGTGAACGCCGGCATCCGCTTTGTGACGGAGATGTGCAAAATGCGCGCCTTCGTCGATCTCTGGGACGAGATTTGCGAAACCCGCTACGGCGTGGACGATCCGAAATACCGCCGTTTCCGCTATGGCGTGCAGGTCAATTCGCTGGGCCTGACCGAACAGCAGCCCGAGAATAACGTCTACCGTATTCTCATCGAAATGCTGGCCGTGACGCTGTCGAAAAAGGCCCGCGCCCGCGCCGTGCAATTGCCCGCCTGGAACGAAGCCCTCGGCCTGCCCCGCCCCTGGGACCAGCAGTGGTCCATGCGGATGCAGCAAATCCTGGCCTACGAAACCGACCTTCTGGAATTCGACGACCTTTTCGACGGCAACCCGGCGGTCGATGCGAAAGTCGAGGAATTGAAAGAAGGCGCCCGCGCCGAATTGGCCCTGCTCGACAAGATGGGCGGCGCAATCGACGCCATCGACTACATGAAATCACGCCTCGTCGAAAGCAACTCCGACCGCCTTGGCCGTATCGAGGCAGGCGAAACTGTCGTCGTCGGCGTGAACAAATGGCAACAGGGCGAACCCTCGCCCCTGATGACCGGCGATGGCGGCATCATGGTCGTGGACCCCGCCGTCGAAGCCGACCAGATCGAACGCCTGAACGCGTGGCGCGCCGAGCGTGACGACGAATCGGTGAAAAAGGCCCTTGCCGACCTGCGCACCGCGGCCGCCGAGGGCCGCAATGTCATGCCCGCTTCCGTCGCGGCCGCCAGGGCAGGCGTGACAACCGGCGAATGGGCCGCACAGATGCGCGCCGTGCACGGCGAATACCGGGGCCCGACCGGTGTGGCCAAGGGCCAATCCAACAAGACCGAAGGTCTCGACGATCTCCGTTCCGCCGTCGACGCGGTCAGCGACAAGCTGGGCCGCCGCCTGAAATTCCTGGTCGGCAAGCCCGGCCTCGACGGTCATTCAAACGGAGCAGAACAAATCGCCGTGCGCGCCCGCGACTGCGGCATGGACATTTCCTACGAAGGCATTCGCCTGACCCCCGCCGAGATCGTCGCCGCCGCGAAAAAGGACGACGCCCATGTCGTTGGCCTGTCCATTCTCTCCGGCTCCCATATTCCGCTGGTGGAAGACCTTATGGGACAGATGCGCGAGGCGGGTCTTGGCCACGTCCCCGTCATCGTTGGCGGTATCATTCCCGATGATGACGCGGCCAGGCTGAAAGCCATGGGCGTGGCGCGGGTTTATACGCCGAAAGACTTCGAATTGAACATGATCATGCAGGACATCGTGACACTGGCCGACCCCGCCGCCGTCGCGGCTGAATAGCCTCCGAAAAAGATATCTCTTTTTCTTTCTTAAATTATTGGTAATCCCTGATGCATAATCCGAATGCAAACAAAGGGATTTCCATGGAAATTGATCTGAAATCAATGAGCGCCAAGCAGCTGGAAAAACATCTTAAGGATGTGAAGAAAGCGCTGGCGAACGTTCAGGCCCGCGATCGTCGCGAGGCAAAGAAAGCCGCCGAAAAAGCGGCCGCCGAATTCGGCTTTACCCTGAGTGACCTGTCCGAGGGAGCAGCCGCTCCGAAAAAACCCCGCAAAACAAGGGCAAAGGCAGCAGGCCCAAAATCAAAGCCGAAATTCGCCAATCCGGAAAACCCGAAACAAACTTGGACCGGAAAAGGGCGACAGCCGAATTGGTATCGCGCGCAGATAGAAAAGGGAAAAACGCCCGAGTCCATGGCGATTTAAGCTCGCTCGCCCAGAAAGTGTGAGGCAGGACGGCAAGTTGGTCGAATGACAGGGGACCGTCGATCAGGTTTCTTCAGTTTGATTCGGCATTGACGATATCTTCAGGTTGTAATGGATTATTTCGCGTTGCATTGACGTGTATTCATGCAACGCGAATTCCGCCACTTGCCCCTTCTCGCCTCTCACGCCACTCTGGACAAAACACCAACGGGAAAAGCGATGACCGTTCATATCGGCGCCAAGCCAGGCCAGATTGCCGAAACCGTTTTGATGCCCGGCGATCCCTACCGCGCCCGCTGGGCGGCCGAAACGTTCCTGGACGGCGCGGAACTGGTCAACGAAGTGCGTGGCATGCTGGGCTTCACCGGCACCTGGAAAGGCAATCGCGTCACCATTCAGGGCTCCGGCATGGGCATGCCGTCGCTGTCGATCTATGCAAACGAACTGATCACCAGCTACAACGCCCAGACGCTGATCCGCATCGGCTCCTGCGGCGGGATGCAACCCCATGTCGGCATCCGAGACGTCATCATCGCCATGACCGCGAGCACCATCACCTCGCCCTCCTCCGGCATCTTCCGTGAGGTGAATTTCGCCCCCTGCGCCGACTGGTCCCTGCTCCGCGCCGCCGTCGCCGCGGCCGAGGCGAAGGGCACCAGGACCCATGTCGGCGGCATTTACTCCTCCGACGTCTTCTACGCCGAACGCCCCGATCTTGACGAACAGATGGTGCGCCACGGCATCCTCGGGGTCGAGATGGAGGCAGCCGAGCTCTATACCCTCGCCGCCCGCCACAAGCGCCGCGCGCTGGCGGTGCTGACGGTCTCGGACCATCTCCAGACAGGCGAGGCGCTGCCGTCCGAGGACCGCGAGCGCAGCTTCGGCGACATGGTCGAAATCGCGCTTGAGGCGGCCTTCGCCTGAACCTCAAACCGCTCGCGGGTTACGCGGGCGGGAATGAGTTGTATTGGAAAGATGAAGCGGGACGTTGGCGCTCAGGTTCCGTGGCAGCGGTCATAGCCGTTCAGCGGGGGCGGTGACCAACCGGCCAATGCGCCTTCCCGGGGCGCAAACACCTCGACCAGCAGCGGATAGCACCGCGCCGCATCGGATGAATGTTCGGCCGAGCAATCGCCGCCCGGACAGGCGCTCAGCGCGCCGAGGAGGTCGATCTCGGCGAAGAATTCGATGAAATCGCCGGGCCGCACCGGGCTTGCCTTCATGAAGTACTGGCCGGTGTCCCGCGTGAATCCGGTGCACATGAAGACGTTCAGTACATCGTGGACATGCGCCTCGGCCTCGTGCACGGACACACCGAGATGTTTCGCCATCGCCCGCGTCAGGTTCGAATGGCAGCAATGGTGATACTGCCCCCCCGACAGCAGGTTATGCGTATAGGGGTCGCACCGCGTGCCGATCACGTCATGGACCGATCCGCCGAAAGCGTCGACACCGTACCAGTCAAGCGTATCATGGGTGATCGTCGCCATCGGCCGCATCCCCGGAAAGGACGACCACATCCGCTCCCCGGTGGTCAGATGGGTGCCGTGCAGCGCACGTGTCTTGCCGGAATAGAAACGCTCTGACAGGTCCCGCGCATTCCACAGGTTCAGGTCGCCCACCTGCGGCCCCTCGATGCTGGTGATGCGAAAGAAATGCCCCGCCGGCACCTTGAAGGTCGCCGCATCGCGCGGTGGCACGATGACCTCGCCCGTTTTCGTCAGCCCCTCCCGCGCACGGGCGTAGAGCGCCATGTCAGGCTGCGGCAGCGTCTCGACCGGGTAACAGATGACCGGCTTGACCGCTCGCCGCCTCTCCGCATCGCTCGGCGCCCCGCTCACGCGTGTTCCCCCGCGATCCGGCCCGAGAAAAGGCAACCGCCGAGGAACGTTCCCTCCAGCGCGTTGTACCCGTGATACCCGCCCCCACCGAAACCACAGACCTCGCCCGCCGCATAAAGCCCCGGCAGCACATCCCCCTTCGGCGTCAGCACCCGTCCCTCAATATCCGTATGCAAGCCGCCCAGCGACTTGCGAGTCAGCACGTTCAGCCGCACGGCAATCAGCGGCCCCGCCATCCGGTCAAGGATACGATGCGGCTTGGCCGTCCGAATCAGCCTGTCGCCCTTGTAGTTCCGCGCCCCGTTGATCGCGGTGATCTGCGCATCCTTGCAAAAGGGATTCGCGACCTGCGCATCCCGCGCCTCGATCTGGGCGCGGATATGCGCAAGGTCCAGCGGATGCTCCGGCGTGATCTTGTTCATCTCCGCCACCAGCGTCTCGAGATCATTCGCCACGACGAAATCCGCGCCCTTCTGCTTGAAGGCCTCCACCGCCGGTGTCGCCCCCTTGCCCAGCCGCGCCTTGAGCACGTCCATCCAGCCGCCCTCGGTCAGGTCCGCGTTCTGTTCAGAGCCCGACAGCGCGAATTCCTTCTCGATGATCTTCTGGGTCAGGATGAACCACGAATGCTCCCCCGCCTTCAGGATTCGCCGCAGCGTCCCCAGCGTGTCGAAACCCGGCAGATAAGGCGCCTCCATCCGGTCCCCCTTGGCGTCGAACCAAATCGACGACGGCCCCGGCAGCACGCGGATACCGTGGTTGGGCCAGATCGGGTTCCAGTTCTGCAGCCCCTCGCAATAGTGCCACATCCGATCCTCGTTGATCAGGCCCGCACCCGCCTGTGCCGCGATCCCGTGCATCCTGCCATCGACGTAGTCCGGCACCCCCGCGACCATGCGTTTGGGTGCCTTCCCGAGCCGCGCCTCGGGCCAATGCTTGCGCACCAAATCATGATTGCCGCCGATCCCGCCGGTGGTCAGCACCACGCTCTCCGCGCTCAGCTCGAAATCCCCGACCACCTCGCGCGAGGTGCTCTGCCCCCGTAACGCCGTCGTGCGCTCCAGCACGTCGCCGCGTACCCCGGTCACCGCACCATCGGTCGTCACCAGTTCCGTCACCCGGTGCCGGAACAGCAGCTTCATCTGCCCTGCAGCGGCATATTTCACCATCAATTCCGCAAAGGGCTTCACCACCCCCGTCCCGGTCCCCCAGGTGATATGAAACCGCGGCACCGAATTGCCGTGCCCATGGGCCATCTCACCCCCGCGCTCGGCCCAGCCAACAACGGGAAACCAGCGCATGCCAAGGGCGTAGCACCACTGACGCATGCCCCCGCCCGCCCAGTCGATGAAGGCCTCCGCATAGGCACGCGGATTGGCATCTTCGGGCCGGTCGAACTGCGCCGAGCCCATCCAGTCCTTCAGCGCCAGATCCTTGCTGTCCCTGATCCCCAGCCGCCGCTGCTCTGGCGTGTTCACCATGAAGAGCCCGCCCAACGACCAGAACGCCTGCCCGCCGAGGGACTTCTGCCCCTCCTGGTCGACCATCAGCACCGTGCGCCCGCGCCGCACGGCCTCATGGGCTGCGACCATACCGGCAAGCCCGGCACCCACGATGATGATATCTGCCTTGAAATCCGTCATTATGTCCCCCCGGTTGGGGAAACGTTAGCGCGCGCTCGCGCGGCTTGTCGAGAAATACGCGGGGTCACAACCCCGGTGTCTTCAACTTCGCCAGGCAGCTGTCCGGCTTACCGTTGCTTCGATAGGCTTCACTGCCGCAGGTTGCGCAGGTGTACTTGATCAGACTGCCTCGGCTGCCAGTCATGCTTTTGCGCCACCTGCAGCGCTTTGCGCGGCGCGGACGCCGCCCAAGAAGTATGATGATGATGAAGGCAAAAAGTCCGCCCAGCAGAAGAACCGCCTGTTCGGTCTCCATTGCCAAGCCTCACGTCTCCTGTCGGCGATCACCGCTCGAACGATTGTCCACCGAAAAATTTGGAAAGAGCGGCCTCAGACCGTCCGCTCCACCATCAGCTTCTTGATCTTCGCAATCGCCGCCGCCGGGTTCAGGCCCTTGGGGCAGGTCTTGGCGCAGTTCATGATCGTGTGGCAGCGATAAAGCTTGAACGGGTCCTCAAGGTCATCCAGCCGCTCGCCCGTGCCCTCGTCCCGGCTGTCGATGATCCAGCGATAAGCATGCAGCAGCGCCGCCGGCCCCAGGTACCGGTCGCCGTTCCACCAGTAGGACGGGCAAGAGGTCGAACAGCAGGCACACATGATGCACTCGTAAAGCCCGTCCAGCTTTTCGCGGTCCTCGATGGACTGCTTCCACTCCTTCGCGGGCGCCGGTGTCTCGGTTTCCAGCCAGGGCTTGATACTCGCATGCTGGGCGTAGAAATGCGTCAGATCCGGGATCAGGTCCTTGACCACAGGCATATGCGGCAGCGGATAGATCTTCACCGCACCTTTCACCTCGTCCACGCCATAGGTGCAGGCCAGCGTGTTGATCCCGTCGATGTTCATCGCGCAGGACCCGCAAATCCCTTCGCGGCAGGAGCGGCGGAAGGTCAGCGTCGGGTCGATCTCGTTCTTGATCTTGATCAGCGCGTCCAGGATCATCGGTCCGCAATTGTCCATATCGACGAAATAGGTGTCGATCGCCGGGTTTTTGTCATCATCCGGGGACCAGCGGTAAATCTGGAACTCCTTGACGTTCTTGGCCCCTTCCGGACGTGGCCATGTCTTGCCCCGCGTGATGCGGGAATTCTTGGGGAGTGTCAGCTGAACCATGTCGCTTCTCCTTGTCGTGGGCAGAGACCTGCCTGTTTGATGTCCATTCTCATGCCCCGCCCTTGCGGACGAAAAGCGTATTCTGTTCGGCTTCGAGCGTGATCTCGAAACCCAAATCCTTGATGCGTGCCACCAGGTCCACCTCCCAGGTGTCCGCATGGTCCGTCTCGACCAGCATCGCGTCGGGCAGCCAGCCGCCCGCGTCCAGCAGCGGCTGCAGCACTGCCACCTCGGCACCTTCGACGTCGATCTTGAGGACCGAAATATCGTGGCCCTCGGCCTCGCCAATAAAGTCGCTCAAAGGCCGCACCGGCACCAGCGTCCCGCCATCCCGCACCCCCGGCCGGATCGGCATCAGCGACGCCTGCCCGAAATTCCGCGAGCGGTAGTTCAGCACCGCCTCACCGCGCTCAGCGCCCAGCGCACATCCCTCGATCCGCACCACTTCGCCCAGACCGTTCAGGCGGATGTTGTACCCCAGCCGCCCGATCATCGCGGGCGCAGGCTCAAAAGCGATCACGCGGCTCCCGGCGCCCGCCGCCACGCCCAAAGGCACCGCATAGGCCCCTGAATTCGCCCCGATATCCAGCACGAAGGCATTGCGCCCCTCGACCATCTCGGTGAGCGCCGTCAGGCACTGCATCTCCGGCGGCTGGCCATCGCGCCAGATCATCCGGTCGGTGTAATTGTCACGCGGGTCCACGTACATCCGGACACCCGCGAAAGACACCACCTCCGGCGGCAGGATCGGCACCAGCGTCTGCCGCATCTTCTTGTCGGAATTGCGAAACGCCGCGCGCAATGCCGCACTCATCCCCGGATCGGCATGAGGGTGATCCATCATCCCCATCACCCCAGTATCCCGTTGCCCACAGCACGGCTCTGAATGCACTGCGTCGTCTCGGGCCGCGACAGCACCGCGCGTGCCGTCGCCACCGTGTTATCGTTGACGCCGACGACAGCGGCACGGGCAAACTCGCGGATTTCCAACGCCGTGGCATTGTCGATAATGCAATCGGTAAAGGGCGTGATCAGCTCCTTCGGCACCTGCGGGAACCGCGTCGCCAGCGTCTCGGTCACGACGCCCATGGCCCCCTGCCGCGCGGTATCGTCAACGGCCTGCTGCACCTGCGTGCAGGCCGAGACGAAAACCAGTATCGCAACCGCAAGAAGCCTCATCTGATCGCAGAAACCCTCAGCGCATCAACCGCCCGTTGCCACAGTAAAGCGTGCCCCGGAAAAAACCGGAATACCCCGGCGGGCAGGTCAGCGTACGCCAGAAATCAACCTCTGCCTGGAATGCCGCATCCGGATCATAGGTCGGCGCGGGCACAACAGGCGCGCTAACCGCGACGGGCTCGGCCGCTGCCACGCCCGTGGCACGTGCCGCACATTCGTTGATCCGTGCGGCCGCTTCCGGGGTCACCTGGTCATAAGGCTCGATCCGAACCACCGATGTCCCGCCGAACAGCGTTCTCGATTGCCAGGTCGTCCGCATCTGCGCCAGCCCGCCGATGCCAAGCTCCCGCTTGCAGGCGAGGATCGCCTGACGCTGTGACGCAGGGTCGGCCGAGGTCTGTGCGCTGACAACAAGCGGCGCGGAAGCCATCAGCAGTGCGGTAAGAGCGGCAGCAAGAATGCGCATCAGTAAACCCTCGCCTTCGGTGCGATCTTCTTGAGGTCGATCCCACCCTCGTTGTGGCTCGTGAGCGGCTTCAGATGCACGCCCCGGAAACCCAGCGACGCCTCGTTCCCCTTGAACCAGATCAGCGAATGCTTGCGCCAGTTCTCGTCGTCGCGGTCCGGATAATCCTCATGCGCATGCGCACCGCGCGATTCTTTACGCGCCGCCGCCGCCGTGATCGTCGCCACCGCATTTGGCATCAGGTTGGTCAGCTCCAGCGTCTCCATCAGGTCCGAGTTCCAGACGAGGCTCTTGTCCGTCACATGCAGATCATCGAGCTTGCCCGCGACGTTCTTCATTTTCTCCTCACCCTCGGCCAGCGTCTTGTCGGTGCGGAAAACGGCGGCATCCGCCTGCATCGTCTTCTGCATCTCCAGCCGCAACTCGGCCGTGGGCACATGCCCGTTGGCATAGCGCAACCCGTCAAAGCGCGAGAAAGCCGCCTCGACCGACCGCTTGTTCGGCGTCGGCACGGGCGCCTCGGCATCCACCACTTCCTTGGCCCGGATCGCAGCCGCGCGCCCGAACACCACAAGGTCGATCAGCGAATTCGACCCCAACCGGTTCGCCCCATGCACCGATGCACAACCCGCTTCACCCACGGCCATCAGGCCGGGCGACACATTGTCCGGGTTGTCCTTGGTCGGTGCCAGCACCTCGCCCCAGTAGTTCGTCGGAATACCGCCCATGTTATAGTGCACCGTCGGCAGCACCGGGATCGGCTCTTTCGTCACGTCCACGCCCGCAAAGATACGCGCGCTTTCCGAAATCCCCGGCAGACGGAGTTCCAGCGTCTCGGGCGGCAGGTGGTTCAGGTGCAGATGGATGTGGTCCTTGTTCTCACCCACACCACGCCCTTCGCGGATTTCCATCGTCATGCAGCGCGAAACCACGTCACGCGACGCGAGGTCCTTGTAGGTCGGCGCATAGCGCTCCATGAACCGCTCGCCCTCGGAGTTGGTGAGGTACCCGCCCTCGCCGCGTGCCCCTTCGGTGATCAGGCACCCGGCACCGTAGATGCCCGTCGGGTGGAACTGCACGAACTCCATGTCCTGCAGCGGCAGACCCGCCCGCGCGGTCATCCCGCCACCGTCGCCAGTGCAGGTATGCGCAGAGGTCGCCGAGAAATAGGCCCGGCCATAGCCACCCGTCGCCAGAACAACCATCTTTGCGGCAAATAGGTGCATCGTGCCATCGTCCAGCTTCCAGCAGAGCACACCCTGACACACGCCGTCATCCGACATGATCAGGTCGATCGCGAAATACTCGATGTAGAACTCCGCGTTGTTTTTCAGCGACTGTCCATAAAGCGTGTGCAGGATCGCGTGCCCGGTCCGGTCCGCGGCGGCACAGGTCCGCTGCACCGGCGGGCCTTCCCCGAATTCCGTGGTGTGCCCGCCAAACGGACGCTGGTAAATCTTCCCGTCCTCGGTCCGGCTGAACGGCACACCGTAATGCTCCAGCTCATAGACCGCCTTCGGCGCCTCACGCGCCAAGTACTCCATCGCGTCCGTATCACCCAGCCAGTCCGAGCCCTTGACCGTGTCATACATATGCCATTGCCAATTGTCGGGCCCCATGTTGCTCAGGGATGCGGCGATGCCACCCTGTGCCGCCACCGTGTGCGAGCGGGTCGGGAAAACCTTGGAAATACAGGCCGTGCGCAGCCCCTGCTCCGCCATGCCCAGTGTCGCGCGCAGCCCGGCCCCGCCGGCGCCCACGACAACCACATCGTATTCGTGGGTTTCATAATCATATGCGGCCATATCGTTCTCCCCTCGGGAATGAAATCAAAGCGCCAGCTTGGCGATGGCAAAAATGCCCACCGCCGCCGCGCCGTAGCTCAGACAGGTCATCAGGATGATCGTGATCTTCTGCGCGGTTCCGTGCACATAGTCTTCGATCAGCGTCTGACAGCCGTCGTTGAAATGCTTGAACCCCACCGCCAGCGTCAGCGCCGCTATGATCGCGGGCGTCGGACGTCTGTAGTAGGCGAGGATTTCCTCGTAAGTCCCGCCCAGCGCCGCGCCGAAGGTAAAGACAAACAGAGGCACGAGGATCAGCAACGCCACCGAGCTGACCTTCATCGACCAGAAATGCTCCGTGCCCGACTTGGCCGAACCCAGCCCCATCGCGCGCTTGCGGTCTGTCAGATAAGCCATCGTCTATCTCCTTACCAAAGCACTGCGACAGTGATCAGCGTCAGCAGAACCGACCCGCCCAGACAGGCCCAGCCCAGCTTTTCCGCCGTGGGAATATCCAGCCCATAGCCGTTATCCCAGATCAGGTGCCGGATACCGGCCAGCGTGTGGTACCAAAGGCCCAGCACCGAAAAGAACATGACCAGATCGCCGAACCAGCTGGTGACGAAGGCATTCGCGGTGTTGAAATATTCCTCCGACGTCGCCGCGGCGAGAAACCACCAAACGATCATCAGCGCCGCGATCAGAAGCGCGTTGCCGGCGATCCGCGTCAGGATCGAGGTCATCGAGGTCAGTTGCGGGCGGTAGATCGTCAGATGGGGCGACAGGGGACGGTTGCCCCGGTTTACATCGGCCATGGCACGGGTCCTTCGAAGCTGGCTGTGTATTCAAGTTGACTGCATCGATTCATAGCGGAATTTGCCGCAGTGTCACGGGGTCCGGCACATTTGACGCAGGCTTTGACGCAGATTTTCTCGCCGTTTCAACTTCATCACCGTGTAAGCGCCCAAGTAAGCGTATTTTGTGATCACACGTGATATGCGCGTGATCACAGCCCGCCGTGTCAATCGGCAGACGACTCAGTTGCTTGGTCGTCTCGCGCTGCAGTTTGCGTCTGATTTGCGCCGGATAATCCTCGAACCCGTTCGCGGTGATCACAAATGCCCCCTCCCCCACGATGAGATTCTCGAAAAAGTAGGCCGTCAGGTCTGTCTCTTCCGTTTCGATAGCCAGCGCATTGATGGTAATCCCCCGCGCTTTCATCTCTGCCAGCTTCTCGCGCGGCTCCACGCCCTCGTTCGACACGCCGTCGCCGGACACATCGATCACCCGGCGCTTGCACGCCGGCACCTGATCGAACAGCTCAGCCGACACGTCGATCGCCTCTCCAATCGCGGTCGAGAAATTGCGCCAACGCCGCAGGTCGTCCACTATGCGGACGGCCAGGGCGCTGACATCCTCCACCGAGGTGATCGCCGTCCAGCCAATGGTCTGCCGCTGTCGGCTGGCACCCGTCCATTGCACCAGGGTCACCTGCGCCTGGGCATCGACCAGCGCATCCTGCACGATCCCGTCGTTCAGCGCGGCGGCGAGCCCCTGCATCTGGATGCGATATTCGCGGCCATCGACGGATCCCGACACATCGACCGCCAATACCAGCGCAAGTTCGCAGGCCAGCGCCGGCCGCAAGAGAAAGAAACTGAGGAAAACCGCGATGCACCGCATGGCTCCAAGGCTACCTCAGCGCAGGCGGCCACGCACGCTGAAATGAACTCTCTTCAAATCGCCACCGGTCGGCCACAAAATCTCCACCTCGGCACTTATCCACCGATTCGGGTAATCCCGATGGGCGGAATTCCGCAGAAATTTCGCGCCGCTGCCATTTCGATTGCAGAATCACCCTGCGCGTCCGTTCATTTCCGTTCTGACCCGGCACCGTTGGATACGCCGGACTTGGCCGAGAATATGGAGAATGCCGCCTTTTTCTCGGCCAAAAGTTTCTGTGCACCGCGGGATTTGCGCGCCCTGCGACGCGTGGTTTTTTGCACTCAATCACCACAGGTCACCACCACTCGCAACGCAAGCCATCAGTCCATAAGATGTCCGGATTGAGCCATAATGACGAACAGCCCGACTGATGTGATTGTCTCATTTTCTGCGCTCCGAAAATTCAGACAAGCTACTGTTTTATATAACAATTACGCTCAAAATAGACGATCCGTGCATGCAGTCGGCCAGCCCAGTCTCAATCATCGCAGCCGCAGACTCACTCATGCGCTGCCTTCACACCAATCACAGGCAAAGTACATCATTCCTTCATAGCGGGAATTGCTCACGGAATCGGCCCTGGCGCCGCCGACTGGGATTTGAGTAAAAACCACCGGAGAAGCCTGTTTGCGTGCCAGAAAATCACCAAATTCGATTGCCATTCTTGTCCCGACAACAAATCAACACCGGGAAGCTCATCATGGTACGAGTGCAAAAAACCGCATCCGAAAGCCAACTGGCACCTGTGGCACGCCTGAAACGTTTCTGGCGCGACGAGGCTGGCAACGCGACAATCGAATCCATCATCTGGTTTCCGATCTTCGCGATCCTCCTCGCATTCATCATGAATGTCTCGATCGTGTTCTTCACTGAATCCCAGATGCTGCGCGTTGTGCAGGACGGCAATCGCGCGTTTTCCCTGGGCCGCCTAGCAGATGCGCAGGAAGTTCAGAACTATATCCTTACGCGGCTAAGCTATCTCGAAGCCAATCTCGACATCTCGACCAACATCTCGGACGGCTTCGTGATGACCAGCCTCAAAGCTCCGGCGGGTGACCTGATGCCGCTCAATTTCATGAACAGCGCGTTCAACGGGATCACGATTAATGTCAGCGCCCAGCAAATTGTAGAGTTCTGATCCGATGATGCTGAATACTTCCCACAAGCACCAGGACCGGCCCCACTGGACAACCGACGAAGACGGGTCTGCCACCATCCTGTCTCTCTTCTTCCTGCTGATCTGCCTTGTGATGGGGGGTATTGCCATCGACTTCAACAAGGCGATGTCGGAACGCACCCGGCTTCAGGTTGCCGCCGATGCCGCCGCTCACGCCGCGCTCTACACCCGCGAAACCAAAACCACGGGCGAAGCCCGCCAGGTCGCGCTCGACACCGTTGCAAGCATGCTGCCCGAGAATAAGTTCGGTCGCAGCGCGCTGACCAGCGCGGACATCATCTTCGGCAAATGGGACCCCGAGACGCAAACTTTCACGGCGAACGAGGGCTCCCGATCGGCAGTCAAAGTCAGTGCGCAGATGGTGGAAGATCGCAACAACGCCTCGCGCAACATCCTGCTGCGCATGATTGGCTTCGACACCTTCAATATCGGCGTCGATTCAATTTATACTACTTACTACCCCGGCTGCTTCACCGAAGGCTTCGTTTCCGAACAAATCGTTGACATACAGTCAAATAACAGCTTCACCGACGGGTTCTGTATTCACTCCAACACCTACGTAAGCCTGAACCAGAACAACTATTTTGAACCGGGCACCGTGGTGTCTATGCCCAACATCAACGACCTTGATATCCCTGAATCGGGTTTCAAGCTAAACGAAGGGCTCGGGACCGCCCTGCGCGAGGGGAAATACCGCATGCGGCTGCTGAGCAAACTCCCGGGCATCATCGACAGCTTCTGGGGCGCAGAGCAAGATCATCTGCCGCCCTACGTCGACCATGGTTATGCTTACAACATCGAATTCGACCAGTTTCCGGGGCTGCCTTTGAACGAGGAACCACCAAAAAAGAAATATACCATGTCCGTTATACCGTATCATTTTGCGCCCAACGCGGTAAACAGGAAGTACTGCTTCGGCAAGAGCTCCATCACCCTGGAGGCAGGACTCTACAGCTCTTTCTTGCTGATCACCGATTGCAAGGTGAACTTTGCCAACGGTGTCGTGCTGGAGGACGTGGTGATCGCCACAACATCGGAAGACATCAGTTCTTTCTATTCAGGCCAAGGTCTGCAACTGGGCCGCGATGACAATTGTGCCGAGGGCGGCGGCGTGACGTTGATGACGCTGGGCGGGTTCAAGGCGGCAGCCTCGCTCAGCGCCTTCAACGCGCAGATCCTCGCCATGAAAGACATTGAATTCGCCGCCAAAGCCGACGGTGTCGTGGGCGCGTCCTTTGTCTCCAATGGGCGGATAGACGGCACCAGCAACATGAGCATGGGCTATTGCAAAAACCGCGGCATGGAAAATGCTTTCCGTGCCCCGTACTTCCGTATGGTGAAATAACACCAGCGGTCCCCTGACACGATCTCCCCGGCGAACGAGAAAGGGGCGCGCCAACCGGAGCGCCCCTTTCTGCAATTTCGTCTGGTCCGATCAGGCCAGGCTCTCGTCAATGCCCTTGCAGGCCTCGACAAGGCCCTTCACCGCGTTGACGGAATTGTCGAACATCGCCTGCTCGTCCTTGTTCATGGAAATCTCGACAACGCGCTCCACGCCGCCCGCGCCGATCACAGTCGGCACGCCGACGTAGAAACCTTTCAGCCCGTAGGCCCCGTCCACGTAGGCCGCGCAGGGCAGTACGCGCTTCTGGTCCTTCAGATAGCTTTCCGCCATCTCGATGGCACTGGTCGCAGGCGCATAAAACGCCGAACCGGTCTTCAACAGACCCACGATCTCCGCCCCGCCGTCACGGGTCCGCTGCACGATCGCATCGAGCCTTTCCTGCGTGGTCCATCCCATCTTGACCAGATCCGGCAGCGGGATACCGGCCACGGTCGAATAGCGCACCAGCGGCACCATCGTGTCGCCATGTCCGCCCAGCACAAAGGCGGTCACGTCCTTCATCGACACATCGAACTCGGTCGCAAGGAAATGACGGAACCGCGCCGAGTCGAGAACCCCCGCCATGCCGCAGACCTTCTCATGCGGCAGGCCCGAGAATTCGCGCAGCGCCCAGACCATCGCATCCAGCGGGTTGGTGATGCAGATCACGAAAGCATTCGGCGCATGCTGCGCAATGCCTTCGCCCACGGACTTCATGACCTTGAGGTTGATACCCAGCAGGTCGTCCCGGCTCATGCCCGGCTTGCGCGGCACGCCGGCTGTCACGATGCACACGTCCGCGCCCGCGATATCCGCATAATCCTGCGTGCCCGAGAGCGCCGCGTCGAACTTGCCTGCCGGACCCGATTCCGCGATGTCGAGCGCCTTGCCTTCGGGAATGCCCTCCGCGATGTCGAACAGAACGACGTCGCCGAGCTCCTTCAGGGCTGCGAGATGCGCGAGCGTGCCGCCGATTTGCCCCGCGCCAATAAGCGCGATCTTGGGTCTGGCCATGGTGAAATCTCCGAGATGGGTTGCTTTCAGGCGGGGATAGCGAAATGCGTCTCATCCTGCAAGCGAAGGTCGCTGCGCTGCAACATTTGTCGGGCCCTTTGCGAAACCGCTTCTGTTCCTTGTCGGTGGACAGCATCGCGCCAGTGTTGTCAGTTGTGCCGTATTTCCAGACTGGACCACGCCCCGCGATGCTGACCCTCGATCTCTTCTTCTTCCTCGTTGCGGGCCCGGCGGTGATGTTCGCCGGCATATCGAAGGCCGGTTTCGGTTCGGGTGCCGCCTTTGCCTCGGCCACGATCCTCGCGCTGGTCGTGGAACCGGGCCTCGCGCTCGGGGTCATGCTGCCGATGCTGATGCTGATCGACGTCAGTTCCCTCAAACCCTACTGGCGGAAATGGAGCACGCCCGATGTGGCCCTGCTGGTCCTTGGCGGGTTGCCGGGGATCGTCCTCGGCGCGCTCCTCTACCGCGTCGCCTCCCCCGATCTCTTCCGCCTGCTGATCGGCGGCGTCTCTGTGGGTTTCGTGCTGTGGCGGCTGCTCCTGGCCTCGGGCCTGCTGACGCTCGCCCGTCAACGGATGCCCGACTGGGCTGGCGTCGCTTGGGGCGTGGCCGTGGGTTTCACGACCTTCATCAGCCACGCGGGCGGCCCACCCGCCGCCATCTTCCTGCTCACCCGGGGCCTGAGCAAGACGCAATACCAGGCCTCGACGGTCCTGCTGTTCTGGCTCCTGAACATCGTGAAGTTCGTTCCCTACGCCGCCCTCGGCATGTTCACCGCGCAGACCTTCATGGCCAACCTCGTGCTTGCGCCCTTCGCACTCATCGGCACCTGGCTCGGGGTCAAGGCGCATAACCTTGTCTCCGAACGGCTGTTCTTTGGCCTCACCTACACGTTGCTGATGATCACCGGGACCAAGCTGATGTGGGATGGCCTCACCTGAACATGTGAAAAGGCGGGCCTCACCAGCCCGCCCATGTCAACCGACCAGTCCCGCCTTCTTCAGGCGTCGTTATCGGCACTCGGCAGCGCCTCGGCCACCCGCTCGAAAGACTGGCCCGAGGCCACGAGACAGGTCAGCCCGCCGGGCACCGTCACGGTGATCGTCCAGCTTCCCGTCTCGGTCGAGGCAAAGACCTCCACCACCGCGTTGTTCGCGCCCAGCCCAACGGACTGCCGCGTCTCGCCATAACCCGACGCCAGCCGTTCGACCACCGCATCGCGCGGGGCACAGTTGCGGCCCTGCGCGGCCACATCCGTTGTCGAGACAAGATAGAGCACCGCCGCCGCCATCAGCGCGCCCAGATTGAGCATTTTCATGGTTCTGTTCATCCTAAGTGCCTTCGTTCGAAAGGCCGCACCCCGGTCCTCGGACCATCCCCGGGTTTTCCCGGCGGGACCTGGGTGGCCCAGGTTTGTACGTGTCGCTGCCACTCCCGTCCGCACTCTTCGGCGGCCTTGCCGAAACGGCTCTCCCCGTGGGATGCAACTGGGGACACTCTGCGGATCAGGCTTGAAGTAATGGTTAACGCTGCGTCCGCTTGCCCTCTCAATTTGAATTTTGCTGCACTGCGGCATAAATAGGGTTGAACTTTTCGATAAATAATGCCCCCTTGCGCGCAACATTCTGACCCGGCGACCTCGCCGCCCCAGCCCGAAAGCAGCCCATGCCCAAGATCGCCCGCCCTTTCCGCTCCGTCCTCTACATCCCCGGCTCCAAGCCCCGCGCCCTCGACAAGGCCCGTGGCCTGCCCTGCGATGCGATCATCTTCGATCTAGAAGACGCGGTGACGCCCGATGAAAAGGTCGCCGCCCGGGAAACACTCGCCGGAGCGCTCAAGGAAGGCGGCTACGGCAAGCGCTACCGCGTGATCCGTATCAACGGCCTCGACACCGAATGGGGCGCCGACGATGCCAAGGCCGCCGCCGCCATGGACGCTGACGCAATCCTGCTGCCCAAGGTGGGCTCCCCCGCCGACCTCGAAGCACTTGCCGAAATCGTCGGTGACAAATCCCTCTGGGCCATGATGGAAACGCCGGGTGCCATGCTCAACGCCCCCGCCATCGCCGCACACCGCCAGTTGGAAGCAATGGTCATGGGCACCAACGACCTCGCCAAGGACCTGCAGACCCGCTTCCGCCCCGACCGCCTGCCGCTGATGACCGGCCTCGGCCTCTGCGTCCTCGCCGCCAAGGCCCACCAGATCGCCATCATCGACGGCGTCTACAACGCCTTCAAGGACGACGAAGGTCTCAAGGTCGAATGCGATCAGGGGCGCGACATGGGCATGGACGGCAAGACACTGATCCACCCCGCGCAGCTTGACGTCGCCAACGCCGCCTTCTCGCCTTCGGAGGCAGAAGCCGACCTCGCCCGCCGCCAGATCGCCGCCTTCGAGGAAACCGAGGCCTCCGGCCAGGGCGTCGCCGTCGTCGACGGCAAGATCGTAGAAAACCTGCATGTTGCCACCGCCCGCGAAACACTGGCAAAACTCGAGGCGATTGCCGCCCTCAACGAAGGATGACGCCATGACCCTCCTGATCCTCGGCCTTGCCCTCTGGACGTTTGCCCACTGGTTCAAACGCCTCGCCCCCGACGCCCGCGTCAAACTCGGAGATCCGGGCAAAGGCATTGTCGCCGTCCTGATCGTCGCGGGCGTGATCCTGATGATCCTTGGCTACCGCGGTGCCGATTTCATCCCGGTCTGGTACCCGCCCAGTTGGACGATCCACCTGAACAACCTGCTGATGATCCTCGCCTTCTGGATCTACGGCTCCTCCGCCGCCAAGGGCGCCAAGGCATGGCCCGCCTACAAAACCCGCCACCCCCAGCTCATAGGCTTCAAGACATGGGCCTTTGCCCACCTCATCGTGAACGGCGATCTGGCGTCGATCATCCTCTTCGGTGGTCTGCTCGCCTGGGCCGTGACCGAGGTGATCATGATCAACCGCGCGGAACCCGACTGGACCCCGCCGCCCCCCGCAGGGGCCAAAACCTACATCCGCCTCGCCGTGATCACCGTCGTGCTGGTCGCCCTCGTCGCCGCGATCCACACATGGCTCGGCGTCTGGCCCTTCCCGTCATAAGGAATACCCCATGAAACTCTACCGCTTCCTCTCAGAAGAGGACACGTCCGCCTTTTGCCACAAGGTCACCGACGCCCTGAACAAGGGCTGGGAGCTCTACGGTTCGCCGACCCAGACCTGGGATGACGCCGCAGGCGTGATGCGCTGCGGACAGGCCGTGGTGAAAGAGGTCGAAGGCACCTACACCCCCGACACCAAGCTGGGGGACCACTGATGTCCAAAACCAACGCAGGCCGTTTCTTCGAGGACTACACGCTGGGTGAGACGATCCACCACGCGGTGCCCCGCACGGTGAAGATGGGCGAACGCGCCCTCTATCACATGCTCTATCCGGCGCGCCATGCGCTCCATTCCTCGGACCAATTCGCCCAGACCTGCGGTTTGCCCTTCAGTCCGCTGGATGACCTCATCGCCTTTCACATCGTCTTCGGCAAAACCGTGCCGGACGTGTCTTTGAATGCCGTGGCAAACCTTGGCTACGCGCAAGGACGATGGGTCACGCCGGTCTGGCCCGGGGACACACTCCGCAGCCAATCGGAAGTCATCGGCCTCAAGGAAAACTCCAACGGCAAGACCGGCGTCGTCTATGTCCGTACCACCGGACTGAACCAGCATGACGAAACGGTGATGGAATACATCCGCTGGGTGATGGTCCGCAAACGCGACATCGATGCCCCCGCACCCGAAACGGTGGTCCCGGACCTGCCCAAGGCGCTGACCGCCGACCAGCTTGTGGTCCCCAAAGGCCTCGACTTCACGAACTACGACTTCACCCTTGCCGGGGAACCGCACCGCTGGTCCGAGTACGCCATCGGCGAAACCATCGACCACGTCGATGGCGTCACTATCGAGGAAGCCGAGCACATGATGGCCACGCGCCTCTGGCAGAACACCGCCAAGGTGCATTTCGATACCTCTGCCCGCCCTGACGGCACCCGCCTGATCTACGGCGGCCACGTCATCTCCATGGCCCGCGCGCTCAGCTTCAATGGGCTTGCCAATGCCCAGATGATCGTCGGCCTCAACGGCGGCGCGCACGCCAACCCCTGCCTCGCGGGCACCACGGTGCGCGCGTGGTCCGAAGTGCTCGACAAGGCCGAGACCGATGCTCCCGGCGTCGGCGCGATCCGCCTGCGCCTCGTCGCCACCAGCGGCGGCGCGCCCTTCGCCCTGCGCGGCGAGGATGGCAAATACCTCCCCGAGGTGCTGCTCGACCTCGATTACTGGGCGCTCATGCCCCTCTGAAGCCTGTGGATTAACGAAGGAATCACCTGTAACACGCAGGTTTCCCGCCGCTTTCTCCCGCAATCCGCCGCCAACCGCCGGTGGAACAGCCTGAAGAAACCGTCAACCGCGCCATATTTGTGATCACACTATTTTTCGCTGTGATCACAAATGTCGCTTTACTCTGGCAATCGCCCGAATTCTCGGAAAAGCTTTCCCCGAACCATAAGACTGCGGGCCCGCCAGCCCGCAACTTGAACCAGAACGGGACCGTTTTCCATGAACATCCACGAATACCAGGCGAAAGCCCTCCTGCGCAGCTTTGGCGCGCCCGTCTCCGATGGCCGCGTCGTGCTCAAGGCCGAAGATGCCAAGAACGCCGCAGGCGAGCTTGACGGACCGCTCTGGGTCGTCAAGGCGCAGATCCACGCGGGCGGCCGCGGCAAGGGCAAGTTCAAGGAGGCCGACGCCGGCGACGGCGGCGGTGTGCGTCTGGCGAAATCCGTGGAAGAAGCCGCCGAGCAGGCCAAGAAAATGCTGGGCCGCACGCTGGTCACCCACCAGACCGGCCCCGTCGGCAAACAGGTCAACCGCATCTACATCGAGGACGGTTCCGGCATCGAGACGGAACTCTACCTCGCCCTGCTCGTCGACCGCCAGACCTCCCGCGTCTCCTTCGTCTGCTCGACCGAGGGCGGCATGGACATCGAGGAAGTCGCCGCAGCGACCCCCGAAAAAATCCTCAACTTCTCCGTCGACCCCGCCACCGGCTACCAGCCCTTCCATGGCCGCCGCATCGCCTTCGCGCTGGGTTTGCAAGGCAAGCAGGTCAAGCAATGCGTTTCGCTGATGGGCCTGCTCTACAAGGCGTTCCTCGACAAGGACATGGAGATGCTCGAGATCAACCCGCTGATCGTCACCGACGGCGGCGATCTCAAGGTGCTCGACGCCAAGGTCTCCTTCGACGGCAACGCCATCTACCGCCACGCCGACATCGCCGAATTGCGCGACACGACCGAGGAAGACCCCAAGGAACTGGAAGCCTCCAAGTACGACCTCAACTACATCGCTCTGGACGGCGAAATCGGCTGCATGGTCAACGGCGCGGGCCTTGCCATGGCGACCATGGACATCATCAAGCTCTACGGCGCCGAACCTGCCAACTTCCTCGACGTGGGCGGCGGTGCCACCAAGGAAAAGGTGACCGAAGCCTTCAAGATCATAACCTCCGATCCCAACGTCAAAGGCATCCTCGTCAATATCTTCGGCGGCATCATGCGCTGTGACGTCATTGCCGAGGGCGTGGTCGCCGCCGTGAAAGAGGTGGGCCTCAAGGTCCCGCTGGTCGTGCGCCTTGAAGGCACGAACGTGCAGCAAGGCAAGGACATCATCAACAACTCCGACGTGGATGTGATCGCGGCGGATGACCTCAAGGATGGGGCGCAGAAGATCGTGAAAGCCGTCAAAGGCTGAACCGATGCGAGGCGCGCGCTCACATCAACTCATCGCACTGTGCGCAGGCCTTGGTCTGAGCTCAGTGCTTTTGAGCGATGTGCAAGCAGGCGGCCCACAGGCCACCGCCCGCGCCGCCATGGACCTCTTCGCCGACCACTGCTTCTCCCCCTTCCACACCGCCGAGAAGGCCCGCAAGGCCTTCGCCCTCTCCGGCACCACTTACGACTTCTACGACCTCGACCCCTTCTCCATCGCCGATCCCTCCCCTGCCACAGGCCGCCCGGTAACCCCCGGCACCGACCGCCGCTGCGAAATCGCCTTCCCCGGCAACCATGCCGACAAGGCCGCGACAACCGCTGTCGAGGCACTGAACAAAGAGGGCATCATCACCCCCACCCCCCTGCCCGCCTCCTACACCGAAACCGACACCACCACCCTTCTCGCTGCGCGAAAGCTCAACCCGCGCCGCACCGCCATCGTCCACGTGGGCACCCGCAAGGGGCCCCAGGGCACCGAAACCTTCATGCTGGTGGAGCGCCTTCTGCCCACCGACGACCAAAACTAAGGAACAGACATGGCCGTACTCGTCGACGAAAACACACGCGTTATCTGCCAGGGCCTCACCGGCTCACAGGGGACATTCCACACCGAACAGGCCATCGCCTATGGCACCAAGATGGTCGGCGGCGTCACTCCCGGCAAAGGCGGACAGGAACACATCGGCCTGCCGGTCTTCAACTCCGTCCACGAGGCGAAGCACAAGACCGAGGCCAACGCCTCCGTCATCTACGTGCCCCCGCCCTTCGCGGCCGACTCGATCCTCGAAGCCATCGACGCCGAAATGCCCCTGATCGTCTGCATCACCGAAGGCATCCCGGTCCTCGACATGATGCGCGTCCAGCGCGCGCTCGAAGGTTCCAAGTCGCGCCTCATCGGGCCCAACTGTCCCGGTGTCATCACGCCCGACGCCTGCAAGATCGGCATCATGCCCGGCCACATCCACAAGCGCGGCTCCTGCGGCGTGGTCTCCCGCTCCGGCACACTCACTTATGAGGCGGTGAAGCAAACGACCGACCTCGGCTACGGCCAGTCCTCCGCCGTGGGCATCGGCGGCGACCCGATCAAGGGCACCGAACATATCGACGTGCTCGAGATGTTCCTCGCCGACCCCGAAACGGAATCCATCATCATGATCGGCGAAATCGGCGGCTCTGCCGAAGAGGACGCCGCCCAGTTCCTCGCCGACGAGAAAAAGAAAGGCCGCTGGAAGCCCACCGCAGGCTTCATCGCCGGCCGCACCGCCCCTCCGGGCCGCCGCATGGGCCACGCAGGCGCCATCGTCGCCGGCGGCAAGGGCGGCGCCGAGGACAAGATCGAAGCCATGCGCTCCGCTGGCATCGTCGTGGCCGACAGCCCCGCGACACTGGGCGAGGCCGTCAAGGAAGCAATCGAAAAAGGCTAACCCCGTGGGTCGGACATTCTTGTCCGACCCACCCGCAACCCACGGGAGGACGACCAATGACCATGGACTTCATGACCGCCGTCAAAACCTGCCTGACGCAGAAATACGCCAAGTTCGAAGGCCGCGCCTCGCGTTCCGAATACTGGTGGTTCTTCCTCTTCGTGGTCCTCGGCTCCATCGTGGCGATGTTCCTCGGCCCGCTCTCCTTCATCTTCACCCTCGCCATCATCGTCCCGATGCTGGCCGTGGGTTTCCGCCGCCTGCAGGACACCGGCCGCCCCGGCTGGTGGATCGTGATCCCCGCCGTCCTCAGCCTGCTGAACACGCTGCTGGCCCCGGACATGCCCGACGAGGCCGCCATCGCCGCAGGCGAATTCCCCGACACCGGCTCGGTGCTCGTCTCCGGCATCCTCGGGATCATCGGCCTGATCGTCAGCCTCGTTTTTCTGTGGTTCCTCACCCGACCCAGCCAGCCCGAAACCAATCAGTACGGGCCCCCACCCGCGCCCGCCGCCTGATCCAAGTCCAGCCCAGCCATAAGGTGACGCCATGACCGAACAACCCGCCAACGACCATTTCCACGCCTCCTCCTTCATGGAAGGCGAGAACGCGGAATACCTCGAACAGCTCTACGCACGCTACGCCGCCGACCCCTCGTCGGTGGACGAGGCATGGCACAGCTTCTTCAGGGCCATGGGCGATGACCGCAAGGCGGTCGAGGCCGAGGCACAGGGCCCCTCATGGGCCCGCCGTGACTGGCCCCCGACCCCGGCTGGCGATCTCGAAGGTGCCTTGAACGGCATCTGGCCCGAACCGGTCGAGGCCAAGGCCGCAGGCGACAAGATCAAGGCCAAGGCCGCCGAGAAGGGCGTCGAAATCACCGACAAGCAGGTCAAACAGGCCGTGCTCGATTCCATCCGAGCGCTGATGCTGATCCGCGCCTACCGTATCCGCGGCCACCTCGCCGCCGATCTTGACCCGCTGGGCATGCGCGACGCGGGCGACCACCCCGAGCTTGACCCCAAGGCCTACGGTTTCACCGACGCCGACATGGACCGCCCGATCTTCATCGACAACGTGCTGGGGCTTGAGGTCGCGACGATGCGCCAGATCGTCGGCATCGTAAAACGCACCTACTGCGGCACCTTCGCGCTCCAGTACATGCACATCTCCGATCCCGAACAGGCGGGCTGGCTCAAGGAACGCATCGAAGGCTACGACAAGGAAATCTCTTTCACCAAGAACGGCCGCCGCGCGATCCTGCAAAAGCTGGTCGAGGCGGAAGGCTTCGAAAAATTCCTGCACGTCAAGTACATGGGCACCAAGCGTTTCGGCCTTGATGGTGGCGAAAGCCTCGTTCCGGCGATGGAGCAGATCATCAAGCGCGGCGGCCAGCTGGGCCTCAAGGAAATCGTCATCGGAATGCCCCACCGGGGCCGCCTCAGCGTCCTCGCCAACGTGATGCAGAAGCCCTACAAGGCGATCTTCAACGAATTCCAGGGCGGCAGCTTCAAGCCCGAGGACGTGGATGGCTCGGGCGACGTGAAATACCACCTCGGCGCCTCACATGACCGCGAATTCGACGGCAACGAGGTGCACCTCAGCCTCACCGCCAACCCGTCGCACCTCGAGGCTGTGAACCCCGTGGTACTGGGCAAGGCCCGCGCCAAGCAGGACCAGTTGAACGACAAGGACCGCACCGCCGTCATGCCGCTGCTGCTCCACGGTGACGCGGCCTTCGCTGGTCAGGGCGTCGTGGCCGAATGCTTTGCCCTGTCGGGCCTGCGCGGCCACAAGACCGGCGGCACCATGCACATCGTTGTAAACAACCAGATCGGTTTCACAACCGCGCCCCACTTCTCGCGCTCCTCCCCCTATCCCACCGACAACGCGCTGGTGGTCGAGGCGCCGATCTTCCACGTCAACGGCGACGACCCCGAGGCCGTGGTTCACGCCGCCCGCGTTGCCACGGAATTCCGCCAGAAGTTCCACAAGGACGTGGTCATCGACATCATCTGCTACCGCCGCTTCGGTCACAACGAAGGCGACGAGCCGATGTTCACCAACCCGGTGATGTACAAGCGGATCAAGGGCCACAAGACCACGCTCAGCCTCTACTCCGACCGCCTCGTCAACGACGGCCTCGTCCCGGCGGGCGAGATTGAGGATATGAAGGAAGACTTCCAGAAGCTGATGAACGACGAGTTCGAGGCAGGCAAGGACTACCGCCCGAACAAGGCCGACTGGCTGGACGGCAAATGGTCCCACCTCGACACACAGAAAAAGAAAAAATACCAGCGCGGCAAGACCGCGATCAAGCAAGAGACCCTGCAGGAAATCGGCAAGGCGCTGACAACGGTGCCCGACGGCTTCCCGCTGCACAAGACCGTCGGCCGCCTGCTCGACGCAAAGTCCGGGATGTTCGAAAGCGGCAAGGGCTTCGACTGGGCCACCGCTGAGGCGGTCGCATTCGGCTCCCTGCTGACCGAAGGGTACAAGGTCCGCCTCGCGGGGCAGGATTCCACCCGCGGCACCTTCTCCCAGCGCCATTCGGCCTTCATCAACCAGGAGAGCGAGGAGCGCTACTATCCGCTCAACCACATCCGCGAGGGGCAGGCCGAGTACGAAGTGATCGACTCGGCGCTCTCCGAATACGCGGTGCTGGGGTTCGAGTACGGCTACTCTCTCGCCGAACCAAACGCGCTCACCCTCTGGGAGGCACAGTTCGGCGACTTCGCAAACGGCGCGCAAATCATGTTCGACCAGTTCATCAGTTCCGGTGAATCGAAATGGCTCCGCATGTCGGGTCTCGTCTGCCTGCTGCCCCACGGCTACGAGGGCCAGGGCCCCGAGCACTCCTCGGCCCGCCTCGAACGCTTCCTCACCATGTGCGGCGGCGACAACTGGATCGTGGCCAACTGCACCACACCGGCCAACTATTTCCACATCCTGCGCCGCCAGCTGCACCGCAGCTACCGCAAGCCGCTGATCCTGATGACGCCCAAGTCGCTTCTGCGTCACAAGCTTGCGGTCTCCACGGCGGATGAATTCACCACCGGCTCAAGCTTCCACCGCGTCCTCTGGGACGACGCGCAGCATGGCAATTCCGATACGACACTGGTGCCGGACGATCAGATAAAGCGCGTCGTCATGTGTTCCGGCAAGGTCTACTACGACCTGCTCGAAGAACGCGACGCCCGTGGCATCGACGACATCTACCTCTTGCGGTTCGAGCAGTTCTATCCCTTCCCCGCGCAATCCGCGGTCAAGGAGCTGGAGCGCTTCAAGAACGCCGAAATGGTCTGGTGCCAGGAAGAGCCCAAGAACCAGGGCGCCTGGGCCTTTATCGAGCCCAACATCGAATGGGTGCTGGGCCGCATCAAGGCCAAGCACACCCGCCCCGTCTACGTGGGCCGGACGACGGCAGCCTCGCCCGCCACGGGCCTTGCCAGCCAGCACAAAGCACAACAAGCCGCCCTCGTGGACGAGGCGCTGACACTCAAAGGATCGAAGTAATGACAGAAGTACGTGTCCCCACCTTGGGCGAATCCGTGACCGAGGCGACCGTAGCGACATGGTTCAAGAAACCCGGTGATGTCGTCGCCGTGGACGAAATGCTCTGCGAGCTGGAAACTGACAAGGTGACGGTCGAAGTGCCGAGCCCCGTGGCCGGTAAACTGGAAGAAATCGTCGCAGCCGAAGGCGAAACCGTCGGCGTCGACGCGCTGCTCGCCAATATCTCCGAAGGCGACGGCGGCTCCAAGGCCGCGCCCAAGGGCCGCGAAAGCGCCAAGGATGAAGCCGCCGCCAGCCAGGCCGCCCGCGAAGCCGCCGATGGCGATACCGGTGCCTCCTCCTCCGGCGGCAGCGGCGAGAAGGTCGACGTCATGGTCCCCACCCTGGGCGAATCCGTAACCGAAGCGACCGTCTCCACCTGGTTCAAGAAAGTGGGCGACACCGTCGCGCAGGACGAAATGCTCTGCGAGCTTGAAACCGACAAGGTCTCGGTCGAGGTCCCCGCCCCCGCCGCAGGCACGCTCTCCGAAATCCTCGCAGCCGAAGGCAGCACTGTCGAGGCCAAGGGCAAGCTCGCCGTGGTCACCGCCGGTGCAGGTGCCGCGGCCTCCGCCCCCGCGCAGGAAAGCGCCCCCGCACCCGCCGCCGCCAGCCCCGCTTCCGGCAAGGACGTCGAAGACGCACCTTCCGCCAAGAAAGCCATGGCCGAAGCAGGCCTCAGCCGCGATCAGGTCACGGGCTCCGGCCGCGACGGCCGCGTCATGAAAGAGGACGTCGCCAAGGCGCTCGCCGCAGGCACCTCCGCCGCCGCCGCCCCGCAGGGCAAGGAAGCCCCCCGCGCGCCCTCCGCCCCCGACGACGAAGCCCGCGAAGAGCGCGTCCGCATGACCCGCCTCAAGCAGACCATGGCCCGCCGTCTGAAGGAAGCGCAGGACACCGCCGCGATCCTCACGACCTTCAACGAGGTCGACATGACCGAGGTCATGGCGATCCGCAACGAGTACAAGGATGCCTTCGAGAAGAAGCACGGCGTGCGCATGGGCTTCATGTCCTTCTTCACCAAGGCCGCCTGCCATGCGTTGAAGGAGATCCCCGAGGTCAACGCCGAAATCGACGGCACTGACGTGATCTACAAGAACTACGTCCACATGGGCATGGCCGCAGGCACGCCCACGGGCCTCGTTGTCCCGGTGATCAAGAACGCGGACAGCCTGTCCTTCGCTGACATCGAAAAAGAGGTCAGCCGCCTCGGCAAGAAAGCCCGCGATGGCAAGCTCACCATGAGCGACATGACCGGCGGCACCTTCACCATCTCCAACGGCGGCGTCTACGGTTCGCTGATGACAGCGCCCATCTTGAACCCGCCGCAGTCGGGCATCCTTGGCCTTGCGAAAATCCAGGACCGACCCGTCGCCCTCAACGGTGAGGTCGTGATCCGGCCAATGATGTACATCTCCCTCAGCTACGATCACCGCCTGATCGACGGCAAGGGCGCGGTGACCTTCCTGGTGCGAGTGAAGGAAATGATGGAAGACCCCCGGCGGTTGCTGATGGATTTGTAAACCAGGATGGGTGAAACCACACATCCTACGTAGGATGGGTGCTCTGCACCCATCTTCCACATTGCGTAGGAAGCAAACAGGGACCGTTAAAATGACCGAACTCCAGATCCTCGCCGCCTACGGCCTCCTCGTCCTCCTGACGATCCTGCTTCAGGTCCTCGGCTCCATGCAGACCCTCTCCATGGGCTACCTGATGTCCGCCCGGGACGAGCCGCGCGAGGTGGGCCGCATGACCGCCCGCATCCGCCGCGCGCTCGACAACTCGGTTACCGCCATGGCGCTCTTTGCCCCAGCCGTGCTGCTGCTCGAGGTGCAGGACCGGACGACCGATGCCACATTGCTGGCCGCCCAGGTCTTCCTGATCGCGCGCATCATTTACCTGCCCGTCTACGCCCTCGGCGTGCCCGCGATCCGCACCCTCGCCTGGCTCGCCGGCTTCGCCGCCACCGCCGTGCTCTATTTCCTCGCGCTCTGACGGGCCCCGGAAAGGAAACCGCCATGACCCCCGAACTGACCTACCTTCTCTGGGCCGTGATCCTGCTCATCGTGCATATCGTGGCGCAGGCCACCTTCTCGGACCTCTCCAAGGGTCTCGGCTGGGCGCTCGGCCCGCAGGACGAAGCGCGCGACCAGAACGCCGTCGCGGGCCGCATCCAGCGGGCACTCAGGAACTACCTCGAAACCCTGCCCGCCTTCATCGCCCTTGCCCTTCTGCTCAAGGTCACCGAAAGCGGCACGGCCACCTCCGCCCTCGGTGCCGCCATCTGGTTCTGGGCCCGCGTCGCCTACATCCCGGCCTATGCCTCGGGCATCCCCATGGTCCGCTCCGTGGCATGGTTTGCCTCGATTGCCGGCCTCATCATGATGATGCTCCCGTTCTTCTAAGGCATGTCCCCCGAACTCACCGCCCTCACGCTCGCTGCCCTCTGGCTTGCCGTGCAATTCGTGGCCTATGCCACGCTGGCCAACCGCGACCTTGGCCCTGGCTACACCCTGTCCCCCCGCGACCGCGAACCCAACCGCGAGATGTCCCGTACCACCGCCCGCCTCGGCCGCGCCTTCGAGAACCACGTCCAATGGCTCCCTCTCTTCGCCATCGCCGTGCTGATCACCGAACTCAGCGCCCAGAACAGCACCTTCACCGCCGCCTGCGCCTGGGCCTACCTCGCCGCCCGCGTGGCCTACGTTCCCGCCTATGCCATGGGCCTTGTCCCCTGGCGCTCCCTCATCTGGGCGGTGGGCTTCCTCGCCTCTGTCGCCATGCTCGGCGCCGCCCTCATGTAACTTCATCTTTCCAACTACACCTCCGGGGGGAGGCGCTTGCGCCGGGGGGCTGGCCCCCCTACCCTCGCTGCAACTCGAAAACACAGTTCCAAGGAGACACCCCATGTCCAGCTACGACGTCATCGTGATCGGCTCCGGCCCCGGCGGCTACGTCTGCGCCATCCGCTGCGCGCAGCTCGGCCTCAAGACCGCCTGCGTCGAGGGGCGCGAGACGCTGGGCGGCACCTGCCTGAACGTCGGCTGCATCCCGTCGAAGGCGCTCCTGCACGCCTCCCACATGCTGCACGAGGCCGAGCACAACTTCGCCGAAATGGGCCTGAAGGGCAAAAGCCCCTCGGTCGACTGGAAGCAGATGCTCGCCTACAAATCTTCCACCATCGAGACCAA
The DNA here is from genome assembly GCF_040811725.1 of Sulfitobacter sediminis. Classification (NCBI taxonomy): domain Bacteria; kingdom Pseudomonadati; phylum Pseudomonadota; class Alphaproteobacteria; order Rhodobacterales; family Roseobacteraceae; genus Sulfitobacter; species Sulfitobacter sediminis. Next base: position 86,274 of record NZ_JBFNXX010000012.1, read on the forward strand.
CACCAAAGGCATCGAGTTCCTCTTCAAGAAGAACAAGATCGACTGGCTCATGGGCTGGGGTTCGATCCCCGAACCGGGCAAGGTCAAGGTCGGCGACGAGGTGCACGAGTCCAAGCACATCGTGATCGCCACCGGTTCCGAAGCCAGTAGCCTGCCGGGCGTCGAGGTCGACGAAAAGGTTGTCGTCACGTCCACTGGCGCGCTGGAGCTCTCCAAGGTCCCGAAGAAGATGGTCGTCATCGGCGCGGGCGTCATCGGGCTTGAGCTGGGCTCTGTCTACGCCCGCCTCGGCGCCGAAGTGACGGTCGTCGAATTCCTAGACGCCATCACCCCCGGCATGGACCCCGAGGTGCAAAAGACCTTCCAGCGGATGCTCAAGAAACAGGGCCTGAACTTCGTCATGGGCGCGGCGGTGCAAAAGACCGAGGCCACCAAGACCAAGGCCAAGGTGCATTACAAGCTGCGCAAGGACGACAGTGAACACACGCTCGACGCCGATGTCGTGCTCGTCGCCACGGGCCGCAAACCCTACCACGACGGCCTCGACCTCGAAAAACTCGGCATCCGCCTCACCAAGCGCGGCCAGATCGCCATCACCAAGGACTGGCAGACGGACGTCAAAGGCATCTACGCCATCGGCGACGTGACCGAAGGCCCGATGCTCGCCCACAAGGCCGAGGACGAAGGCATGGCCGTGGCCGAGGTGATCGCTGGCAAACATGGCCACGTGAACTACGGCGTCATCCCCGGCGTGATCTACACGCACCCCGAAGTGGCTTCAGTCGGCGAGACCGAACAGACCCTCAAGGACGCGGGCCGCGCCTACAAGGTGGGCAAGTTCTCCTTCATGGGCAACGCGCGGGCCAAGGCGAATTTCGCGGGCGACGGCTTTGTCAAAATCCTCGCGGACAAGGAAACCGACCGCATCCTCGGCTGCCACATCATCGGCCCCGGCGCAGGCGACCTTATCCACGAGGTCTGCGTCGCGATGGAATTCGGTGCCTCGGCGCAAGACCTCGCCATGACCTGCCACGCGCATCCGACCTATTCCGAAGCGGTACGCGAAGCGGCACTCGCCTGCGGCGACGGCCCGATCCATATGTAGCAGTGCCGGGGCGCTGAGCCCCGGCATCTGGACAGACTTAACACATTGGTAGTAAACAAATGTTTCGCGCGCGAAACATTTCCCCTGACGGGCAAGACAACACGGGTGGGCGATACGCCCACCTTACCGCCGGATCACGTAAGGTGGACGCCCCGTCCACCCCGGCTCACCACATCGTATCCGCCGCCCGCGCACCCCAGGCCTCGTCATAGGCGGCACCGCCTTCCTCGCCCTCGGTCATCTCGGCAAGGATATCGCCCACCGACGGCAAACCGCCGCTCTCATCCACACCGGACCACGTCCCCGCCCGCATCAGCGCCCGGGCGCATTGCGTGTAAATCTCGCCAATCTCGATCACAATCACCGTCGCGGGTTGCCGCCCCTTCTTCTCGAACCGCGCGCGCAGATCGGCATCGTCCGTCAGATACGCCTGCCCATTCACCCGCACCACGTTGTTCGACCCCGGCACCATGAACATCAGCGACACGCGCCCGTCCGCCACGATATTGCGCAGGGAATCGAGCCGGTTGTTCCCCCGCCAGTCCGGCATCGCCAGCGTGCCCGGATCAAGCTCCACCACCACTGGCCCATCGTCACCCCTCGGGCTGCCATCGGTCCCCTCCGGCCCCACCGTGCTCAGCACACAGAGCTTCGAGGCCATGATCCAGCGCCGATACATCGGCGTCATCCGCCGCGCCACCTTCCTGAGCGACGGCGCAGCGGGCGTCCCGTAAAGCGCCTCCAGCCTTTCGATATCCGCAATCCTACGCACCCTCGCGCCACCCCGCTTCGGCCAACAACCGGTCAGAGTCCGTCTCAACGGTCCCTTCCAGCAACGCCATGAATTCCTCTTTCTTCAAGCCTGGCTCAATGGGATCAAGAAACTCCACCACCGCCAGCCCCGGCCTGCGGTAAAGCCCCCGGCGGGGCCAGAAATAGCCGGCATTCGTCGCCACCGGGATGCAGGGTTGCCCAAGCTGATCGTAGAGCACCGCCGTGCCCACCTTGTAAGGTACCTTCTTGCCCGGTGCCACGCGCGTGCCCTGGCTATAAATCACGATCTGCCCCGGCTCGATCCGCCCCGCGTGCACATCCTCCATCATCTTTTGAATGGCCTTACCGCGCTTGCCCCGGTCTACGGCGATCATCTGCATCCGCTTGGTGTATTGCCCGATCACCGGCGTCCAGAGGATCTCTTTCTTCATGATGAACTTAGCCCGCGGCAGGGCGTGAAAGATGATCATGATATCGAGGAAAGACTGATGCTTCGCCGCCACCAGCACCTCGCCCTCCGGCACCTTGCCCCGCACCTCGCAGCGCAGCCCGATCATCCATGTGGCCACCCACATGCACCAGCCCGCATAGGTCTTGCAGGCGGTATAGGCCCCGGTTTTCGAGAACATCGCCCAGGGCGCGAAGGCAAGGCCGATGATTGGCATCGAGACAGTCGCCGTAACGATATAGAGGATCGATCGGACCCATTGCAGCATCATGTCAGCCCTTTCAACGTGCGCCGGGCCGCAGCCCCCGTCGCCAGAAACGCCACCGCCCCGGCCAAGAGCGGGATCAGCAGCGGCCACAGCCAGTGCAGCCCCTGAAAGCCAAGCCCGGTCAGGAAACTCCCCGCCTCCGAAGCATCGGGCAGCAGGAACACAGCCAGCAGCCCCAGCACGGTCCCCACCGCCGCGCCACCCAGCGCGCGCAGGGTGAACCGGCGGATAAAGGCCTGCGCGATGTAATCGTCCCGCGCCCCCACCAGCCGCAGCACCGCGATCACCTGCGCATTCGCGGCAAGCGCTGCATTCGCCGCCAGCGTCACCATCGCCGCCACGGCCGCCCCGATCAGCAGGATCGACGCCCAGCCCAGCAGCCGCAGCCGCGAGGCGGCCTTGACCAGCGGCGCGCGCCAGCGGCTGTGGTCGTCCAGCACCGCCCCCGGCACCTCCGCCGCCAGCCGCAGCCGCAACCCGCTGGCATCAAGCCCCTCGCCCGTCTCGATCACTTCGATCAGACGCGGCACCGGCAGGCTGTCGAGCGCCAGTTCCGACCCGAACCACGGCGCTAGCAGCGCCTGCTGCTCCTCATCCGTCAGCGCCCGCGCCTCCGCCACCCCTCGCGTGGTCTCAAGGATGCGCAACGCCGCCTCGGTCTGCGCCGCCCGCTGGTCCAGCGGTGCCACGATGCGGATCGTCGCCGAGCGCGCCAACTCCTCTCCCCAACGGTCGGCCAGACGCCCTGCCGCCAAGGACAAGGCCAGCGCAAAGACTGCTAGAAACGCCATGGCGGCGGCGGCAAAGAGCGTCAGCTGCGCGGTGAAGCCCGAGGGCGGCACCACCCGGTCCGCCTGCCGGTCGCCCGCGAAAAGCGCGCGCAGATTGGCCATGCGGCTCGTCACAGATCCGCCCCCGCCAGTTGCAGCCGCCGGTTCGCGATCCGCAGAACGCGCGCCTGCACATGCGCCTTGGTGGCGCGGATGAGGCTGAGGTCATGGGTCGCGATCAGCACCGTCTTGCCCATCTTGTTCAACTCAATGAGCAGCGTCAGCAGCCGCTGCGACATCTCCCAGTCGATGTTGCCCGTGGGCTCATCCGCCAGGACCACGTCCGGCGACATGATCACCGCCCGCGCCAGCGCCGCGCGCTGGCGCTCGCCTCCCGACAGTTCCGGCGGCAGCGCCTCGGCCCGGTTCGTAAGACCCACCCACGTCATCAATTCGGCCAGATCGGCATTGTCCGCGCCAGTACCCCTGCCCGAGACCATCAGCGGCAGCGCGATGTTGTCCGTCACGTTCAGGTGGTCGAGAAACTGCACGTCCTGATGCACCACACCCACGCGCCTGCGCACGACCGCGATGTCATCCCGGTCCAGCCCGCGCACATCCGCCCCAAACAGCCGGACGTGCCCTGCCGTGGGCAGCAGCGCGCCATAGCACAACTTCATCAGCGTGGTCTTGCCCGCCCCGGACGGCCCGGTCAGGAAATGGAACGACCCCGGTGCCAGCTTGAGCGAGATGTCGGACAAAAGCTCGCCCCCGCCATAGCTGTAGGCCACATTTTCCAGCTCGATCACCAACCGCCCCCTGACTGCTCGGGTCTGTTGTGCCTCAGCACCGTTGGGGATTCAATGCAGCAGTTCTTTCGCGCGGGGCGAGTTATCGCTTTTCCTGCGCAGGTCTTGATCCTATGCTGTCAGCAGGTGCGCAAATGTAGTGACAAGTGAGCGACGAGACACCAGATGAGGCTGACCTGCCCGAACTGTGACGCCCAGTACGAGGTGCCGGACGAGGTCATACCGACCTCGGGCCGCGACGTGCAATGCTCCAACTGCGGGCAGACCTGGTTCCAGCACCACCCCGATCACGCCCCGGAAGAAGAAGAGGAAATCGTCCTGCGGGCCGATGCCCCGGACGAGGACGAAGAGATCGCCCCGCCGCCCCCGCCTGCGCCGCCTCCCGCCAAGGAACCCGAGCGGCGGCAGCTTGACCCCGCCGTCGCCGACATCCTGCGGCAGGAGGCCGAGGCCGAATTCGAGGCGCGCAAGCGCCGACAGTCGGAGACATTGGAAAGCCAGCCGGAACTGGGGCTGGAAGAGGGAACGGAGCCCCCCGCACGGCCTGCCGAGGACGAGGACGTTTCCGAACGCCGCGCAGCGGAGGCCAAGCGGCGCATGGCCCGAATGCGCGGAGAGCCCGAAGGCAAAGCCGAGGCGGCGGCAGCCGCGGCGGCGATTTCCTCCCGCCGCGAGCTTCTGCCGGATATCGAGGAAATCAACTCGACCCTGCGCAGCGATACCGCGCCCAGCGGCGTTGACGCCGAAGCGCGCGAGGGGCTGGGTGCCGGAGGCGAGCAGAAGCAAAAGCGCGGCTTCCGCGCGGGCTTCCGTACCGTCGTGTTGCTGGCGCTGGTTCTGGGGCTGGTCTACGCCTTCGCCCCGCAGATTTCCCAGACCGTTCCGGCGATCGATCCCTTGATCAACAGCTACGTCGTCTGGGTCGACCAGATGCGTCTGGCGCTGAACGGCCAGATCGACGCGCTGATGGGCTGGCTGAACGCCGTGGCGTCAGAGACCTCCTGACGATCCACCTGAGAACTCACAGACCGTCACAAGTCGCCGCGGACCAATCCGGGGCGTTGCATTTTCGATACCCTCAGAACCGGTCGAGCAGACGGTTGAGATAGTCGCGCTCGACCTCCGGGCGCTCCGTCTCGCCCGAGCGGCGGCGGATTTCGTCCAGCAACTCGCGCGCACGGCCCGCGCCGCCCGGCCCCATGGCCAGCGGCCCGTCCGAGCTGTCCGCACCGTTGTTGCCCTGCTCGCGGCCCAGCGGATCGCGATTGTCGGCGCGGCGGTCGCTCTCGGCAGTGCCCTGCCCCGGCTGCTGGTTCTGCTGTTCCTGCGCCATCGCCTCGCCCAGCGCGCGCATCCCCTCGCGCAGCGCTTCCATGGCCTGTGACTGGTTGTCGATGGCCTCGGCCAGATCGCCCTGCCGGAGCGCGTCCTCGGCCCCGTCCATCGCGCGGCCAGCACGACCAAGCGCGTCACGGGCGGCATCGCCCTCGGGTGTGCCCTGTCCGGGCAGGCGGCCCTCCTGACGGCGCAATTCGTTGCGCAGCGCACGCTGGCGGTCGGCCAGGTCTTCGGCCGATCCCGGCTCGGCCCCCTGGCCCTGCTGGCCCTGACCCTGTCGCTGGCCTTCGCCCTGACCCTGACCCTGCTGGCCCTCGTGGCTTTGCCCACGGCCCTCGCCGCCATTGCGGCCTTCGTTGCCCTGGCTCTCACCTGCGTTGGCACCGGGGTTGAACTGCTCCTGCAGGTCGCGGAAGGCCTGATCGCTCAGCCCCTGCTGCTGGCGCAGCGTATCGGCCAGCCCCTCCATCGCTTGCTGGCCCGGAGACTGCTGTCCCTGGCCCTGCTGGCCCTGTGTGACGCGCATGTTCTCCATCATTTCCTGCAACTGGCGCAGCGCCTCCATGGCCTCGGCCATGCGGCCCTGTTCCATCAGCTCCTGAATACGGTCCATCATGCGCTGCAGGTCGTCCTGCGTCATCTGCATGCTGTCGCCCTGCTGCTGTTGCTGCTGGCCGTCCTGACCCTGCTGTTGCTGCTGCTGGGCCTGCTGGCGCTGCAACTGGCGCAGGTATTCCTCAGTTGCGCGGCGCAGCTCGTCCATCAGCTCGGCGATTTCCTCGTCCGAGGCGCCGTTGCGCATCGCTGCTTCCAGCCGCTCCTGCGCGCGGCGCAACCGCTCCAGCGCATCGGCCAGGACGCCCTCTTCCAGCTCGATGGCCAGCCCCCAGAGGTCCTCGGCGATGTCCTCCTGCACCTCGTCGTCGATGCCGTAGCGGGCGCGCAGTTCCAGCCGTTCGATCAGCCGCTGCAGCCGCAGCGCGGTGGTCTCGGTGCGCAGCACGTCCTCACCCCGGTAGGCCACGGTGCGCAGCACCTGCGCCATGCGCGGCGCATTGGCGCGCGACCACAAAAGGTCCCGGCGCATCTCGATCACCGCCGCCGCTGCAGGGTCAAAGAAGCGCCGACCGGGCAGCGACAACTCCATCGCCTCGCTTTCGCCCTGCTGTTCAGCAGCATCCAGAACGCTCAGGCGCAGTGTGACCGGCAGGTTCGCCCAAGGGTGCTTGGAGAAATCGTCGATCAGGTTTTCCTCGAACTCGGCCCGGTTGCCGGAGATCGGCATCGACAGCGGCACCACGATCTCGGGGCGCGGCTCCGGGTCGATGGTCAGACCATAGCGGCGGTCGACGGACACGAGATCGAGCGAGATGCGCGCCTCGCCCGCCTCGACGCCATAATCGTCACGCGCCGCGAAAGGCAGGCGCATCTCGCCAAGGGCGGCGACTTCCGGCTCGCCCACGATCTCGACCTCGGGCGCGGCATCGGGCCGCACGGCAACCGCCCATTCCCGGCCATTCGGACCTTCGACGGCGATGATGCCTTCCTGCAAGACAGTGAAATCCTGCGCGGGTGCGGATGCATCCGTACCCTCGGCCGGACGGCCCGAAACCGTCTCGGCCAGCGTCAGCGCGCCGACGTCACCGTAAAAGCGCAGGGTGATCAGCGTGCCCTTGGGCAATTCCAGCGCGCCTGCGGGCAAATCGTTGAGATAAAGCGTCGGACGCCCCGTATAGCGCGGAGGCTCGGCCCAACCTTCCCAGACGGGGCCGGTGGCAAGGCCACCCGCACCGGGCGCCATGTCGGCCACGGAGCCGACCCGCCAGATGGAACCGAAAAGCAGCGCCACGGCAAAGGCCAGCACCGCCACGAACCGCAGCGCGTAAGGGTCGCGTTTCGCGACGCGCAGATCGGCGGGCACAGGCTTGGCCGCCGCCGCACGCGCCGCCATGCGCGCCTTGTGGGCACGCCAGACGGCCATGGAGGCCTCATCGCCCGAGCCGATCGCCGCGTCGTCCAGCAAGGCCTGAATGGGCCGACCCGGCAGGCTGGCATCGAGCCGCGCCATGGCATCGGCGCGGGACGGAATGCGGAAACGCCGCACCGCGTAATAGATCGACCACAGGCCCGCCAGCGCGGCGACCACTGCCACGCTCCAGACGACCTCGACCATCACCGAATCCTGCAGCCCAAGCATCAGCGCGGCCAATGTCAGAAGCACGACAGTCATCAACGGCCAGAACGATTGCACCACCGTCTCGGCCAGCATCCCCGCCCATGTCAGCCGCAAAGGCCAGCGCAAAGCGGCCAGCCCCTTTCGCAGGTCATTGGGGGTGAATGTGCTCATATCGTCTGCTCCCTCGGTGTGCGGGGCAGAATAGCCTCACAACCATTCAGGAATGGTATCGCGATTAATCATTTCGTCAAAGGTCGGCCTTGGGCGGATAACCGCGAATTGATCGTCTTTCACCAGCACCTCGGGCACAAGTGGTCGCGAATTATACTCGCTGCTCATTACCGCGCCATATGCGCCAGCGGACCTGAAGGCCACAAGGTCGCCCGCCTGCAGCGGCGGCATCAGGCGCTGCTTGGCGAAAGTGTCGCCGGATTCGCAGACGGGACCCACAATGTCGAAGGGCTGCATCTCGACCCCCGGCGCGGGTTCGATGACCGGGATGATGTCGTGATGGGCGTCGTACATGGCGGGGCGAATGAGGTCGTTCATGGCGGAATCGAGGATCAGGAAATCGCGCCCCTCGCCCGATTTCACGTAGATCACTTCGCTCACCAGCAGCCCCGCGTTGCCCGCGATCAGGCGGCCCGGCTCGATCTCGATCTCGCAGCCAAGATGGCCGAGCGTGCGCCTGACCAGCGCGCCGTAATCCGATGGCAGGGGCGGATCTTCGTTGGTGCGGGTGTAGGGGATGCCAAGGCCACCGCCGAGGTCAAGGCGAGTGATGGTATGGCCGTCCGCGCGCAGCATCTCGGTCAGCTCGGCCACTTTTTTGTACGCCAATTCATAAGGTTCCAGCTGGGTCAGCTGAGAGCCGATATGCACGTCGATACCGATCACCTCCAGCCCCGGCATGCGCGCCGCCATGGCATAGACCTCGCGCGCCCGCGCGATGGGGATGCCGAACTTGTTCTCGGATTTGCCCGTGGCGATCTTGGCATGAGTCTTGGCATCGACGTCCGGGTTCACGCGCACGGTGATCGGGGCCTTCACCCCCAGTTCCTGCGCCACCGAATCGAGCAGCGCCATCTCCGGCTCGCTCTCCACGTTGAACTGCCGGATACCGCCTTCCAGCGCGGTCCTGATCTCCTCGCGCGTCTTGCCCACGCCGGAAAAGACGATCCTCTCCCCCGGCACCCCCGCCGCCCGCGCGCGGCGGTATTCGCCCCCCGACACCACGTCCATCCCCGCGCCCGCCTGCGCCAACGTCCGCAGCACCGCCTGATTGGAATTGGCCTTCATCGCGTAGCAGACGAGGTGATCCATCCCCTCGAGCGCCTCGTCGAACAGGCGGAAATGCCGCAGCAGGGTGGCGGTGGAATAGACGTAGAACGGCGTGCCCACGGCGGCCGCGATCTCGGCAACCGGCACATCCTCGGCAAAAAGCGCCCCGTCACGATAGAGGAAATGGTCCATGCTTCATCTTTCCACTACAACTCAACCTCGCCCTATCGGACAGGCGCCGACCGCAGGAACAGATAGAGCGGCAGGCCACAGGACACCCCAATACAGAACGCCGCCGGAATGGCAATGAGCGCAATCCAGTTCCGCCGCACCGCGACCTCGGCGAGGATCCAGATGGTGAGCGTGACGGCGGCGACGGTGAGGTCCCAGACCAGCCCGCTCGTCGCGGCGTTGACGTGCCAGGCGTCGACCATGGCCCAGATGTCGTAGCCGTTCTCGTTGAACCAGGTGATGAAGTAATACATCGGGTGGATTGCGCCCCAGATGGCGAGGGCGAGGAAGACATAGCGAAAGCGGGACACCTCAGAACCTCCTGTAGACGCCGACGTTGGCATGGCCCGACATGTGGATGCCGGGCGTGTAATTGCTGGGTTGCTGATGGGTGTCCGAGCCCATGTGCGGGCCGTCGCCATGGTGGGGCCGCTCGCAGGCGGAGAGCGCCAGAAGCGCCGCGATCAGAAGCGCGCCCCTCACAGGCCCAGCCCCAGGGAGAACGATACGGGGCCGCGGTTGAAGCCCCAGCGCGTCTGGGCCGACACCCCGTGATCGGAGATCGTGATCGTCGCGTCGCGGGTGGGCGGCACAGGTTCGCCGTCCGCGCCGCAGGCGGCAAGGAGCGTCAGAGTTACCAGTGCCAAAGCCCATCTCATCCCAGGCGTTCCTTCCATCGCGCGATCTGGGCGCGCACCTGCGCGGGTGCGGTCCCCCCGTAAGACATACGCGAGTTCACGGAATTTTCCACGCCGAGGACGCCGAAAACATCATTCGTGATCTCTGCATGGACGGATTGCATTTGCTCCAGCGTGAGGTCCGGCAGGTCGCAGCCCTGTTTCTCGGCCATGGCGACCAGTGACCCGGTGATGTGGTGAGCGTCGCGGAAGGGCAGGCCCAGCACGCGTACGAGCCAGTCGGCGAGGTCCGTGGCAGTGGAGAAGCCCGAACCGGCGGCGGCGGCAAGATTGTCGCGGTTGCCGGTCATGTCGCGGACCATGCCTTCCATGGCGGCAAGCGCCAGCATCAGGTTATCGGCGGCGTCGAAGACCTGTTCCTTGTCCTCCTGCATGTCCTTCGAATAGGCGAGCGGCAGGCCCTTCATCACCATCATCAGCGCGGTGTTGGCGCCAAAGATGCGACCCACCTTGGCGCGGATCAGTTCGGCAGCGTCGGGGTTCTTTTTCTGCGGCATGATCGAGGAACCGGTCGAGAAACGATCCGAGAGCGCCACGAAACGGAATTGCGCGGAGGACCAGATCACCAGTTCCTCGGCAAAGCGCGACAGGTGCATGGCGCAGATCGAGGCGCAGGAGAGGAATTCGAGGGCGAAGTCGCGGTCGCTGACGGCGTCGAGCGAGTTGGCGGCGGGACGGTCGAAACCGAGCGCCTGGGCCGTCATATCGCGGTCGATGGGAAAGGACGTGCCGGCGAGGGCGGCGGCCCCCAGCGGGCTTTCGTTCATGCGCGCGCGGGCGTCGCGAACGCGGGAGAGGTCGCGTCCGAACATCTCGACATAGGCCATCATGTGATGGCCCCAGGTGACGGGCTGCGCGGTTTGCAGATGCGTGAAGCCGGGCATGACCCAGTCGGCCCCGGCCTCGGCCTGGCCGAGGAGGGCTCGAATGAGCGCGAGGAGGCCTGCTTCAAAGGCGTCAAGCTGGTCGCGGACCCAGAGTTTGAAGTCGGTGGCGACCTGGTCGTTGCGCGAGCGGCCGGTGTGCAGGCGGCCAGCAGGTTCGCCGATCACCTCTTTCAGACGCGCCTCGACGTTCATGTGGATGTCTTCGAGGGTGGTGGAAAAGGTGAACTCCCCGGCCTCGATCTCTGACAAGATCGTGAGAAGGCCTTCCCGGATGGCTTGCGCGTCCTTATCACTGATGATGCCCGTCGCGGCCAACATCGCGGCGTGCGCGCGGCTGCCCGCGATGTCCTGCGCCGCCATCCGCTTGTCAAAGCCGATGGAGGCGTTAATTGCCTCCATGATGGCATCCGGACCGGCGGCAAAGCGGCCGCCCCACATCTTGTTGGACGTTTGATCGGTCATAAAAGAACCCTCGGAGGGATAGGATGAGAAAATTCGTGCTGGGCCTGATGTATACGGCCCTTCTGGCAGGTGCAAACGCTGCCTTGGCAGCGGGGCCCGACATCCTGTCCCTGCGCGAGGGGGACATGAAGAAGCTCATTGTGCACGACGCACCGCAGGCGGTGTCGGACGCGCCCTTCCAACTGGCCGATGATGCGGGCACGGGAACGCTGGCGGATTACCGGGGCAAATACGTGCTGCTGAACTTCTGGGCGACATGGTGCGCGCCCTGCCGCAAGGAAATGCCGCAGCTTGAGACCCTGCAGAAGGAATTCGGCGGGGAGCATTTCGAGGTGGTGACCATCGCCACGGGACGCAATTCGCCGCAAGGGATCATCAAGTTCTTCGAGGAAGCGGGGGTCGAGAACCTGCCCCGCCACCAGGACCCGCAGCAGCAGCTGGCCAGCCAGATGGCCATTTTCGGCCTGCCGATCACCGTGCTGATCGACCCGGAAGGGCGCGAGATTGCGCGGCTGCGGGGGGACGCGAAGTGGGACAGCGAAAGTGCCAAAGCCATCGTCAAGGCGCTGGTCGACAGCCGGACGGAGAGCTGAACGTCGGACAGGGCGCGCAAGACTGTTGAAACAGTCTTGGCAATTTCCTTGCAAGGAAATTGGGTCAGGCGGCGTGCTGCAGGATCGCGGCCTCGGATGAGGAAAGGTTGCGGCGGGCGTAGCTGCCGTAGGTGTGGGGATCGAACTCCAGCTCGGGGTGCGCCGCGAGGAGCCGCGCGCGGTCGGCCTTGTCCAGTGAGCTGAGCGCGGCGGAAGCGGGGTGGAAGCTTTCCGTCTCGACCCCGTTGGCCCAGATCACCTGGTGGCGGTCCAGCAGCAGATGCACGTAGGTCACCTCGCGCAGCTTCAGATCGACCGTGACGGTCTTGCCGTTGATGAGATCCCGCGCGGCGACCAGCACTTCGGGCGTGTTGAAGAGGTCCCGCGCCACGGGACCCTTGATCAGGATGCGGTGTTCGGGCGAGACGATCAGATCACGGTCCGGGCGGTTTTCGCGGAAGAAGCCCGCGTTGATCCGGATCGGGCGCAACTTTGGCATGGCAAAGAGCCGCGCACCCGTCATGCGGCGGCAGCCGATCCAGTGGATCGGCTGCGCGCCGTTGTCCTTGGTCAGCACCAGATCGCCCTCGCGCAGTTCCTCGATTGCCATCAGACCCTGGGGCGTGCTGATGCGGGTGCCGGGGGTAAAGCAGATCACGCCCCCCTCGCCCGTTGCCCGCGCCTCCGGCGGGGCCGAGCCAATTGTGTGGTGCACGATCCAGAGATCGCAGTTGCGCGGCGGGATTTCGTTGAGAAACATCAGGAGCGGCTGGCGCCCGCCGCCGACCTCGATCAGCGTGATCGTATAGCTCTTGCCGCCGTCGGTGACGACAAAGCTGTTATCCATCAGGGGAATATCGTCCAGCGCTTCCTGATCCTCGCGGGGAAGGGTCGCAGGATTTCTTTCAAGCGCCGCGCCCACAAGGCGGTGCACCATGCGCGCCGCACGTTTGCGCAGTTCCTCTGCGCCGTCCGCCTGGTCCAGCCGCAACACGTCATTCGGGCCATCCACCCGGATGGCGTCCCCGCGCCAGGCCCATGCCGCCCCCACCTTGAGGTTCTGCACGGGCGCAGCATCGAGGCTGTCGATTTCGGTCTGCGACCAGCTGATGACAAACGTGCCGCGAAAGCCCGTTCTCATTGCTCGTTCTGCCTGCCCTAGTTTTTTTATTGCCTGAAAGGTTAACAAAATCACCGGGATCAGGGAAGAGCGTTTTCGGCAATAATTACAGGTAGATGCACACAAATTCGCAAAAATTTTCTAGTAATGCGGGAGAAACGGGCTTGCATATCTGGCTGGCGACGGGCGGCTGGACCGGTTTTCAAAGCAAGCAAGCTTGCAAATCGCGTGCAAATTGTTAGCGTTTCTTGCGTGATACAAGGGAGTATTTGACATGTCGACCCGCGCGAAATCCCTGCCGGAACGGCGGATCGTATCCTCGCGGCACCTGGCGGAAGGCGAGGGCTGGGAAGCCTCCGAGCTCGAATACGGGCTGATCATCGCCTACAACGCCTTTACCCGATGGATGTCGCGCTGCATGGCGGCGGCGGGGAACGCGGACCTGACGCCGCTGGAAATCCTGGTGCTGCATAACACCAACCATCGCAACCGCGAAAAGCGGCTGACGGACATCTGTTTCCTGCTCAACATCGAGGACACCCATACGGTCAACTACGCGCTGCGCAAGCTGCTCAAGTCGAACCTTGTCGATGCCGAGAAGCGCGGCAAGGAGGTCTTCTATCGCACCTCCAAGGAGGGCGCGGCGCTGTGCGAGGCATACCGCGCGGTGCGCAAATCCTGCTTTCTCGACGGGCTGACGCGGATGGACTCCAACGGGGACGATCTGCGCGAGATCGCCGCGGGTCTGCGGGCGATGTCGGGGCAGTACGATCAGGCGAGCCGGGCGGCGGCATCGCTTTAGACGCGTTGGTGGAAAACCCGTTTTGAGACCGTGCATCGCCTTTCTCCCTGTCCTATAGAGAGCCCATGAACACGCGCAATGACACCGTTATCGTGGCCGCGGACGGCGGCGGCACCGGCTGCCGCGCCGCTGCCGGGACGCTGTCGCAGGGCGTGTTGGGCGAGGCGCGCGGCGGGCCGGGCAATGTGCACAGCGATTTCGATGCAGCCATCGCCAACCTGACCGGGGCCATAGCGGCGGCCCTTGCCAAGGCGGGGCTTGAGGAGACACCGCTTGACCGGATCACGGCGCATCTGGGCGTGGCAGGCGCCCATTCCGAGGTCGAGATGGCGCAGGTTGTCGCCGGCCTGCCCTACGGTCGGGTCAGCGTCACCGGCGACCGGGCGACCTCGGTGCGCGGGGTGCTGGGCGAGGCGGACGGCTATGTCGTGGCGCTGGGCACCGGCACCATTGTTGCGCGTCAGCATGCGCTGGAGATGCGCACCGTCGGCGGCTGGGGGTTCGACCTGTCCGATCAGGCTTCGGGTGCATGGCTGGGACACCGCCTGTTGCGCGAGGCGGTGCTGGCCGAGGACGGGTTGCAGGCGCACACGGACCTGACGCGGCGGGCGCTGGAGGACAAGGGCGGGTTGATCGCCACCGTGCATTTCAGCGCGACCGCGACACCGGGCGATTACGCGCCGCTCGCGCGGCCCGTGATCGAGGCGGCGAAAGACGGGGACGAGATCGCCCAGGGCCTGATGCGGGAAGGTGCCGCCTATATCGAGACGGGGCTTACGACCCTTGGCTTTCAGCCGGGCGACCGGCTGGCGCTGGCGGGGGGCGTAGGGCCGCATTACGCGGCCTATTTGCCGGCGCATATGACCCGCAATCTGGTGCAGCCGAAGGGCACCGCGCTGGACGGTGCCTTTGCCATGGCCTGTGCGGCGGCGCGGGACGCTGCCAGATGAGCATGCGCGCCCTTGTCGGTGCCGGTATTTTCGACGGAGCACGCCTGTTGGCGCACCACGCGGTGCTGATCGGTGACGGCGCGCCACGGGTGATCCCCGAGGTCGGGCTGCCGCGCTATTGCCAGCGGATCGCGCTGGAGGGCGGCACGCTGATGCCCGGTTTTGTCGATCTTCAGGTGAATGGCGGCGGCGGGGTGATGTTCAACGATAACCCTTCGGTGGAGACGCTTCGGATCATGTCCGAGGCGCATCGGGGGCTGGGGACCCGCGCTTTCCTGCCGACTTTGATTACCGATACACCTGCGATTGTCCGTGCTGCGATCGACACCGTTGCAGAGGCCATCGCATGCGGCGTTCCGGGCGTTGTCGGGCTGCATCTGGAGGGGCCGCATCTGAGCGTGGCGCGGAAAGGCGCGCATGAAGGGGCGTTGATCCGGCCAATGCAGGATGCTGACCTTGAGGAGCTGGTTGCGGCGGCGGCGCTGTTGCCGAACCTGATGGTGACGGTTGCACCAGAGGCCGTGACGGACGCGCAGATCTCGACGCTGGCTGCGGCGGGGGTGATCGTGTCACTGGGGCACAGCGATACGGAATACGAGAGCGCCATGGCGGCGTTCGGGGCCGGCGCGCGATGTGCGACGCATCTTTTCAACGCGATGAGCCAGATGGGGAGCCGCACGCCGGGGCTGGTGGGCGCGGCTTTGGACTGTGGCGCGGCGCATGCGGGGCTGATTGCGGACGGAATACACGTGCATCCGGCGTCGATCCGGGCGGCCCTGGGGGCGAAGCAGGGGCCGGGGCAGATTTTCCTTGTGACGGATGCGATGGCCTGTGCGGGGTCGGAGATTGCCGCGTTCACCTTGAACGGTCGGCGGATTGAGCGCGCTGACGGGCGGTTGCAACTGGCCGACGGCACGCTGGCCGGGGCGGACCTGAGCATGGCGCGGGCGCTGCAGGTGATGATCGAAAATGTGGGCGAGGCGCCGGCGAAGGCCTTGGCGCGGGCGACGTCGATCCCGGCTGGAGTTTTGCGGGATGCACGCGGTGCGGGGCGGTGGCCGGAAGACATCGGCGGGCTGATCCACCTGCGGGCGGATTACAGCGTCACAGCTGCCTCTGATTTGCTATGAGTGGGCGCTGTGCCGTCTGCGGATGCTCGCGGGGCGGCCGGGCAGGCTGAGCGTCGCGTCGTTGCGCTGCTGGCGCGAGATCACCTTGCCCTTGGCGATGACGCAGAGGCGGTCGGGGCGGAGGCGCAGGGCTTCGATGGGGTTGCCTGCGTCGAGAACCACGAGGGAGGCGGTGGCACCGACGCGCAGGCCGTAGTCCTCAAGTCCCATGATCTGCGGGTTGACGTTGGTGACCATGTCGAAGCAGCGGCGCATCTCGTCGGGGCTGCTCATCTGCGCGACGTGCAGGCCCATGAAGGCCACGTCGAGCATGTCGGCGGTGCCCATGGAATACCACGGGTCCATGACACAGTCCTGACCCCAGCCGACGGTGATGCCATGCGCCTGCATTTCCTTGACGCGGGTGAGGCCACGGCGCTTGGGGAAGGTGTCGTGGCGGCCTTGCAGCATGATGTTGATCAGCGGGTTCGGGATGGCGGCGACCTGCGCTTCGGCCATGAGGGGGAGCAGTTTCGAGACGTAGTAGTTGTCCATCGAATGCATGGAGGTCAGGTGCGATCCGGCCACCCTGCCCTGCAGGCCGAGGCGCTGGGTCTCGTAGGCGAGGGTTTCGATGTGGCGGGAATGGGGGTCGTCGGTCTCATCACAGTGCATGTCGACCATGAGGCCGCGTTGGGCGGCGATCTCGCAGAGGGCGGTGACGGAGCGGGCGCCGTCGGCCATGGTGCGTTCGAAATGGGGGATGCCGCCGACGACATCGACGCCCATGTCGAGGGCCTTGACGGTGTTCTGGTAGGCGGTCGGGTCGCGGTAGAGGCCGTCCTGCGGGAAGGCGACGAGTTGGAGGTCGATGTAATCGGAGACTTCCTTGCGGACTTCGAGCAGCGCCTCGACGCCCATGAGGCGGTCGTCGCAGGTATCGACGTGGGAGCGGATGGCGAGGAGGCCCATGGAGGCGGCCCAGTCGCAGTAGGCGAGCGCGCGGGATTTGACCTCTTCGGGCTGCATCACCTGCTTGAGTTTACCCCAGAGGCCGATGCCTTCGAGCAGCGTGCCCGAGGCGTTGATGCGGGGGATGCCGTAGCTGAGGGTGGCGTCCATGTGGAAATGCGGATCGACGAAGGGCGGGGAGACGAGGTCGCCGGTGGCGTCGATGGTCTCGCCTGCCTCGGCGGTGGAGAGGTCGTCCATCGCGGTGATCTTGCCGCCCGCGATGCCGATGTCGGTTTTCGTGCCGTCGGGCAGTGTGCCGCCTTTGACGATGAGGTCGAACATCAGCGTTCTCCTTTGTTGAAGGGGACCATCAGCGCC
This sequence comes from Sulfitobacter sediminis, assembly GCF_040811725.1. Taxonomy (NCBI): domain Bacteria; kingdom Pseudomonadati; phylum Pseudomonadota; class Alphaproteobacteria; order Rhodobacterales; family Roseobacteraceae; genus Sulfitobacter; species Sulfitobacter sediminis. The sequence goes on from NZ_JBFNXX010000012.1 coordinate 103,427, forward strand.
GCAGGCACCTGCGCGCGGCGGGACATGATGACGAGGGCGAGGATAGAGAGGATATAGGGCATCATCAGGAAGTACTGGTAGGGGATATCGGCGCCGAGAGGGGTTTGCTGGACGCGGATTTGCAGGGCGTCGAAGGCGGCGAAGAGAACGGCCCCCAGCAGCGTCTTGCCCGGTTTCCACGAGCCGAAGACAACGAGTGCGATGCAGATCCACCCGCGTCCGTTCACCATTTCGAAGAAGAAGGAATTGAAGGCGGACATGGTGAGGAACGCCCCGCCCACGGCCATGAGGCCGCTGCCGACGATGACCGCGCCCATGCGGATGGCGGTCACGGAAAGGCCCTGCGCTTCGACGGCTGCGGGGTTTTCCCCGGCGGCCCGCAAGGCGAGGCCGAGGGGCGTGCGGTAGAGGATGACGCTGACCACGATGACGAGGACGTAGGCGAGGTAGGTGAGCGGGGTTTGGGCAAACAGCGCGGGGCCGATGAGGGGGATGTCGGAGAGGAGCGGAATTTCGAACGGTTGGAAGGCCTCGATCTTTGGGGGCGAGGTCACTTCCGGCAGGGCGAGGCGGTAGCAGTAGTAGGTGAGCGAGGTGGCAAGGAGCGTGATGCCCAGACCCACGACATGCTGGCTGAGGCCGAAGGGGACGGTGAGCGTGCCGTGGAGGAGGCCGAAGAGCATGCCGGAGGCCATGGCGACGGCGACGCCGACCCAGAGGCCCGCGCCGAGGTAGACGGCCATCCAGCCGGCGAAGGCGCCGACGACCATGATGCCCTCGATGCCGAGGTTGAGGACCCCTGCCCGCTCGCAAATGAGCTCGCCCAAAGCGGCGAAGATCAGGGGCGAGGCGATGCGGATCGCGGCGGTCCAGAAGCTGGCGGAGAGGAGGATGTCGAGGAGGTCCATCAGTCGCGCCTCACCCGGAATTTCGTGAGCATGATGGCGAGGACCATCATCAGGAACGCGACCGCGAGCATGATGTCGGCGAGGTAGGTGGGCACGCCCGCCGCGCGGCTCATGCTGTCGGCGCCGACGAAGATGCCCGCGACGAAAAGTGCCGCGACCACGACGCCCAGCGGGTTCAGGAGGGCCAGCATCGCGACGATGATGCCGGTGTAGCCGAAGCCCGGCGAGATATCGAGCGTGAGGCTGCCCTTCAGCCCCGCGACCTCGGAGAAGCCCGCAAGCGCGGCGAGGCCGCCGGAGAGGAGGGCAGTCTTGATGAGGACCGTGTTGACGGGGATCCCTGCGAATTTGGCGGCTTCCTTGTTGAGGCCGACGGCGCGCATTTCGTAGCCCAGGGTGGTGCGGCGCTGGATGACCCAGACGACGACGGCGGAGATCAGCGCGAGGCCGAACCCCCAGTGGAGGCGCAGGCCTTCGGCGATGCGTGGCAGGCGGGCCTCTTCGATGACGCGGGCGGATTTGGGCCAGCCGAGGCCCATGGGGTCCTTGAGCGGGCCTTCGAGGAGCATGGAGACCCAGAGGAGGACGACGAAGTTGAGTAGTAGCGTGGTCACGACCTCGTCCACGCCGAAGCGGGTCTTGAGGAAGGTCGGGACGAGGAGGATCAGCGCGCCGCCCAGCATGGCGCAGAGGGCGATGGTGGGGATCAGCGTGGCGGCGGGCCAGGCGAGCGCGCCGGTGCCGAGGACGACGGTGACGACGGCGCCGATGTAGAGCTGCGCCTCGGCCCCGATGTTCCAGAGCTGGGCGCGGAAGGCGACGGCGACGGCGAGGCCGGTGAAGATGAGGGGGGTTGCGCGGTTGAGGGTTTCGAGGGCGGCGAACTTGGAGCCGAAGGCGCCCTTGATAATCAGGCCAAGGACGGAGAAGGGCTGTGCGCCCGCGATCATGGCCAGCAGCGAGGCGGCGATGACGGTGGTGAGGAGCGCGAGGGCCGGAAGGCCCACGGTGCGCGTCAACGTGGGGTTGGCGATGGGTTCAAGCCGCATGGGTCGCCCCCTGGAAGCCGTGGCCTGCCATCCAGACGCCGAGTTCGGCGGTTGTCAGTTCGCCGCGCGCGAAGGGCGGGGACAGGCGGCCTTCGGAGATGACGTGGATGAAGTCCGAAAGGGCCGTGATCTCGTCGAGGTCCTCGGAGATCAGCAGCACCGCCGCACCCCGGTCGCGGGCAGCGAGGAGTTGTTCGTGCACGTAGGTGAGCGCGCCGATGTCGAGGCCTCGCACGGGCTGGTTGGCGAGGATCACCTGCGGTTCGGTTTCGAGGACGCGGCCGAGGATCAGTTTCTGCATGTTGCCGCCGGAGAGGAGGCGGATGCGGGTGTCGGGGCCGGGGCAGCGGACGTCGTAGCCTTTGATAACGGTATCGGTGAAGGCACGGGCGGCGGTCCAGTCCATCCAGCCTTTCCGACTGAAGGGGGGCTTGGCGTAGAGTTCGAGGACGGCGTTTTCGGTGAGGTCGAAATCGGCGATGGTGCCCGTCTTGTGCCGGTCCTCGGGGATGCGGGCGATGCCTGCGGCGAGGGCTGCGCGGGGGGACCAGTTTTTCGGTTGGTTTCCGGTGATGTGCAGGTCGCCCGATGCAGGGGCGATCAGGCCGCCGATGAGGTCGGCCAGCGCCGCCTGCCCGTTGCCGGAGACACCTGCGAGACCGATGATCTGGCCGCCGCGCAGGTCCATGTTCACGGATTTCAGGCCGGGGGCCGCGCCACGGTCGGGGGTGGAGACGTTGCAGAGAGAGACATGCGTGTCGCCGGGTGTGCAGTCGCGCACTTCGGGGGGTGGGACTTCGGCGCCGACCATCATTTGCGCGAGCTGGTGCTTATCGACGTCCTGCGTGCGCGCCTCGGCCACCAGTTTGCCGTGGCGCAGGACGACGACGCGGGAGGAGATGGCGGTGACCTCGTGGAGCTTGTGGCTGATGAAGATCACCGAAAGGCCGAGAACCACGGCCTTGCGCATGGTGGCGAAGAGGTCTTCGGTCTCCTGCGGGGTGAGGACGGCGGTGGGTTCGTCGAGGATCAGGATGCGGGCGTCGCGGTAGAGGGCCTTGAGGATTTCCACGCGCTGGCGTTCGCCGACGGTGAGGCTGCCGACGGTGGCGGCGGGATCGACGCGGAGGCCGTAGTCCTGCATCAGGGTTTCGATGCGCTTGCGGGCCGCCGTGCGGCCAAAGCCGAGTTGCCAGAGGGGCGCGGTGCCGAGGACGATGTTTTCGAAGACGGTGAGGTTGTCGGCCAGCGTGAAATGCTGGTGGACCATGCCGACGCCGGCGGCGAGTGCTGCCTTGGGGTTGCCGGGAGGCAGGGTTTCGCCGAAAACCTCTACCCTGCCCTCGTCGGCGGTGTAATGGCCGAAGAGGATGTTCATCAGCGTGGTCTTGCCCGCGCCGTTTTCGCCCAGGAGCGCAATCACCTCCCCTTCGCGCAGATCGAAGGAGATCGCGTCGTTGGCAGTCAGTTTGCCGAAGCGTTTGGTGATGGTGTCGAGGCGCAGGACAACCTGCGCCTCGGTCTTGTCAGGCATTTAGGAGGACTTCGGTTCTTCGTCGTTGATGTTGGTGACGAAAGTGCCGTCCATGATCTCCTTGGTGCGTCGTTCCACCAGATCGAGCGCCTCTTGCGGGACTTTGCCCTCGAAGGTGCCCAGGGGGGCGAGGGAGGAGCCGCCTTCCTTCATGAAGGAATAGACACCGTAGTCCTTGGCCGTGAAATTGCCCGCCTGAACGGCGGCGATGGCGGCATCGAGCGTCGGCTCAAAATGCCAGATGGCGGAGGCGACGACGGTTTCGGGATAATCGGCCTGCGTGTCGATCACGTTGCCGATGGCGAGGATGCCCTTCTCCTGTGCCGCGTCCGAGACGCCGAAGCGTTCGGCATAGAGCACGTCTGCGCCGTTCTCGATCATGGCGAAGGCGGTTTCCTTGGCCTTGGGCGGATCGAACCATGAGCCAATGAAGGAGACCTGGAAGGTGATGTCGGGGTTCATCTCGCGCGCGCCGTCCATGAAGGCGTGCATCAGGCGGTTGACTTCGGGGATGGGGAAGCCGCCGACCATGCCGATGTTGGCGCTTTCCGTCATCGAACCGGCGATGATGCCGGAGAGATAGGCGGCGTCTTGGATGTAGTTGTCGAAGACGGCGAAGTTCGGCAGTGCGGCGTCTTCCTTGAAGCTGGAGCCCATGAGGAATGCCACATCGGGGTAGTCGGCGGCGACTTCGCGGGCTTCCTGCTCGGCGCCGAAGACCTCGCCGATGATCAGCTTGTTCCCGGCCTCGGCGTATTCGCGCATGACACGGGCGTAGTCGGTGTTGGCGACGTTTTCGGTGAAGGTGTATTCGATGTCGCCGCGTGCCTGTGCGGCCTCGGCGGCCTTGTGGATGCGGCTGACCCACTGCTGTTCGACGGGCACGGTGTAGATGCCGGCGGTCTTGATCGGATCGGCGGCCAGCGCGAGCTTGGGCAGGGCGGCAGCAAGGCCCAGCGTGGCGGCGCTGCCGAGCAGGCGGCGGCGGGTGAGTGTGAGACGTGTCATGTAAAACCCCCTTGTTGTTTGATCGTGCAACCGTTTGCGCAATCGGCGCGGAGGTCAAGGGAGGAGATGGCGGGACGCTTTGGGAAATCGGCGGTTTCGGGACGGGTTGCCGAAAGCTTTGGCGGTGTTCGTCTGCTGAACGTGGCTAGCCCACCAGCTTCTCAACCAGCAGGCGGCGAACGGGCTCCGCTGTCTCGAAACGCTGGCGGACCGCTGACAGCAGTCCACCCTCGGCGCTGCGCCAGTCGTCGGTCATCTTGTGGTGCAGAATCAGCTTCTTGAGCTTGAGCAGATCCGCATGGGGATGGTCCTGCTCATAGGGTTTGGGCACCCGTTTCAGGGGCGGGTCGCCCCAGTCTGAGAAGGTCATGCCCGTCTGCGCGATCGCCTCGGCAAGCTGGTCGCCCCATGTGTCGACGAAAGCGCGGAAGCGGGTCAGCTTCGCACCTTTCATCGGGGTCAGGCCAAAGCCAACAGTCATATCCCCCGGCTCTGTTCCAAAGAAATAGACGGGGGCAAAGGGTGCCTCTTCGGCGGGAGACCAGAGAATGTGGAGGTGCGTCTTGAAGGGGGTCTTGTCCTTGGAAAAGCGCACGTCGCGGTAGATGCGGAAGACCTTGGGTTTCATCGCGCGGCCCGCGATGCGGCTGAGGTCGTCGGCCATCAGGTCGGCGAAGAATTCCGCCGGTTTCTTGACGTTCTCGTTGTAATGATCCTTGCGCGGGTCGAACCATTCCTTGGTGTTGTTCCGGCTCAGCTCGGCAAAGAAGGCGTTGCTGTCGTCGATCATGCGGGTGAAGCCATCGGTTGTCATGGGAATGCCCTTTGCAGTCTCGGAGCGCCCCATCACAGAGCTGCCGCCATTTCACCGCAAGTATGCCAGATTTCTGTGCTGAGGGTAGAGTACGCAACCCTTGAAAGATGAGGACGGAGGCATGTGGGGTCAGTCGAGCCAGTCAAAGCCATTGCGTCAGAGAGCGACCTGCACGAGGTGCCGCGGTTCGCGCCGGGTTCCTTGCGAGTTCTGTAACGGCAGGGGCGAGGTTGCTCTGAGCAGGGATATGAAGGGCAACATCCGGTACGGACGCTGTACGTGCTGTTATGGCCTTAAGACCATGCGTTGCCGGACCTGCAATGGTGATGGTTTCGTCTGAGACGTCACCGGCCCTTCTTGCGTGTGGTCTTGACTGCGGATGATATGCCGAAGCTACTGCGAATGCACCACTGATCCAGGATTGGAAAGCTGCGCCGATGGCCGGACCGTGCTAGGCTTGGGCGGATCATCCGGGAGGTGCGGCATATGAAAAGGCTTCTGTTCAGCGTGTTGCCGGTGCTGATGGCCGGCTGGGCCTCAGCGCAGACACCGCCCTCGGCCGCGGAGATCGCGCGGTACGAAGGGCTGCACCAGGCCGCGCATCGGGGGGATGTGGCGGAGATCGGGCGGCTGGTTTCGGAAGGCACAGATTTGAATGCGCGGGACGGGTCCGGGCGGACGGCGGCACATGTGGCGGCCTTTGCCTCGCATGACGCCGCACTACGGGCGCTGGCGGAGGCGGGCGCGGACATGAACGCGCTGGAGAACCGTTTCTATGACGTCGTGACCATTGCGGCGGTGGCGGACGATCCGGAGCTGATGTCGCTGGCGATCGAACTGGGAAACCGGGCGGACCTGATCACCAGCGTCTACGACGGCACCGCGCTGATCGCGGCGGCGCATCTGGGGCATGCGGAGGTGGTGCGGCGGCTGATCGCGGCGGGGGCGCCGCTGGATCATGTGAACAACCTTGGCTGGACGGCGCTGATGGAGGCGGTGGTGCTGGGGGACGGCGGGCCTGCGCATCAGGCCTGCGCGCGGGCGCTGGTGGCGGCGGGGGCGGATGTGACGATACCGGACAACGCGGGGGTGACACCGCTGGAGCATGCGGAGCGGCGGGGGTATGCGGAGATTGCCACGATCATTCGGGATGGAACGGGGCGATAAATGCGGGCGATGCCCTGTTCGCTGCGGGCAAGACTTCTAACTGCCCCTTATGGCGCAGACGACCCTCATTGACCGCTACCTCACGCTCACCCGCGAGGTGATGCCGCAGATGGCGCGCGCGGGCACGCATCGCTGGCCGGTGCGGGACGATCACTGCTTTCAGCGGATCGTGCTGGACGCGATCAGCGGCGGGGTGTGGTACGACCACATCGCGCGGCCCGCCTACAAGCATCTCACGCCTGAACAGGCGGCGCGGGCAGTGGCGCTCTGCGAGGCGATCATCGAAGGCGAGGCCGATCTCGATGCACTGAACCGCTAGTCGCTGCTTTGGCGGGGAAAGGTCCGGAACTGAGAGCGCAGCAATTCTTTTGCAAAAGAATTGGCAAGACTATTGCAATAGTCTTGGCCCTGTCAGCCGCATTTCGAATGCCCACAGGAGCCGCAGGTCATGCAGCCCTCGACCATGCGCATGTCGTACTGACCGCAGGAGGGGCAGGCCGGGCCACGTGGCTGATCGAGTCCCACGACCTGTGCCTGGGGGTCTGATTTCAGCCCCATCCCCTCACCCGCGATGAAACCTGTGGCGATCATGTGCTGTTCGATCACGCCACCGATGGCCGCAAGGATCGAGGGGACGTATTTGCCCTGCATCCACGCGCCGCCGCGCGGGTCGAAGACGGCCTTGAGTTCCTCCACCACGAAAGACACGTCGCCACCGCGCCGGAACACCGCCGAAATCATCCGCGTCAGCGCGACGGTCCATGCGAAATGTTCCATGTTCTTGGAGTTGATAAAGACCTCAAAGGGCCGCCGGTGCCCGTTCAGCACGATGTCGTTGATGGTGATGTAGAGCGCGTGCTCTGAATCGGGCCATTTGACCTTGTAGGTATTGCCTTCCAGCTCCTGCGGGCGGTCGAGCGGTTCTGACATATAGACCACCTCGCCCCCTTCGGACACGGGCACAGGCTTGTCGGCCTTGGTGTCCTCGCTGACCGAAAGGACCGAGCCGGTGACATCGTTGGGCCGGTAGGTGGTGCAGCCCTTGCAGCCGGTGTCCCAGGCTTCCATGTAGACGTCCTTGAAGGCCTCGAAGTCGATGTCCTCGGGGCAGTTGATGGTCTTGGAAATGCTTGAGTCGACACATTTCTGAGCGGCGGCCTGCATCTTGACATGGTCGAGCGGCGCGAGGGTCTGGGCATTGACGAAATAGTCCGGCAACTCGCGGTCCCCGTATTTGTCGCGCCAGAGCTGGACGGCGTAGTCGACGACCTCTTCCTCGGTGCGGCTGCCGTCCTTTTGCAGGACCTTGCGGGTGTAGGCATAGGCGAAGACCGGCTCGATTCCGGATGAGACGTTGCCCGCATAAAGGCTGATCGTGCCGGTCGGCGCGATGGAGGTCAGGAGCGCGTTGCGGATGCCGTTGGCGCGGATCGCGTCGCGGACGTCCTCGTCCATCTGGCTCATGGTGCCGGAGGCGAGGTATTTCTCGGCGTCGAAGAGGGGAAAGGCACCCTTCTCTTTCGCGAGATCCACGGAGGCGAGATAGGCGGCGCGGGCGATGGCGTGAAGCCAGTGCTCGGTCTGCTCTGCCGCTTCATCCGAGCCGTAGCGCAGGCCCAGCATCAAGAGCGCATCGGCCAGCCCGGTTACACCGAGGCCGATGCGGCGCTTGGCCTGCGCTTCCTGCGCCTGTGCCTCAAGCGGGAATTTCGAGACGTCCACGACGTTATCCATCATGCGGACGGCTGTCGCGACGAGGTCCTGCAGCGCGCCCTCGTCCAGTTGCGCGGCCTCCTCGAAGGGGTCGGTCACCAGCCGCGCAAGGTTGATCGAACCCAGAAGGCAGGCACCGTAGGGCGGCAGGGGTTGTTCGCCGCAGGGGTTGGTGGCGGCGATGGTCTCGCAGTAGCTGAGATTGTTCAGCTGGTTGATGCGGTCGATGAAGATCACGCCGGGTTCGGCGTAATCGTAGGTCGCCTGCATGATCTTGTTCCACAGATCGCGCGCCTGCACCGTGTGGTAGACCTTTTCGTCAAAGACCAGCTCCCACGAGGCATCGGCCTTGACCGCCTCCATGAAGGCATCGGTGACCAGTACTGACATGTTGAACATGCGCAGGCGGGCGGGGTCGGATTTCGCGGTGATGAAGTCGAAGATATCCGGGTGATCGCAGCGCATGGTGGCCATCATCGCCCCCCGGCGGGAGCCTGCGGACATGATCGTCCGGCACATGGCGTCCCAGACGTCCATGAAGCTGAGGGGACCGGAGGCATCGGCGGAGACGCCCTTCACGTCGGCCCCCTTGGGGCGGATGGTCGAGAAGTCATAGCCGATCCCCCCGCCCTGCTGCATGGTGAGCGCGGCCTCTTTCAGCATGTCGAAGATGCCGCCCATGCTGTCGGGCACGGTGCCCATGACGAAGCAGTTGAAAAGCGTGACCTGGCGCGCGGTCCCTGCCCCTGCGGTGATGCGGCCGGCGGGGAGGTATTTGAAATCCTCAAGGGCGTGGTAGAAGCAGTCTTCCCAGTGCTTGGGGTCCTTTTCGACCTTCGCCAGATCGCGGGCGATGCGGCGCCAGGTGTCCTCGACCGTGACGTCGTTGGGGGTGCCGTCGGGCTTCTTGAAGCGGTACTTCATGTCCCAGATTTGTTCGGCGATGGGGGCGGCGAAACGGGACATGACGATTCCTTCGATTGGTGACGGAAGGTTGCCAAGGTACCAAGATTTGCACCCGCTGGCTATGGCAAATCATGCGTTAAACCACCACACTTTGATCCGGACCCAAGAAAGGCTACCCTATGTCGTGGCTCAGGGGTGAGTCTGTGGATAACGCGGTGGGTAAGTGATGGGTAAATTCGTCAACCTGATCAAGCTGAGCGTCGGCACGGAAAGTGTCGAGGACCTGGAAGCATGGCAGCGCCACCGCTCCAAACAGATCGAGGACGGGCATTACTACCACGTCACCCGCATGTGGCCCAAGCGCGAGGCCGATGTGCTGAACGGCGGGTCGATCTACTGGGTGATCAAGGGCGAGGTTCAGGCGCGCCAGCGGGTGCTGGAATTTCGCGAGCGGATCGGTCAGGACGGGATCAGGCGCTGCGCGCTGATGCTGGACCCGGAGGTGATCCGGGTGACGCCGACGCTGAAACGGCCGTTTCAGGGGTGGCGGTATCTTGAGCCCGAAGATGCCCCGATGGACCTGCCGAAGGGGCGGGAGAACGAGGCGGCGCTGCCTGCGGATCTGAACCGGGCGCTGGCCGAGATCGGGGTGCTTTGAGGATCGGGGGTGCGGGACGGAGCTGCCGTTCGATCTTTTCCTTCAAAGGTACGCTTCAACGAAAATCAATACCAGTGCGAAACAAAGGGCCGCAACGTTCATTTACCATAAGTGCAGCGCTAGCGGCTCTTGATCGCGTCGCTGCTCATGTCGAAGAGCGCGGATCACGGGAACCGTCGGAGACATGTTGTCGCCCTTGACGGTCAAGCAACGAAGTAGGACGAGCGCGCTCGTGGTTAACTATTTCTAAAATGCTTGGCGGCACGAACACGTGCTGAGGAAAAGGCCTGGCGTGTGATATGTCTCTGATTGATCCCCAAGAATATCGAAAAGCCTTTGTGAAATATCTGCGCAAGGGAACTCCAATCCATTTTGAGACGAAGAACACCAAGCCTACCACCCATTACATCTGGCGAACGCGACGTGACGGCCAGGTTCGGTCATCACATGCCGAACGCGAAGGCCAGATTTTTTCATGGGACAATCCACCAGAAGGCGGGCACCCAGGGGAAGACTACGGGTGCCGTTGCACAGCGGAACCGTATCTGCCCGAGGCTTCCGAGTTTATGGAAATCACGTTGCAGGGTGTTTCAGCGGGCGGTGGAGCTTGGAGCAGCCGGGACTTTGTCCGCCACTACTACCGTGGAAACGGGCGCGGCGTCACTGCACGCGAGACCGGTCATCTGTCCGCAATAGTCGATGAATACATGACGAAAATATAAAAAAGACTGAAAGATCAAATTGCTACTGAAGCACGAAATAGACGCACGGGCAGTTTCACCTATCCATTTGGTAGACCTTACATCATGACGAGTGTTGTTTTCAGCATTGGGAACACCGTAATCGGCGGTGAATTTTCGGGGAGCGTAGAGGAACAGCATGGTGTCTTAAACGTAGAAGGCTCGTTTGATTTTCACTTAAGGGACGAATTTGCTGATCCGGCTGACATAGGTGTTGAGGTCGTTGATTCTGGCGAGACGATTTTTGAGAACATACACAGGCCGCTAGAGAATTACTTTCGAGGCCGCACCGGCCTTCCACCCCGTGGTCCTCAACGGCTCGGGATTCAAACTGGCGACCCGTATCCAATAACTGACAATTGGTCAGGCACCTTGAGAGGACAAATCTGCCTAGATCCCGCGCGAAGTAACTATGGATAAATTCCGCGGCCTTCTCATTACCGGAATATGTGCTGCAATCTTTGCACTCGCCTTCTCATGGGGGGTCCCAACACGCTGCGTTCAGCTTCCGAACGGCATGAACATTGGAAAGCAGGCAATTATTGATCTGGCCAAGCCATACTTTCGTCCCGAAGTTGTGCCAAAATTTCAAAACGGGAAGTCTCTACTTCCCGGAGATGCATGGCCATTCTTTACAACCGAAACAACAGTTTATGGAACCGCAGAGGCAAACGACGCGGATGATGATTTTCTGTTTGTTTGGCGGATGGATACGGGGCTAATCCGGAAAGACGAAGACCCCGCAAGATATCAACGTCTTATTGAGGAAGCTGGTCCATTACTTGAAGGCACGCGGTACGGTGGTTTCGGATCAGAAATCATTATGCGGCAACTTCAAAAGCAGCCTGCATATGCGGATCAAACCTGCTGGACGCGGTGGATCGCAGTCGGCAACTCAGGTATCTAACAACCCACTCGCTCAACACCGTTTTTCGCCGTTATTGTATTCCGCACGGTAGTCGCTGCCATTTGCCGCCCCTAGCGTTTCGATGCCCCACTAGTTCAATTCCACGAAGATCTGGCAAAGCGGTGCGCCAAATCCGACATTCGTAGCTCGTACACCATCGGTCACAATGGGCTCAAAGCCGTCGTTCGATCATGGTGCAGCATCCGCAATACCGGCCCAACAACCGACGTGCGCCGCGACTTACCCAGGCTCGAAACGCCCTGCGCCCTCAACCCTCAGTACAGCGCCTCGATCTGCTCCGCGTAGATCTCGTAGATCTTCGCCCGGCGCACCTTCATCGTCGCGGTCACCTCGCCGTCGTCGTGATCCAGCTCTTTGCGCATCAGCCAGACCTTCTTGACCTGCTCCACGCGGGCGAGGTTCTGGTTCTGCTTTTCGACCTCTTTTTCGATCAACTCCTGCACGCGCGGGTTCTCCGCCAGCGAGCGGAAAGTCGTATAGGCGATCCCCTGCCCCTCGGCCCAGAGGCGCACGGTGTCCATGTCGAGCTGCACGAGGGCGGCGACATAGGGTCGCTTGTCGGCGATGACGATCACCTCCTTGATGAAGGGGCTCGCCTTGATCACGTTCTCAATGAGCGCGGGCGACAGGTTCTTGCCCGCCGCGTTGATCATGATGTCCTTCTTGCGGTCGACGAGGGAGAGCGAGCCGTCGGGCTTGATCTCGCCCACGTCCCCGGTGTGCAGCCAGCCATCGACGATGGTCTCGGCGGTGGCCTTGGGGTTCTTGTAGTAGCCCTTGAAGATCGTGGGACCGCGGAAGAGCACCTCGCCATCCTCGCCCAGCTTGCAGTCGACGTTGGCGACGGGGAAACCGATGCGGCCCTCGCATAGGCCCCAGTCGGGCTGGATCGTGCCCACGCCGGAAGTCTCGGACATGCCCCAGGCTTCGCGGATGTTCACACCTATGCCGCGGAAGAAGGCCAGCAAATCGGCCGAGATGGGGGCGGCGGCGGAGATGCCGAAGGTGACGCGGCCAAGGCCGAGATAACTGCGGATGTGGCGGTAGACGAGCGCGTCCCAGAAGACGTTGGCCACGCGGTCCTTGAAGGACCACTGATCGCGGCGGATGGCACCGCGGCGCTGCGCGCCCTTGAGAGCAGCGAGCGTCATCGGCGCGCGCAGCTTGCCCGCCGTCTGCGCCTGCACAAGCACGCCCGCCTGCATCTTTTCCCAGATGCGCGGGACGCCGAAGAAGATTTGCGGGGCGACCTCGCGCAGGTCGAGGGTGATGGTGCGCAGGCTCTCGCCGAAGTTCATCACGAACTGGCGCGACAGGCCGTTGATCACCGTCACCGCCTGTTCGGCGATATGGCAGAGCGGCAGGTAGCTCAGCACATCCGTGCCGGGCGGGTAGCTGCCGAAGACATCCGCCGCCACGGCGGCACCGGCGTGGATGTTGCCATAGGAGATCTCCGCCGCCTTGGGCAGACCGGTGGAGCCGGAGGTAAAGACCATCATGCAGGTATCGTCGGGCTGCACGTTCGACAATCGCGCCCGCAGGTCGTCTTCCAGATCGGAGAGCCGCTTGCGGCCGCGTTCGAGCAAGTCCTCGAAACTGATCAGCCCCAGCGTCTCATCGCCCTTCGTCCCCTTGGGATCGAAAACGATGAGTTGCCTGAGCTTGGGCACGCGGCCCTCAAGCTCCTTGATCTTGTCGAGCTGCTCCTGGTCCTCGATGAAAAGGATCGTGGTATCGGAGGCGTTGATCAGGTGATCGAGCTCCGCCGCGGGGGATGTCGGATACATTCCCACCACCACGCCGCCGCCCGCGTTCACGCCGAACTGCGCCTGCACCCATTCGCTGCGGTTTTCCGACAGGATGCCCACGTGGCCGCCCTGCTCCAGCCCCAGGTCCATCAGCCCGGCGGCGGCGGCCTGCATGATGTCGCGCAGACCGGACCAGGTGATCTCGTTCCAGATGCCGAATTCCTTCTGCCGCATGGCGACCGCATCGGGACGCGCGGTTGCGTGGTCGTGCACCAGTTGCACGGCTGGTTTGAACCCGGGGAGTTTCTCGTCGAAGGCCATGGCGGTCTCCTCAGCTCAGCCAGCGCTTGCGGCGCTTGTAGTGTTTCACGTCACGGAAGGACTGGCGGTCTTCCGAGCCATCCTCGGACATGCCGAGATAGAAGGACTGGATGTCCTTGTCGTTTTTCAGCTTGGCCACATCGCCTTCCATCACGATCTGGCCGCTTTCCATGATATAGCCGTAATCGGCCACGCCAAAGGCCACGCCCGCGTTCTGCTCAACCAGCAGGATCGCGACGCCATCTTCTTCGTTGAGACGCTTGATGGTGGTGAAGATCTCCTCCACCACCTTTGGCGCGAGGCCAAGCGAGGGTTCGTCCATCAGGATCAGGCTGGGCCGCGCGATCATCGCCCGTCCGAAGGCCAGCATCTGCTGCTCGCCGCCCGACAGGTACCCCGCGATCTGGCGGCGCCGTTCCTTGAGGCGTGGAAAGAAGTCGTAGACCTTGTCGTAGTCGGGCTTTTCCTTGCGGTCGTCGAGCGCGTAGGAGGCGGCGACGAGGTTATCCTCCACGGTCATCTCGGTGAAGATCCGCCGCCCCTCGCGCACGTGGAACAGCCCCTGCTGCACCAGCTTGTCGGGCTGGATCGACAGAACGGACTTGCCGTTGAACGAAATCCGCCCCTCGCCCACCTCGCCGTTTTCCAGCGCCAGCAGATTGCTCGCCGCCTTCAGCGTCGTGGTCTTGCCCGCGCCGTTGGTCCCCAGAAGCGTGACGATCTTGCCGTCCGGCACCTCGAGCGAGAGCCCGCGCAGCGCCTGAACCGTGTGGTAATAGGTCACTTCGATGTTCTCGATGGTCAGCACGCGGGCGTCCTCTTCATCTTTCCAATTACAATTCCGGGGGTCCGGGGGCAGAGCCCCCGAAACGCCCCGGCGTTCACATCACATCAAACGGTGAACCAGTCGGACGACGGCTCGAACAGGCCGCTTTCCGCCTTGTAGGTATAGACCCGTCCGGTGCCGATCTTGTTGTCCACCATGGACACCGGTCCGCCGAAGAAGCCGCCGGAATCGTAGTCATTGATGCCCGCCAGTTCCTCTGCCGCGCGGTCCGCGGTGATCTCAAGGCCCTTGTTGGCCACGCGGCGCAGCGCCTCGATCCCTAGGTTGAGGGAAATGAGCGACTGCAGGCCCCAGGTGGGCATGTAGTTCTCAAGCGGCGTGCCCGCGAAAGCCTTCTTCTGGAAGGCGGCGTAGCGCTGGTAGATGGGCGCCTCTTCCTGATCGTAGGAATAGCGGTAGGGCATGACACCGGAGTAGCCTTCGAGGAAGGGACCGGCCTCTGCCGTGACGCGGTCGGCGATCAGCTTTTCCATGCCCCAGAAGGTGCCGTGGAACTGCGTGGGCAGGCCGAACTGGCGCGCGCCGCCGATGAGCTGCGGCCAGACACCGGTCACATAGCCCTGCAGGATGCAGTGCTCGGCGCCCGATTGCGCAAGTTTGGTCACGTGGGTCGGGATGTCGGCACCCTGCGCCTTGGTCGCTTCTTCCAGCACGACCTTGATGCCCAGCTCCTCGGCCTTCTTCTTGCCGTGCTCGATGGGGTCGCGTCCGAACTCGGTGTTGGAGAAGATGAAGGCGACGGTAGAGCCGCCCGCGTCCTTGATGTTCTGCAGCAGGATATCGACCTGGTCCTCATAAGATGGGCCGGGCAGATACTGGTAGGGGTTCTCGGCCGGGTTGGCGAGGTCCGAGGCGAAGGAGGTGGAGCCCATGAGCGTGGCGTTCTCGCCCTTGAGCTCGGGGGCCACGAGCTTCATGAAGCCGGTGCTGTCGCCGTAGTACATCACGAGGTTCGGCTCGGTCGCGAGCGCGCGCTGGTAGTTGGCAAGCGCGGTGGCGGGGACATAGCCCGAATCCTCGATGGTGGTGCGGATCGGCACGCCGCCGATGCCGCCGTCCTCGTTCACAAGTGCCTCGAACATCTTCATCGCGGGCGAGACAAGCTGGCCCGCCGTGGCGAAGGGACCCGTCAGCGGCAGCGAGGACGCGACGACGTATTCGGTCGGCTGTGCGCGCAGGATCATCGGTGTGCCCATGACCGCCGTTGCGGCGGCGGAGGAGGCGAGGAAGGACCGTCTGTTCAGTTTCATATCTTTTCTCCCTGATATGGTAGTCTTGTCATCCGCGGGCGAAGGGCCAGCGGTTTGCGGCCCGCAACATGCGGTCCACGATCTGGTTGATGCCCAGCGGCTCTTTCAGCAGGAAAAAGACCAGAAGGACACCGAAGGCAATCTCCTGCAGCGGGGCGCGCAACTGCGCCATGCCCGCCGCGTCTCCGGTTATAGCACCGAAGGTGATCTTGATCACTTCGGGAACCATGACGATCACGATGACGCCGAAAACCGGCCCCAAGGTGCGGCCCATGCCGCCGACGATCAGTGCCGCGACCAGTTCCAGCGAGAGGTCGAGTTCGAATTGCTCGGGCAGGATACGGGCGTAGAAATAGGCGAAAAGCGCGCCGGAGAGGCCGCAGTAGGCGGCGGATATGGCGAAGCTGGTGAGCTTGTATTTGAGGAGCGAGATGCCAAGGATTTCCGCTGAATAATCCCGGTCGCGGATCGCGATGAAGGCGCGGCCGACGCGGGTGCGGATCAGGTTCTGCGCGGCTAGCAGCGAGACGAAACCGATCACCGCGATCATGCCGAACATCTCGCGCTTGCTGTCGAGCACCCAGCCGAAGAAGTTGGGCGCATTGGTGGTGAGACCCGTCATGCCGCCGGTCCAGGGGGCAAAGAGATCCTGTTCGATCAGAAAGATCACGATGAAGTTCGCGGCCAGCGTCGCGACGGCAAGGTAGAGGCCTTTTACCCTCAATGAGGGGAGGCCGACCAGAACGCCGATGGCGGCGGCGAGGAAGACCGCGAAGGGGATGGAAAAGAACGGCATGATGCCTGCCGGGATGATCCCCGTGGCGAGGTTGTTGAAGATCGTCACCGCATAAGCCCCGATGGCAACGAAGGCTGCGTGGCCGAGAGAGACAAGGCCCGTGTACCCCGTCAGCACATTGATCCCCACGACGGCGATCAGCAGAAGGCCCATCTTGCAGGCGATGAGGATGAGGTAGTCGTTGGCGAAAGCCCCGAAGACTGCGAGCAGCAGCGCCATGCCATAGACGAAGAACTGCTTGTAGCGGTTGTTAAGGACACGCTCGTCGGCGGCGTAGGTCGATTTGAGGTTCGCATTGATCATATCCGTTCAACCTCTTTCTGGCCCATGAGCCCATGGGGCCGCCAGATCAGCACGATCAGCACCGCGACATACGGCACGATCTCGGCCCAGTCGCCGCCCAATTGCCATTGGGTCATGGCCTCCATCACGCCGACGGCCATGGCGGCGATGAAGACACCGACGTAGCTATCCAGCCCGCCCATCAGGACAATGGCGAGGACGGAAAAGCCGAAAAGACCGAGCGACGGCGAGATGCCGTTGCGGGTGGCGAGGATGGCGCCCGCGATGGCCCCGGTGGTCGAGGCGAGGACCCAGGCGCGGGAGAAGACCTTGGGCACGGAGATGCCCATGGAGTAGGCGGTCGACTGGTCCTCTGCCGTCGCGCGGATGGCGATGCCGCCCTTGGTGAAGCGGACGAAGGCGACGATGCCGCCGAAGAGGATGAGCGCGATCAACATGTTCACCAGATCGGTGCCGAAGATGAAGATCATCGTCCCGAAAAGCTCGAACCGGATGGGCATGTTGGGCGCGATATAGGGCACGTTGGCGGCATCCGCCGTCCAGATCAGCTGCGCCGAGCCCGACATGATGGAAATGAGGCCCACCGTCACCATGATCATGGCAAAGACGCTCTGGCCCATGAGCGGACGCATCAAGGTGCGTTCGATGATGCGGCCCACGATGGCGTTGGCGATGAGGGCGCCGATGATGCCCAGCACGATGCGCGGCAGGTTCGACACCCAGTCGAGCACGGCGCCCATGGGTGAGAACATCGGCAGCCCTTCCTTGGCCGTGACCAGCCAGTCGGGCTGCCAAGAGGCGAGCCATTCCGGTGCCCATGGCTGGCCGGGGACGACGACGGAGAAGGTGAAATAGAAATAGGCCCCGAACATGATCAGGTAGCCGTGGGCGAAGTTCACGACTTTGGTGGCCTTGAAAACACTTACGATGCCGATGGCGATGAGCGCGTAGATCGCGCCCGACATCAGGCCGTTGATGGCGAATTGCAGGAACTGTCCCATTATGCGGCTGCTCCCAGGTAGGCTTCGATGACGTCGGGGGCCTTGGAGACCTCGGCTGGCGTCCCGTCTGCGATCTGCTGACCGAAGTTCAGCACGACGATGTGGCTGCAAATGTCCATCACCATGTGCATGTCGTGCTCGACGAGCAGGATCGTCGTGCCAAACTGCTCCTGAACGTCGAGGATGAAGCGGGCCATGTCGGCGGTTTCCTCGCGGTTCATGCCCGCAACGGGCTCGTCCAGAAGCAGCACCTTGGGCCGCATGGCGAGCGCGCGGCCCAGTTCCACGCGCTTTTGCAGACCGTAGGGCAACATGGTGATCGGGTATTTGCGGATGTGGTCGATTTCTAGAAAGTCGATGACCCGCTCCTCGATCTCGCGGCGCAGTTCCAGCTCTTCGCGTTGTGCCGCGCCGAAGTAGCGCAGCGCCTGCCAGACGTTTGTCTTGAGCCGCGTGTGCCCACCGAGCTTGATGTTGTCGAGCACGGTCATGCCGCGGAAAAGGGCGATGTTCTGGAACGTGCGGGCGAGGCCCAGTTCGGCGCGCTTGTCGGGGCTGAGGCCCGTGATGTCCTGACCTTCGAAGAACACCTTGCCCTTGTCGGGTGTATAGAAGCCGGAGATCGCGTTGAAGAGCGAGGTTTTGCCAGCGCCGTTGGGGCCGATCACGCCGGTGATCTCGCCCGCGCGGGCCTCGAAATTCACGCCCTGCAGCGCTTTGATCCCGCCGAACGACAGATGTAGGTCTTCGATCCTGAGCAACGTGTCCCTCCCCGTTGCGCCGGTGCGGCGCGATCAGTTTTTCGACCTTTGCGTGTGGCTTTCGCGCGGCCTTTCCTGAATTGGCGCGCACACTATCCATGACGCGGTGCGCTGCAAGTGGATTTGGTGGCGCGTGTCAGTGGACGGATTCAACCAGTTTTCGGTAATTACCTGATTTAAAGCGCCTTTGCGTCAGAACGCCTTTTTGTTCAACTGTACGTGACGCAGCGTCAGAACAGCATCGCCCGCAGTGCATCCAGCGTCTTTTCGTCCTCTGGATCGAGTTCGGCGGCCCGGCTTTGCCAGAGCGTCGCCTGAGAGCGGAGGATCAACCCGTCGCTGAGTATCTTGAGATGGTTGGCGCGCAGGGTCTCGCCGCTCGACGTGATGTCGGCGATCAGCTCTGCGGTTTCGTTTGCCACGGTGCCCTCGGTGGCACCCTGGCTGTCGACGATGGCGTAATCGGCGACGCCATGGGTGCGGAGGAATTCCCGCACGAGGCGGTGGTACTTGGTCGCGATGCGCATGCGGAACCCGTGCTGAGCGCGGAAGGCGGCGGCGGCGCCGTCGAGATCGTCGAGGGTGTCGACGTCGATCCAGGCCTTGGGCACCGCGATGACAAGGTCGGCATGGCCGAAGTCCAGCTCTTCCAGCGGCTCGACGACCTGGTCCCAGTGGGCAAGTTTCTCCTGCACGAGGTCGGTGCCGGTGACGCCGAGATGCACGCGGCCCGCGGCAAGTTCGCGGGGGATTTCACCGGCGGACAGCAGGATCAGGCTGACGTTGGCGATCCCGTCGACGCGGCCCGCGTATTCCCGTTCGGACCCGGTCCGCTGAAGCTGAATACCGCGTGCGCCGAACCAGTCAAACGTTTTCTCCATAAGCCGCCCCTTGGAGGGCACGCCCAGTTTCAGGGTCATCGGTCGGCCTCCAGTTCGAGCATGAGGCCGGGGCGCATCACGCCGCCGACGGCGGGGATTTCGGCACCGTTACCAAGGCGGCGGGTCAGCGCGTCGTAGCGGCCGCCGGTGGCGATTTCGGGCCAGTCGGGGTGGGCGTCAGCCTGAAAGCCGAAGACGAAGCCGTCGTAGTATTCCATGGACGTGCGCCCGTAGCTGGCGGCGAAGGGCAGCGCGTCGGTGGGGATGTCGCGGGCGGCAAGGGCGGCCGCGCGGGCGGCAAGGCGGGCGACGGCCTCGGCGATTTCGGGCAAGTCTTGGGCGAGGGTCTGGAGTTTGACCAGCGCGTCGGTGAGCGTGCCCTTGACCGCGAGAAGTGTTTCGATCCGCGCGACCTGTTCGGCTGAGATCGGCGGGGCCTCGGCGTCGGCGCGCAGGGCGGCGATGCGGCGGTCGATCTCGGCACCGCTGCGCAGGCCGATGTGCGGGGCGTCGGTGGTGACCTCGCCCGCCAGCAGGGCGGCGCGGGTTTCGGGGACAGGCGTACGACCGGCGAAGCGGTTGAGGAGCGCGTCAAAGCGCGAGGGCCGCCAGATGTGGCGCATGAGGGCGGCCTTGCGGTCGTCAGTGGTCTCAAGGCCAGAAACAGCGGCCATGAGGATGCCGATATCGCCGGTGATGGGGGTGACGGGCTGGCCCTTGAGCGCCTCAGCGATGAGCGCGAAGACCTCGGCATCGGCGGCGGCGGGGTCGGTGCGGTCGAAGACCTCGTAGCCGACTTGCACGTATTCATTGGCGCGCTCGGGGTCCTGTTCCTGGCGGCGAAAGACCTCGCCTGCATAGGTGTAGCGCGCAGGCTCGGCCCCATGCGCCATGTGCATCTGCACCACCGGCACGGTAAAGTCGGGGCGTAGCATCTGTTCGCCCCTGAGCGCGTCGGAGGTGATGTAGGCGCGGGCGCGGATGTCCTCGCCGTAGAGGTCCAGCAGCGTGTCTGCGGGCTGCAGGATGGGCGGTTCGACCACGGCGGCACCCTGCGCCTCGAACAGCGCGCGCAGGCTGGCGGCCCGCTCGTTCGTTTCGGCGCGGGTGGGCATCAGCGGTGGGCGTCCAGGATTTCGCGGACCTTGGCGACCAGATCGGCGCGCGGCACCTCTTGTTGCTGGGGCCGCTCTGCCCATTCCTCGTGGCTAGCCCCCTCGGCGATTTTGGCACCGAGGATCAGGTCCTTGATCTGGATGACGCCGCGCTCTTTCTCATCCCCGCCCTCGATCACCGCGACGGGGGAATTGCGCTTGTCGGCGTACTTGAGCTGGTTGCCGAAGTTCTTGGGGTTGCCGAGGTAGACCTCGGCGCGGATGCCTGCGGCGCGCAGTTCGGTCACCATGGCCTGGTAGTCGGCCATGCGGTCGCGGTCCATCACGGTGACGACGACGGGACCTGTGGCGCTCGTGTCGAGGCGGCCCTTGGCGTCGAGCGCAGCCAGCAGCCGGTCGACGCCGATCGAGACGCCGGTGGCGGGCACTTCCTGCCCGGTGAAGCGCTTGACGAGGTCGTCGTAACGCCCCCCGCCTGCGACGGAGCCGAAGTTGCGGGTGCGGCCCTTGTCGTCCTTGATCTCGAAGGTGAGTTCGGCCTCGTAGACGGGGCCGGTGTAGTAGCCGAGGCCACGGACGACGGAAGGGTCGATGACGATGCGGTCTGGGCCGTAGCCGCCCGCACCGAGAAGTTCGGCGATCTGTTCCAACTCATCGACGCCTTTGGTGCCAATGTCGGAGCCCTCGACCAAGTCACGCAGCCGCGCGACGGTTTCGGGGCCGGTATCGCGCTTGGCGTCCATGAAGCCCATGACGACATCCGCCTGCGCCTCCGTCAGCCCCGCGCCTTTGGTGAAATCGCCGCTTTCGTCCTTGCGCCCCTCGCCCAGAAGCGAACGCACGCCCTCCGGTCCCAGCCGGTCCAGCTTGTCGATGGCGCGCAGGACGATGCCGCGTTCGGCGTGCCTATCGTCGCCGGACAGGCCCGCGACTTCGAGCACGCCGTTCAGCACCTTGCGGTTGTTCACCCGCACAATGTAGTCGCCGCGTTCGATCCCGACCTCTTCGAGGCAATCCGCCAGCATCGCGCAGATCTCCGCATCCGCCGCGACAGATGGCGCGCCCACGGTATCGGCATCGCATTGATAGAACTGGCGAAACCGGCCTGGCCCCGGCTTCTCATTCCGCCAGACGGGCCCCATGGCATAGCGGCGATAGGGCGTGGGCAGGTCATTGCGGTGCTGCGCGTAGACGCGGGCCAAGGGTGCTGTCAGGTCATAGCGCAGGGCCAGCCAGTCGCCGGGTTTGTCGGCATCCGCGTCCTCCTGCCAGGCAAAGACGCCCTCGTTGGGGCGGTCGACGTCGGGAAGGAACTTGCCCAGCGCCTCGACGGTCTCGACAGCAGAGGATTCCAGCGCGTCAAAGCCGTAGCGGTGGTAGACGGCGGCGATCTTGCCCAGCATCTCGGCGCGATGCGTGACCTCGGCCCCGAAATAGTCGCGGAAACCCTTGGGGGTTTCGGCCTTGGGGCGCGGTGTTTTCTTGGGCTTGGCCATGTCGTCGGTTCCCTGACGCGAGATTTCGCCCTGCTCCTACCCCAGCCCCCATTTGAGGGCAAGAAGCGGCTCAGATCGTGTCGAAATCACCGCCCCTGCCCTTGCCGGAGGCAAAGCGCGCGGCGCCCTTTTGCCCTTCGGCGGCGAAGTTGGCGGCGGAGGCCCATTCGCGGCGGAGGGCTGCGGCGAGGTCGGCAGGGGGCATGCGGGACGACAGGTGGTCGCCGCGCATGCAGGACTGCGGAAAACGGCAGAGGTCGCGGGCGAGGGCCATGGCGGCGTTGAGCGCTTCGCCCCGGGGGACGGTGCGGTTGGCAAGGCCGATCTGGGCGGCCTCGGCAGGCTCGACAGGGCGGCCCGTGAGGATGAGCTCGCTCGCTATCCCCTGCCCCACCACGCGCGGCAGGCGGAAGGTGCCGCCGTCGATCAGCGGCACACCCCAGCGGCGGCAGTAGATGCCCATGACCGCGCCCTCGGCCATGACGCGCAGGTCGCACCAGAGGGCCAGCTCCATCCCGCCTGCGACGGCGGGGCCTTCGATGGCGGCGATGACGGGTTTGGTGAGCATCAGGCGCGAGGGGCCCATGGGGGCGGGGAGCGGATCGGCGATGGGGTCGGTCCAGTCGTCGGGGATATCGACCTCTTCGATCCAGCCTTGCGCGCTGCCGTCGGCGGCGGTCTTGAGGTCAAAGCCCGCGCAGAAGGCACCGTCCGAGCCGGTGAGGATGGCGACATAGCTGTCGTTGTCCGCTTCGAAGGCGGTGAAGGCGTCGTAGAGCCTGCGCGCGGTGTCGGGATTCACAGCGTTGCGCGCCTGCGGGCGGTCAATGGTGACGACCGTGACCCGTTCCTCTTGCGTGATGGTGACGCTCATCCCATTTCCCTCCTCGTCGGTCTCATGTTAGGGCCCATCCAAAAGGAAGGCTCATGGAAAAGCTAGAAGAACAGATCGCCCATCTGACACGGATCGTGGATGACCTGAGCGATATCGTCGCCCGGCAGGAAGGCGAGATCGTCACGCTCAATCGCCGGGTGCATATGCTGATGCAGCGCGAGGGGGAGCGGGAGGCGTCGAGCGGTGGCGGCGTGGTGTTCGGGGATGAGAAGCCGCCGCACTACTGATCGGCGGGGATCGTTCTCTTTGAAAGAGAACGGCCGGAAGTTCTGAAAATTTCCGATCCGCGGGTTTGACGATAGGGTGAGCGCTTTAGCCGCTGGATTTCTCGGTTGTCGCCAGCACTTCGCCGTCGTGGATCAGCATTTCGGACCAGCTGGTGTTGTCCCTTGGCCGTGCGTAGGCGTTCACGAAGACCGTATTGCGCTCGAGGCTCTTGATGCGCGACCCGCAGGGCTTGCCCTTACCGGTCCCGCATACCTGACGCTTGACCTTTTCATAGGCGCGGTCTGTTTCGCCCACGGGCAGATGCGCGCCCGCCGGGCCGTAGTGCAGGAGTTCGTAGAAGGACGGCGCGCCGAGCAGCACGTTGGCGGCAGTCAGCTGGCGCGGGCAGCCGTCGGCGAAGCCGGTGATGTAATAGGTGCGTTGGCCCGAGATACCGGGGTTGGTGTCGTAGAGCTTGAAGCCGCTGGCGGAGCTTTCGACTTTCTTGCCGAGCGCGCGGCGCTTGGTCTCACAGCTGCGGGCGATGACGCCGTAGGGCAGGACGGTGCCATGGGCCACGTCGAGGATGTCGTCGTCGGCTGCCGGTGTAGCGCCGCTGCCGAGGAGGCGCGAGAAGAGGCCGGATTGCGCGGGCTGGTCGGCTTCTGGTTCGAGAGAGGCGAGCTGGGTGGATTCTTCTTTGGAAGCGTTCGTTTCGGCACCGGCAACCTCGGTGCTGCCACCCTCGGCCGCGATCACAGTCGGGCCAGCAGCAGCGCGGCTGAACAGGCCAAGGAACCCGCCCCGGCGTTTGGGTTCCGGCGTGTCGACCACTTCGGTTGCGGCGGTTGTGCCGGTGCGTGCCGCGTCGCCGCCAAAGAACCCTTCGCGCGCGATTTCGGCGTCGGTCGGCAGGGCCTGCGCTACGGGATCGGTTTCGGCGATATCCACGTCAGAGATGCGCGGCACCCCGGCAAGCGGGTCGCCACAGGCGGCCAGCAGCGCAAGTGCTGCAATCATCATCCCCGGTCTGATCATGGTCTCCCCCCGTCCGATCACTCGGCGGTGTATCGCAAAGAGGCCGGATCGTCCACATTCCGGAGCATTTTGGCAAAATTGTCGCGGTTCGCCGCCTAGATTTCCTCGACCTCCAGCACCCCGCCGAGCGAGCGGATCGCGCCCTTGATCTCCGGTGTTACCGGGAATTCCGCGCCGAGATCGACCTCGACCTCGCCGGGCAGCGCCGGGTCCATCAGGCAAAGCTGCACCGGGCCGCGCGCGGCCTTGCGCGCGGCGTTGCGCGCGCCTTCCAGCACGTCCGCGACCGCCGCGATGGCCTGCGGGGCGTCGATGAACACGCGCAGGCCGATGTTGCCCGCATCGGCGACGGCCATGTCGACGGGTGCGACGGAGCGGCCAAGCAGTTTCAGCTGGTCGGCCTCCATCGTCGCCTCGACGGTGATGACGACCTTTGAGCCGGTCTCGAGGTGGTCGCGGGCCTGTTCCAGCGTGTCAGAGAAAAGCGTGACCTCGTAACCGCCCGTGGGGTCGGAGAGTTGCGCGAAGGCGAAGCGGTTGCCGCGGGCCGATTTACGCTCCTGCCGTCCGGCGACCACACCGGCAAGGCGCGCGTTCATGGCCCCGCGTTCGCTGACCTTCTCGGTCAGTTCGTCCAGCGTCAGGAACGGCACGCCGGTGTCGCGCGACCACTTGCGCTTGAGCGGGGTCATGTAATCGTCGAGCGGATGGCCGGAGAGGTAGAAACCCACGGCCTTGAATTCCTCGGTCAGCCGTTCGGCGGGCAGCCAGTCGTCCACTTGCATCATGCGCGGCTCGGGCAGGTCATCGCCCGCCTCGCCGAAAAGCGAGACCTGGTTGGAGTTTTTCTGTTCGTGCACGGCGGCAGAATAGGCGACGAGCGCGTCGAGCCCTTCGAAGACGCGGCGGCGGTTCGGGTCGAGCTGGTCGAAGGCACCGGAACGGGCGAGCATTTCCAGCGGTCGCTTGCCCACGCGCTTGAGGTCGACGCGGCGGGCGAGGTCGAAGAGGGTGGCGAAGGGTTTGCTACCGCGTCCCTCGGTGATCAGCTTCATCGCCTCGACGCCGACGTTCTTGAGCGCGCCAAGCGCATAAACCAATGCCCCATCCACCACCTTGAAGGTGGCATCCGACCGGTTCACGCAGGGCGGCACCCAGGGCAGCTCCAGCCGCTTGCGCACTTCCTCGAAGTAGATCGCCAGCTTATCGGTCAGGTGGATATCGCAGTTCATCACACCGGCCATGAATTCGACCGGGTGGTTCGCCTTGAGCCATGCGGTCTGGTAGCTGACCACCGCATAGGCCGCCGCGTGGGACTTGTTGAAACCGTAGTTGGCGAATTTCTCCAGCAGGTCGAAAACCTCGGTGGCCTTCTTCTTGTCCACCCCGTTTTCCATCGCGCCCTTTTCGAACTTCGGGCGCTCCTTGGCCATTTCCTCGGCGATCTTCTTACCCATCGCGCGGCGCAGCAGGTCCGCACCGCCAAGGCTATATCCCGCCATGACCTGCGCAATCTGCATCACCTGTTCCTGGTAGACGATGATGCCTTGGGTTTCCTCAAGAATGTCGTCGATCAGCGGGTGGATGGATTCCAGCTCGCGCTTGCCGTTCTTGACGTCGCAATAGGTGGGGATGTTCTCCATCGGACCGGGACGGTAGAGCGCCACCAGCGCCACGATGTCCTCGATGCACGTCGGTTTCATACGCTTCAGCGCATCCATCATGCCAGAACTTTCCACCTGGAAGACGGCGACGGTCTTGGCCTGGGAATAAAGCTTGTAGCTGGCCTCGTCGTCGAGGGGGATGGTGGCGATATCGTCGAGCAGCCCCTCCGGCGGCGTGAACAGCTCGGTGCCGTCGGCGGCAATATGAAGGTGCCGTCCGCTGGCCTTGATCTGGTCCACGGCGTTCTGGATCACGGTCAGCGTCTTGAGGCCAAGGAAGTCGAACTTCACCAGCCCCGCCTGTTCCACCCATTTCATGTTGAACTGCGTCGCGGGCATGTCCGAGCGCGGGTCCTGGTAGAGCGGGACCAGCTGATCCAGCGGGCGGTCGCCGATCACCACGCCGGCGGCGTGGGTCGAGGCATTGCGCAACAGCCCCTCGACCTGCTGGCCGTATTCCAACAGACGCGCCACGACCTCTTCGTTCTTCGCCTCCTCGCGGAGCCGGGGCTCATCGGCCAGCGCCTTCTCGATGGAGACAGGTTTGACGCCCTCGACCGGGATCATCTTTGACAGCCTGTCCACCTGCCCATACGGCATCTGAAGCACGCGCCCGATGTCGCGCACGGCAGCCTTGGACAGCAAAGCACCGAAGGTGATGATCTGCCCCACCCGGTCGCGACCATATTTCTCCTGCACGTAGCGGATCACCTCCTCGCGCCGGTCCATGCAGAAGTCGATGTCGAAGTCGGGCATCGACACCCGCTCGGGGTTCAGGAAGCGTTCGAACAGCAGCGAATAGCGCAACGGATCGAGGTCCGTGATCAAAAGTGCATAGGCCACCAGCGAGCCCGCACCGGAGCCACGGCCCGGTCCCACCGGGATCCCTTGGTCCTTGGCCCATTTGATGAAATCGGCCACGATCAGGAAGTAGCCGGGAAAGCCCATGCCCTCGATGATCCCCAGCTCGAACTCGAGCCGTTTCTCATAGTCCTCGACCGGGGCCGCATGGGGGATGATCTCGAGCCGCGCGCGCAATCCTTCCTGCGCCTGACGCCGCAATTCGGCGACCTCGTCATCGGCGAAGCGCGGCAGGATCGGATCACGCCTGTAGGCCATGAAAGCGCAGCGCCGGGCGATCTCGACCGTGTTCTCGACAGCCTCGGGCAGATCGGCGAAAAGTGTCGCCATCTCCGCAGGGGTCTTGAAGTAATGCTGTGCGGTCAACCGCCTGCGCGGCTGCTGCTGGTCGACATAGGCGCCCTCAGCAATGCAGATCAGCGCGTCATGTGCCTCGTACATGTCCGGTTTGGGGAAGTAGACGTCGTTGGTGGCAACAAGCGGGATGCCCATGGCATAGGCCATCTCGACAAAGCCCTGCTCGGTCAGCCGCTCCGCCTCGAGCTGACCGCCCTCGCCCGGGTGACGCTGCAATTCGACATAAAGCCGGTCTCCGAAGGCGCGATGCAGCCGCGCCATCAGCGCCTCAGCCGCGGGGCGCTGACCCTGCTGCAAGAGCTGGCCCACCGGCCCGTCAGCACCACCGGTGAGGCAGATCACGTCAGCGCAATGCGCCTCCAGTTCCTCCAGCGTGACCTGCGGCACCTGCCCGCCCTTGTCCACGTAAAGACAAGTGTTGAGCTTCATCAGATGCTCGTAGCCCGCCTCGCTCTGCGCCAGCAGCACCACAGGCGCGGGGTCTTTCGGCTTCTCTCCCGGCTGGACGGCGACATAGGCCAGGTCAATCTGGCACCCCATGATCGGCTGCACCCCCGACCCGGCCATGGCGACGGAGAATTCGAGGGCCGCGAACATGTTGTTCGTATCGGTCAGCGCCAGCGCGGGCATGCCCGTATTGAGACACATCTGCGGCAGTTTCTTGAGCCGCAACGCGCCCTCCAGAAGCGAATATTCGGAGTGGGTGCGCAGGTGAATGAATCGGGGGGCGTCGGTCATGGGGGCAAGCTTATCCCCGCCCCGCCAGCACCGCCAGACACCAAGGAGGCCTGCGTGCCGGTTTTCCCGGCAGATGCCGCACAAGTATCTGATCCAAATGACCTAATTTCGCATGAACCCTGGGTCACTGATGGCCCCGCCCTTTCCTCGCACGCATTTGAACTTGCCAGAAGCGCCTCCGCTGATTAGCCTCTCCTGAAAGACAGCCGCCCCCGTTCTACGCCGCATCGAACGGGCGCATCTTTGGCAGGCTAGGTACCGCGGCAGGGCGCTTCATGGACATCACGTTTCTTCTCAACGGGGAAAGTGTGTCGCTGCGGGGCGTCTCCCCCACCACCACATTGCTTGACTGGCTGCGCGAGGATCGGCAGCTGACCGGCACCAAGGAAGGGTGCAACGAGGGCGACTGCGGGGCCTGCACGGTGATGGTGACCGATGAGAACGGGAGCCGCGCGCTCAACGGCTGCGTCCTCTTCCTGCCGCAGCTCGACGGCAAACATGTCACCACCATCGAGGGACTAGCCGCGCCCGACGGTCGCCTGCATCCGGCGCAACAGGCGATGATCGACCACCACGGCAGCCAGTGCGGGTTCTGCACGCCGGGCTTCGTGGTTTCCATGGCCACGGCGCATCTCAATGGCGCGACGGATCATGACACGCAGCTTGCGGGCAACCTTTGCCGCTGTACCGGCTATGCACCGATCATCCGCGCCGCCGAGGAAACCGCCAGAAAACCCGTCCCACCGCACCTGCTTCATCTTTCCAATTACAATTCCGGGGGTCCGGGGGCAGAGCCCCCGAATGGCGCGGCCCGCGCCATCCAGCCGCGTTCGGCCGATGCGCTTGCGGAATGGTACCTGCAGAACCCGGATGCCACGCTGATCGCCGGGGCAACCGATGTCGGGCTCTGGGTCACCAAGCAGTTTCGCGGCCTCGGTCCCGTGGCCTTCCTCAACCGCTGCGACGATCTGAGGGGCGTAGAGGAAAGCGGGACCGGCATCCGCATCGGGGCCATGACCACGCTCAGCGATGTGGAGACGGCAATCGCGCCGCATCACCCCGGCTTCGCCGCGATGATCCGCCGCTACGGGTCGGTGCAGGTGCGCAACGCTGCGACCATCGGCGGCAATATCGCCAATGGCTCGCCCATCGGGGACAGTCCGCCAGCCCTGATCGCCCTCGGTGCGACATTGCATCTGCGCAAGGGCGATGCCCGGCGCGCGATCCCGCTTGAGGATTTCTTCATCGCCTACGGCAAGCAGGACCGCGCGCCCGGTGAATTCGTCGAGGCGGTGAGTATCCCGAGACAGCCGGACACCCTGCGCTGCTACAAGCTGTCAAAGCGCTTTGATCAGGACATCTCGGCGGTTTGCGGCTGTCTTGCGATCACGCGGGAGAGCGGGATAATCACCGCCGCCCGGCTGGCCTACGGCGGCATGGCGGGTACGCCGAAACGCGCCGCACAGGCGGAAGAGGCGCTTGTCGGGCAGCCCTTTGCCGAAGCTGCGTTCCGCGATGCCATGGAGGCGATGACACGGGATTTCGAGCCGCTTTCCGACATGCGCGCCTCTGCCACCTACCGGATGAAGGCGGCGCAGAACATGCTGCTGCGGTACTTTCACGAGATGTCAGGCACCGCGACCGATGTGCTTGAGGTCTCGCCATGAGCATCGCAAAGCCCCTGCCCCATGACGCAGCCCGGCTTCACGTTACCGGGGCGGCGCGTTATGTCGACGATATCCCGACGCCCGCGGGCACGCTGCATCTTGCCTTCGGTACGAGCCCCGTCGCGGCGGGGCGTATCCGTGCGATGAACCTTGAAAAGGTGAAGAGCGCGCCGGGCGTCGTCGGTGTGCTGACGGCCGACGATCTGCCGGGGGATTGCGATGTCTCGCCCTCGGCCCATGACGAACCGTTGCTTGCCGATGGCCGCGTGCACTACGCGGGCCAGCCGCTGTTCCTGGTGATCGCCACCTCGCATCTCGCCGCGCGGTGCGCCGCGCGGGAGGCCTGTGTCCAGATCGCGGAAGAGACACCGATCCTGAGCATCGAAGAGGCGCTGGCCGCCAATGCCCGTTTCGAGGAAGGCCCCCGCGTCTGGCAGAAGGGGAATGCGGAGGCAGCATTGGCGCAGGCCAAAAGGTGTCTTTCCGGGTCGATCTTCATGGGCGGGCAGGAGCATTTCTATCTCGAGGGCCAGGCGGCGCTGGCCCTGCCGCAGGAAGGCGGGGACATGGTTGTCTATGCCTCCACCCAGCACCCCACGGAAATTCAGCACAAGGTGGCCCACGCCCTCGGGCGGCCGATGCACGCGGTCCGGGTCGAAACCCGGCGCATGGGCGGCGGCTTTGGCGGCAAGGAGAGTCAGGGCAACGCGCTGGCCGTGGCCTGCGCCGTGGCGGCGTCTCTCACGGGCAAGCCCTGCAAGATGCGCTACGATCGGGATGACGACATGATCATCACCGGCAAACGCCACGATTTCCGCATCGACTACGATGCGGCCTTCGACGACGCGGGCCGGATCACAGCGCTGGACGTGAAGCATTACACCCGCTGCGGCTGGGCGCAGGACCTGTCGCTGCCGGTAGCCGACCGGGCGATGCTGCATACGGATAATGCCTACCACCTCTCCGACGTGCGCATTACCTCGCACCGGCTGCGCACGAACATGCAAAGTGCGACCGCTTTCCGGGGCTTCGGCGGGCCGCAGGGCATGCTGGGGATCGAGCGGATCATGGACCACATCGCACAGGAGCTGGGCCGCGATCCGCTGGAGGTGCGGCGGGCGAATTACTATGCCGACCGGACGGGAGAGAGTATCGCGGCCACATCTGATCCTTCCCCCGCGGCCAATCCCTCGCAGGACAGCGCCACGCGCGGGGCCTCCGGCGCGCGTCCTGCCGATGTCCCTGCGCCGCCCGAAGGTGCGCAGACCACGCCCTATCACCAGCCGGTCACCGATTGCGTGATCGGCGCCCTCACCGACCGGCTGACCGAAACCTCGGACTACCACGCCCGTCGCCAGCGCATCGCGGCATGGAACGCCGCCCAGCCGATCCTGAAGCGGGGGATCGCGCTGACGCCGGTGAAGTTCGGCATCTCCTTCACGCTGACCCATCTCAACCAGGCGGGCGCGCTAGTGCATGTCTACCAGGATGGCTCGATCCACCTGAACCACGGTGGGACGGAGATGGGACAGGGCTTGTTCCAGAAGGTGGCGCAGGTGGCCGCCAGCCGCTTTGGCGTGCCGCTGGACAACGTCAAGATCACCGCCACCGACACGGGCAAGGTGCCCAATACCTCGGCCACGGCAGCCTCCTCCGGCTCGGACCTCAACGGCATGGCGGTGCAGAAAGCCTGCGATGAAATCCGACGCCGGATCGAAGAGCATCTGGGGGAGCGGTATCAGACACGGGACATCGTCTTTGCGGACGGCATGGTGCGCGTGGGCGGCGAGGAAATCAGCTTTGCCCAGGCCGCGACATCGGCCTATGAGAACCGCATCTCACTGTCGGCCACGGGGTTCTACAAGACACCTGACATCGAATGGGACCGGATCGCCGGCAAGGGCCGCCCGTTCTTCTACTTCGCCTATGGCGCGGCCTGCACCGAGGTGGTGATCGACACGCTGACGGGCGAGAACCGCATCCTCAGGGCTGATATCCTGCATGATGCGGGGGCATCGCTGAACCCCGCGATCGACATCGGGCAAATCGAGGGCGGTTACGTCCAGGGGGCCGGGTGGCTGACGACGGAGGAGCTGGTCTGGGACGACAAGGGCGTGCTCAAAACACATGCGCCGTCGACATACAAGATACCCGCCTGTTCGGACCGGCCTGACGTGTTCAATGTGGCCCTCTGGGATCAACCGAATCCGGCGCAGACGATCTACCGCTCCAAGGCGGTGGGCGAGCCGCCCTTCATGCTCGGCATCTCGGCCTTCATGGCGCTGTCTGACGCTGTGGCGGCCTGTGGTCCTCGTTGGGGAGATTTGCAAGCCCCGGCGACGGCGGAAGCGGTGCTGGCGGCGGTCGAAAGGGCGCGGGCGTGATCTCTGTCGAGATCATCGGGGTGCGGGGGTCGGCCCCGCGCGATGCGGGCACGGTGATGGTGGTGGATACGCTGGAGAGCCATGGGACCATCGGCGGCGGGGCACTTGAGCACCGGGCGATTGCGACGGCACGGCGGATGCTGGCGGAAGGGCGGTCGACCTATGAGGAGACGCTGCCGCTGGGCCCCGGCCTCGGCCAATGCTGCGGTGGCGCGGTGACGCTGCGCTATGCGGAGGGCGCACGCGCGGTAGACAGGCCACTGGACCTGCCGCTTGATCCGGCGCTGGTCGCCCGGGCGACCGGCGGGGCGCTCTGGCTTTGGGGGGCTGGACACGTGGGGCGTGCCGTGGTGCGCGCGCTGGGGCCCCTGCGGCTCTTCAGTATTACCTGGATCGACAGCAGTGCGGAGCGGTTTCCGGCTGAGGTGCCTTCAGGCGTCGCCATCACACCTGCCGCAGACATGCCGCGCCTTGCCGCCCATGCGCCGCGCGATGCACATCATCTGATCTTTACCTATGCCCACGACATCGACCTTGCGCTCTGCGCGGCCCTTCTGAGACGCGGCTTTGCATCCTGCGGGCTGATCGGGTCGGCCACCAAGTGGGCGCGGTTTCAGAACCGCCTGCGGGCGATGCAGCTTGATCCCGAAAGCATCACCTGCCCCATCGGCGATCCGGCGCGGGGGAAACATCCCGACACCATCGCCCATTCCACCGCGACCGCCCTCTTGCGCTGGGACGCGCACCTGCACGATAGTGCGCCCAAGACAAGAGCGGCCGTTTGATGACTGATACCCCCCTTCTCGAAATATCCGGCCTGACCAAGGCCTATCCGGGGGTGGTCGCCAATGATCACGTGTCGCTCTCCATCGCGCCGGGCGAGGTCCACGCGCTTCTGGGCGAGAACGGCGCGGGCAAGTCCACGCTGGTCAAGATGATCTACGGGCTGGTCAAGCCGGACGCCGGGGCCATGAAGATGTTCGGCAGCCCCTTCGCCCCGCCCGAGCCGCGCGCGGCGCGGGCGGCGGGTGTGGGGATGGTGTTCCAGCATTTCTCGCTTTTCGATGCGCTGACAGTGGCCGAGAACATCGCGCTGGGGATGGAGAACGCGCCCAAGCTGCGCGACCTGAGCCAGCAGATCCGCGAGGTGTCGGACACCTACGGCCTGCCGCTCAGCCCCGACCGGGTGGTCGGCGATCTGTCGGCGGGGGAGCGTCAGCGAGTCGAGATCATCCGATGTCTCTTGCAGGAGCCAAAGCTGCTGATCATGGATGAGCCGACCTCGGTGCTGACGCCGCAGGAGGTGGATATCCTCTTTGAAACCCTGCGCAAGCTGAGCGCGGAGGGGACCGCGATCCTCTATATCTCGCACAAGCTGGAGGAAATCCGCGCGCTTTGCGACAACGCCACGATCCTGCGTCTGGGCAAGGTGGTGGCGGAATGCACGCCGCGCGAGACCTCGGCGCGGGAGATGGCGGAGCTGATGGTGGGCAAGCTCTTGCAGACGCCGAAGCGCGCGGGGAAAGCACCGGGCGATGTGGTGCTGGCGCTCAAGGGTCTGTCGGCACGCTCGCCCAGCGCCTTCGGCATGCCGCTGCGCGACATCTCGGTCGCAGTGCGCGCGGGCGAGGTGCTGGGCATCGGCGGCGTTGCGGGCAACGGCCAGGACGAATTGCTGGCCGCCCTTTCGGGCGAGATGCCGGTGGGGCGCGGGATGGTCGCGTTTCGCGGGCAGGACGTGAGCGCGCTGGGGCCAACGGCGCGGCGCGCCATGGGCATTCTGAGCGCGCCCGAAGAACGGCTGGGCCATGCCGCCGTCCCCGATATGTCGCTGACCGAGAACGCGATGCTGACGGCAGCGCAGCGCGAGAAGCTGGAGAGCGGCGGGTTGCTGAACTGGCGCGCGGCGCAGCGTTTTGCAGAGCGGATCATCGAGACCTTCGACGTGCGCACACCGGGGCCTGAGAACGCCGCGCGGTCCCTCTCGGGCGGGAACCTGCAGAAATACGTGATCGGGCGGGAAGTGCTGCAGCGGCCGGAGCTCCTCGTGGTGAACCAGCCGACCTGGGGGGTCGATGCCTCCGCCGCCGCGGCGATCCGGCAGGCCCTGCTTGATCTGGCAGAGCAGGGTACGGCGGTCGTGGTGATCAGCCAGGACCTCGACGAACTGATGGAGATCTCCGACCGCTTTGCGGCGCTGAACGAGGGACGTTTGTCGGAGCCGCGCCCGGCGCAGGGGCTGAGCGTCGATGAGATCGGGCTGATGATGGGCGGCGCGCACGGCATGGAGGTGGCCCATGTGTGAGGGACGGCAAAAGTCTTGGAAGACTTTTGGCCATTTCCTTGAAAGGAAATGGTGGCGGGCGTCTCGCGTTATCCTGTCGTTGCATCTGTGGCCATTGTTGCGCCGTGAGTTGTATTGGAAAGATGAAGCGAGGGGCTGCGCGTGATCCGGCTTGAGAAAAGACCCCAACCGAGCCGCGCCTTCTCGCTGGCGACGCCGCTCCTGGCGGTGCTGGCGACCATGGTCTTTGGCGGGCTGCTCTTTGCGGCGCTTGGCAAGGACCCGGTCGCGGCGATCCGCACCATCTTCTGGGAGCCGCTCTTTGGGCAGTACGCGTTCTTTTACCGGCCGCAATTGCTGATCAAGGGGGCGCCGCTGGTGCTGATCGCCATCGGGCTGTCGCTGGGGTTCAAGGCGGGGATCTGGAACATCGGGGCGGAGGGGCAGTACATCATGGGGGCGCTCCTTGGTGCGGGCGTTGGGCTGGCCTTCTATCCGCTTGAGGCCTTCTATGTCTTTCCGCTGATGGTGCTGGCCGGGGCGCTCGGGGGCTGGATATGGGCGATGATCCCGGCGCTGCTGAAGGTTCAATTCGGGACGAATGAAATTCTCGTGTCGCTCATGCTTGTCTACGTGGCGGAACAATTCCTGGCCTCCATGTCACTTGGATTGCTGAAAAACCCCGAAGGTTTCGGCTTTCCGGGTTCGCGGAACCTGCAGCAGTATCCAAGTGCGCATAACGCCGACCTGATCGAGGGGTCGGGGATGCACTGGGGCGTTGTTGCGGCGATGCTGGCGGTAATCTTTGCCTATGTACTTCTCAGCAAGCACCGGCTGGGCTTTGCCATCCGCGTGACCGGAGAGGCGCCGCGCGCGGCGCGCTTTGCAGGCGTTCGGCCGGCGCGGCTGGTGCTCTTTTGCCTTGGCACATCGGGGCTGCTGGCGGGGCTCGCGGGGCTTTTCGAGGTTTCGGGGCCCGCCGGTCAGGTGACGATTGATTTCAACGTGGGCTACGGGTTCACGGCGATCATCGTGGCCTTTCTGGGCCGGTTGCATCCGGTGGGCATTCTGCTGGCGGGGCTGCTGATGGCGCTGACCTATATCGGCGGGGACATCGCTCAATCGCAGCTGGGTCTGCCTGCGGCGGCGATACAGGTGTTTCAGGGGATGCTGCTGTTCTTCCTCTTGGCGCTGGACGTGCTGACCAATTACCGCTTGCGGTTTGGGCGTCGGGAGGTGGCCTGATGGATCTTTCCGCGATCAACCCCGTCCTCTTTGTCGCAGGCTTCCTCGTCGCCGCAACGCCGCTCATCTTTGCCGCCATCGGCGAGCTGGTCGTCGAGAAATCAGGCACGCTCAACCTCGGGGTCGAGGGCATGATGATCACAGGGGCGATCTGCGGGTTCGCCGTGGCGGTGGAGACCGGATCGCCGCTTCTGGGGTTCGTCGCGGCCGCGGCCGGCGGCGCGCTGCTCAGTCTCCTCTTTGCCTTTCTCACACAGATTGCGCTGGCCAATCAGGTGGCTTCCGGCCTTGCACTCACGCTCTTCGGGCTGGGGCTGTCGGCGCTCCTGGGGCAGTCCTATGTGGGGATCAAGCCGCCGCGTCTGGGCGACATCAACTTTGGCCCGCTGGCCGATATTCCGGTGATCGGGCCGATCCTCTTTACCCATGATATCATCCTCTATCTGGGCTTCGCGCTTGTGGCCGGGGTCTGGGCGGTGCTGAAATTCACCCGCGCGGGGCTCATCCTGCGCGCGGTGGGCGAGAGCCATGATGCCGCGCATGCGCTGGGCTACAAGGTGGTGCGCATCCGGACGCTGGCAATCATGTTCGGCGGGGCCTGCGCGGGGGTCGGCGGGGCCTACATCAGTCTCATTCGCGTACCGCAATGGACCGAAGGGATGACCGCCGGGGTCGGCTGGATCGCGCTGGCGCTGGTCGTCTTCGCCTCGTGGAAGCCATGGCGCCTGTTGCTGGGTGCCTATCTTTTCGGCGGCATCACGCAGTTGCAGCTTAATCTGCAGGGCGCGGGCGTTGCCATTCCGGTCGAGTATCTGGCAATGTCGCCCTACCTGATCACGATCATCGTTCTGGTGATCCTGAGCCGTGACAAGTCTGCGGCACCCGCATGTCTTGGACGGACCTTCCATGCCTCGTCATAGGGGCCAATCTGCAAACGCCCGGTAAGGGCGACATCATGGGGAATAAAATGAAACTCACCAAACTGCTGACGAGCGCGGCCATCGCGCTGGGGCTCGCGACGACAGCGATGGCCGATGGCCACGAGAAAACCAAGGTCGGCTTTGTCTATGTCGGTCCCATCGGGGATGGCGGCTGGACCTATGAGCACGACAAGGGCCGTCTTATGGTCGAGAAGGAATTGGGCGACAAGGTCGAGACGGTCTATGTCGAAAACGTCGCGGAAGGACCGGACAGCGAGCGCGTGATGACACAGATGGCGCTGGATGGCGCAGACCTGATCTTCACCACCTCCTTCGGCTACATGGACCCGACGATCAACGTGGCCAAGAAATTCCCGGACGTGAAATTCGAACACGCCACGGGGTACAAGCGCGCCGACAACGTGTCGACCTATTCCGCGCGCTTCTACGAAGGTCGCGCGATCCAAGGCCATATCGCGGGCAAGATGACCAAATCGAACATCATCGGCTACATCGGCTCCTACCCGATCCCGGAAGTGATCCGCGGCATCAACTCGGCCTTTATCCACGCGCG
Source organism: Sulfitobacter sediminis (assembly GCF_040811725.1). Taxonomy (NCBI): domain Bacteria; kingdom Pseudomonadati; phylum Pseudomonadota; class Alphaproteobacteria; order Rhodobacterales; family Roseobacteraceae; genus Sulfitobacter; species Sulfitobacter sediminis. Next base: position 140,205 of record NZ_JBFNXX010000012.1, read on the forward strand.
CAAGGCGAACCCGGATGTGCAGTTCAAGATCGTCTGGGCCTACACCTGGTTCGACCCCGCTAAGGAAGCGGATGCAGCAAAGGTGCTGATCGAACAGGGCGCCGACGTGGTCCTGCAGCACACCGATTCCACAGCGCCTCAGGCGGCCGCTCAGGAAGCGGGTAACGTCGTGACCTTCGGTCAGGCCTCTGACATGGCGCAATACGCGCCCTTCCCGCGCGTATCCTCCATCATTGACGAATGGGGCCCCTATTATGTGGCGCGTACCAAGGCCGTCATGGACGGCACCTGGGAGAGCAAGGACACCTGGGACGGGATTGGTGCCGGCATGGTGGGCATCGGTGAGATCACCGACGCGGTACCTGCGGACGTGAAGGCCGAAGCGCTGGCGCTGAAGGACGCGATTGCGAGCGGCGAATACCACCCCTTCACCGGCCCGCTGAACAAGCAGGACGGATCCGTTTTCCTTGCCGAAGGTGAAACTGCGGATGACGGCACGCTGGCAGGTATGAACTTCTACGTGGAAGGCATTGAGGGCGACATCCCCCAGTAACCGCGATCCCGAAGACCTAGATGAGAAGGCCCCGCAATGCGCGGGGCCTTCTTTCTTATATTATGCCGTCGCCGTAGCGGCTGACCCGTTCCGGAGCGCGGAGCGCGGCACCGTAAAGCGCCTCGAAGGTCGCGGGACTGACGTAGTCGCCGATCGGTCCGGCGGGAACGCCGATCCGGCCCTGTATCGACACGGTGTTGCGCGCGGCGTTGTAGCGGATGCACTTGTTGTTCCAGCAGTTCTGGCCATTGGTGATCTGGATTTCGAGGCCCGAAGGGCCGGTGCGCGTGGCGCTGGTCTGGACCGCGCAGGCGGACAGGATCGCCGCCGCACCGATGAGACAAATCAAACGGATCATCGCAAATTCCTTTCTATCTCTTCTGGCGTGCCGCATGAGGCATCGCCTTTGTGTATGTATCCTTGGCGATCGACCTAAGCCGGAGAGGATCGTTTTCGAGCGGACCGGGCCCTTTCCCGTTCACATCCGCGCGACATCGCGCGGCATCAAGCGTCGCCATCCATTGCGCGAATGATGACGCGAAATTCCGCGCTCCGGTTGATATTTGTCAGGGGAGCGCCCGAGACATCGGCACCCGTTGCAGCGCCCGATCAGTCCTGCGCCGGTGGATAGCTGCCCTCGGGCCCGTGGACCTCATCGCCCTCCAGCGCCGGGGAGAACACGCAAATCAGGCGCAGCGGTCCGGCACCTTCGGGCACACGGACCTCGTGCCTGTCATGGGCGTCGGGGGCATAGAGCGTGCCGGGGCCGATATCGTGCCGCGCACCGGTCTCAAGCTCGGTCACCGTCCCATGGCCCGCGATGCAATAGCAGGCCTCGACATGGTGCTTGTAGTGGAGGTTGAGCACCGCACCCGGCAGCACCTCGGTCTCGGTCATGGAAAACCCCATGCCGTCCGAGCGCACGAGCAGGCGCAGTGACGTCCATCCCGGCCCCGACGCATCGCGCGCGGTGTTCCGAAGCGCTGACTTTTCACGAATGATCATGGAACGCCTCCCCAGCGTCTTTCCTTTGTGGTCCCTTGGGGTAGACTGGCACGGCCCGCAGAAAGAAAGCCATTCAAATGATCAAGCTGCACCATCTCAACCGGTCCCGCTCGCACCGCATCTTCTGGCTGCTGGAGGAAATCGGCAAGCCCTACGAGGTCGCGCACTACGAGCGCGACAGCGTCACCAATCTCGCCCCGCCGGAGTTGCTGCACATCCATCCGCTGGGCAAATCCCCGATGATCGAGCTGGACGGACGGCTGATCGCCGAAAGCGGTGCCATTGTCGAGGTGCTCTGCCAGCGCTTCGCGCCACAGATGATCCCCGACCGCGATAGCGATGGATACATCAGCCATCTGGAACTGACCCATTTCGCCGAAGGCTCGGCCATGACGCCGATCCTGCTGAACCTCTATGTCGGACGCTTGGGCGAGGCTGGCGCGCCGCTGCATCCGCGCATTCAGGGAGAGTTGACCAGCCACTTCAGCTATATGAACGGGCTCTTGCGGCCCTCGGGCCATTTCGTGCTGGACGATCTGTCCGCCGCCGACATCATGCTGAGTTTCCCTGCCGAGATCGCGATCCGCATGGGGCGCGGTGACGACTTCCCGGCACTTGCCAATTTCGTCAAGGCGATGCAGGCGCGACCCGCCTACCAGCGCGCGGTCGAGAAGGGGAACAGCTGAGCGGAAGGTCGCAGGCCGACTCGCGGGAAAGCCTGCATGGATGATTGCACCTGCCTGTCCGGCATGGCACCAATCGAACCATGAAACAGACCCTCACCAGCCCCAACGGCACCCCCGCCAGCCGCCTTGCATTTGGCACCATGCAATTCGGTGGCCGCGCGGACGAAGCGCAGTCCCGCGCGATGTTCGATGCCTGCATCGAGGCGGGCATCACCCACTTCGACACCGCCAATCTCTATACGGACGGCGCATCGGAAAAGCTGCTGGGCTCGTTCCTCGGTGATCGGCGGGACAGCCTGATCGTCGCAACGAAATGCGCCTATACCGGCGGCGCGGGCCGGGACAACATCCTCAAGACGGCGGAAACCTCGCGCCAGCGCATGCAGATCGACACGCTTGACGTGCTTTACCTGCATCGGTTCGATCCGGATACGGATATGCACGAGAGCTTCGAGGCTTTCGGCACGCTCAGGCAGAAGGGGCACGCGCGGCACTTTGGCCTGTCGAATTTCGCGGCATGGCAGACGGTCAAGGCAGCGGGAATCGCGGCCAAGTTCGATCTGTCGGTCGCCGTGATCCAGCCGATGTTCAACCTCGTCAAGCGGCAGGCCGAGGTCGAGATCCTGCCGATGGCAGACGATCTGGGAATTCTCGTCGCCCCCTACTCTCCCCTCGGCGGCGGATTGCTGACCGGCAAGTACGGCGCCGGGGACAAGGGGCGCCTGACCGAGGACGACCGCTATGCCGCGCGCTACGGTCTTGAAGCCATGCACAAGACCGCCGCCGATCTGGCCGCGCTTGGCGCGGAGATGGGCGTGCATCCGGCGACGCTCGCCGTGGCATGGGCGGCGCATCATCCGACGGGGCCCTCGCCGATCATCTCGGCCCGTTCGCTTGAACAGCTCAGACCGTCGCTGGATGCACTGAATTTCCAGATGTCCCCGGAACTCTACGCGCGTATTGCGGCCCTTTCCGTGACACCTCCCCCGGCCACGGACCGGCTGGAAGAGCAGGGATGACCGATATCCTCGTGGTCGGTGGCGGGATCGCGGGGCTCTCTGCGGCCGCGCGCCTGTCGGCGGATGCCACCGTCACGGTGCTCGAGCAGGAGAGCGCCACGGGGTATCACACCTCTGGCCGGTCCGCCGCGCTCTACGAAGAGAACTACGGGCTGCAAAGCACCGTGGCGCTGAACCGGGAAAGCCAGTCCTACCTTTTCGAGGCAAATGGCGGATACCTTTCCGAACGCGGTTTCCTGATCCTTGCGCAGACGCACGAACGGGAAGCCTTTGACAAGGACGCAGAGACCCTCGGCGCCGGGGAGATTTCCGTCGAACGCGCCGCCGGAATGGTGCCCATCCTGAACCGGGATCACGTGGCCTTTGCCGGGTACCACCGCGAGGCCTACGACATCGACACCGACCGGCTGATGCAGGATTTTGCCCGCGTGATCCGCGACAACGGCGGCAGCGTGGTGACCAAGGCGCCGGTCACGACAATCGAGCGCAGAGGGCGCGGCTGGCGCATCACCGCGGGTGGCGGAGCCTATGAGGCAGCCAAGCTGGTCAATGCCGCCGGCGCCTGGGCGGACGCCGTCGCCCGCATGGCCGGGATCGTCCCCGTCGGCATCACGCCACATCGTCGCTCCATGGCGCGCGTTCCGGCGCCCGAAGGGCATGACGTGCGCGGCTGGCCGATGTTCTTTGGCGTGGGCGAGACATGGTACGCCAAGCCCGACGCGGGCGCGATGCTGGTGTCGCCCGCAGACGAGGACCCGGTCGAGCCGCATGACGCATGGGCCGAGGATATGACCCTGGCCGAGGGGATCGCGCGCTATGAACACATGGTGACGGCACCGGTGACGCGGCTTCTTGCCTCATGGGCGGGGCTGCGCAGTTTTGCGCCGGACCGCGCGCTGGTGCTGGGCCCGGATCCGTCAGAGCCCGATTTCATCTGGTCGGCGGGCCAGGGCGGATATGGTTTCCAGACATCGCCAGCTGCCTCGCAACTGGTGGCCGACCTCACCATGGGGCGCACACCCGCCCTGCCTGCTGAAATCGTGGCGCAGCTGACCCCCGACAGGTTCCGGGCATGAGCCGGGCGCTGCCCCCAACCGCGAGCGTCGCGGAAGCGCGCGAGGGGGCAAAGCTGCATGCGCCCGCCGCCGCGCGCAATGCAGAGACCATCTGCGGTATGCTGACGGCGGTCGCACCCGCGCGGGGCAAGGCGCTGGAGATCGCAAGCGGCACAGGCCAGCATGTGGTGGCTTTCGCCGCCGCCCTGCCCGGGATCACCTGGCAGCCAACCGATATCGACCCCGACCGCCTGCGCAGCATTGACGCCCACGCAGCGGATGCGGGGCTTTCCAACATCAACCCGGCGATGCATCTTGATGCCGCGGTGCCCGGATGGGGCGCCAGTCGTGGCGGGCTTGACCTGATCGTTCTGGTCAACCTTCTGCACCTGATCGGCAGCGATGAGACCCGGAACGTGATCACCGAGGCCGCCGCCGCGCTTGCCCCGGGCGGGACGCTGTTCCTCTACGGACCTTTCGCCAGGGATGGCGCGCTGACAAGCGACGGGGATCGCCGATTTGACGCGCAGCTGCGCGCCGCCGATCCTGCGATTGGCTACAAGGATACCGCTGACATGAATCGCTGGCTGACGGAGGCCGGGATTGCGGCGGAACCACCGCACGAGATGCCGGCGAACAATCTTGCTATCGTGGCGAGACGCCGGGCATGAAGGGCGTGCGGCATATCCTCACCAGCGCCTGTCTTTTGCTTCTGGTCTCGTGCGGAGGGGGCGGCAGGGACGTGCCACCCGCCGATCCCGGCGTGCTCTTTGCACCGAACTTCCGCGATGCGGACCCGGTGGATTTCCCGACGCCCCGGCCGTCCTCCTTTCCCGTCCATGGGATTGACGCTGCCCGTTTCCAGAACACGGTCGACTGGAACGTGGCCCGCGCCAACGGCGTGAACTTCGCATTCCTCAAGGCGACCGAGGGGGGCGACCTGCTGGACCCGAAATTCAAGGACCACTGGCGCGGCGCGGGCCGCGCCGGGGTCTGGCGCGGGGCCTATCATTTCTACTATTTCTGCACACCGCCCGAGGTGCAGGCCCGGTGGTTCATCAGCAATGTGCCGCGCGTCTCGGGCAGCCTGCCGCCGGTGCTGGACATGGAGTGGAACCCGTTCTCGCCCACCTGCGCCACCGTACGCCCACCGGCAGCGGAGGTGAGGCGCCAGATGCGCGTCTGGCTTCGGATCGTCGAGGCACATTATGGCCAGCGGCCGATCCTTTACACCACACCGGATTTCTACCGGGAAAACGGCCTTGGCCGCTTTCGCGGCTACGACTTCTGGTTGCGCAGCACCGCCGAACACCTGCGCGATAGCTATCCCGGGCAAGGCTGGCGTTTCTGGCAGTACTCGGCAACCGGACTGATACCGGGCGTGTCAGGTGAAGTAGACCTGAATGCCTTCAACGGTAGCCGCGAAGACTGGAATGACTGGGTGATCCGCCGGGCACGTTAGCGGCGGCACGCTCAGCCTGCCCGGCTGCTTGGCAATGCGGCGTGCGCCGAAACGGCGCTGCCCGGAAGCCGGAAGACCACCCGCGCACCCTGCCCGCCGCGCAGGTTCTCCGCCTTCATCGTGCCCCCTCGGGCGCGGATCAGGCGGCGAATCCCGAACAGGCCAAAGCCGCTTCCCGTCCTCAGTTTGCCCTCCTGCAGAAACAGGATCGCCGGATCGGCAAAACCCTTTCCGTTGTCTTGCACGACCACTTCGACAAAACCGTCACCGCAATCCCGGTGCAAAAAGCAAAGGTGCAGAGTCGCGTGCCCATCTGATCCGGAAGCGTACTTGATGGCGTTGTCGGCGAGGTTGCGCAGGATGATCTGCGTGACGATGCGGTCGCCTTTGATGCGGCCTTCCCCGATGTCGCAGTGGCAGTGCCCGGAAGGATCGAGCAGGCCCATGACCTCGCGCACGAGGTCGCTGAAATCAAAGCAGGACTGCGTGCTTTCCGGGGTCAGCGACGTCGCCTCGGCATGGGACAGCACGTCGGCGATCAGCTCCATCGCCCGCGTGCCGAGCTCTTCGAGCATGTCGATCAGCTCGAGCTTTCCGTCTCCCATATCGACGAAGCCCTCGCGCAGCATGTCGGCAATGGCGCTGACATGGCGCAGCGGCGCCCGCAGGTCGTGGGCGGCAAGGGCAACAAAGTCCTCGGCCTCGATGTTCATCGTCTCCACGTTGGCCTGCATCTGCCGCATGATGTGGCTGCCCGTGATATCGGTCGAGCTGCCGATGAGGCGAAGGGTATGGCCGCGACCGTCGGTGACAGGTCTGAGCGTCGTCCGCACCAGACGCTCGCTGCCGCGTATCGGCAGATGGATTTCGTAGCTCCGGGGCTGACCCGAGGCAAGAGCGCCGGCATGGTGATGAAAAGCGATCTCTCCCAGCCTGCCGGGATAGAGTTCCTTCGCGCTGAGGCCAATGACGCTTTGTTCGCTTCGTCCCAGGATCGCACAGGCAAAGCGATTGATGCAGGCATAGACCGGCCGACCCTCGGCGTCAGGCTCGATCACAAAGATCGCGTGGTCGATCTGATCCAGCAATGCGCGTTCATTCAGTCTCACCCGGTCCCCCTTTCCGGAGCCACGGCGTTCTTGGCATGTCTCGCGTAAAGGTGGGGTTAAACGGTGACCTCAGGGGGAGAACCACTGCCAGAGGGCCGCAAGCCAGAGAATACCCAACAGAAGGGATGCGCCGACAACCGCGAGCGAGCCAAGGTCCTTGGCCATGCGGCTGAGGTCATGGCGTTCGGGTCCGATGCGGTCCACGACTGCCTCGATGGCGGAATTCAGCACCTCGACGATCAACAGCAGCAATCCCGCAGCGATCAGGAGCGCAGCCTGAAAGATGCCCTTGGCGATCAGCAAGGCGACAGGCACGGATACGATCCAGAGGATCAATTCGATGCGGAACGCTTCCTCGCCACGCCAGATGTCGCGGAAACCGGCCTTAGAGTTGCGCCAGGCGGCGGCGAGGCGGGCAAAGCCCCTGAGCGGTTGATTTGCCATGCAGCCCCCTTCAGCCCGGCGCGCCCCGCGCGAGCGACCGGGCGGCGAAGAACATGCCGAGGATGAGCATCACGGGAAGGATCAGGATGCGAAAGAGATAAACGCCGAAGATGGCGACCAGAGCGCCGATCAGTTCATCGGCGCGTTGCCAGACGTTCGCGGTGATCTTGCGATAGTCGTTGAGACCAAGGTCCGCGATCTCCTCCGGTGCCTGCAAATCGGTCTCTCCAACCGACTGTGTGATCTCTGCGACCAGCGCCTGGTTCCGGGCGAGCGTGGCGGCGGTGAGCACCTCCGCAAGCGGCGCGGCGAGCGTCAGTCCGATGGGCAGGGCGAGACCCAGGAAGGCACCGTACCAGCCCAGTCTGCGCGCCATGACGCGCCTGCGGCTTAGCCCCGCGATCAGGAGTGCAATGGCAAGCAGCGTCAGACCCACGGCACTGACCGGCCCCAGCGCCACGGCAAGCACTCCGGTGGCGACGGTGACACCGAAGACGAGCGCCGCGATACGTTCGATCGTATCGTCGAGCGGCTCCAGCACCTTGAGCGGCTGCGCGTTGCCCGAGGCGATAAAGGAGACGCCCACCTCGACCTCCTGCGCGGTCGAAAGCACCGCGTTGAGGGTGCGCAGCACCACGTAGGTGCCTGCCGCCTTGGTCGCGATGTCTGCAGAATAGGTCTGCGCGGCGCGGGTCAGCGGGTCGTCGGCGGCGCGTGCGACCCAGAGCGCAAGGAGGATGCAGAGTGCCGCACCGATGAGCGGGACGGCGCGCATGAGATTAGCCGTCGGCGCGGATCCGTTCGTTTTTCGGATCATAGGGGCTGTCCTCCACAATCTCGGCGTCCCAAAGCTGGTCGAACATCCTGACCTTCAGCTTCTGACCTACCACGGCATGTTCGGGCTTCACATAGCCCATGCCGATGGATTTGCCGAATGCGACGGAATAGCCACCGGAGGTGAGACGGCCCGTACGGTCGTCACCGACATAGAGCGCCTCGCGGCCCCATGGATCGGCATCGTCCGGACCGTCGATCAGCAGCGTCACGCATTTCGCGCGGATGCCGGTTTCCTCCAGCTTGGTCTTGCCGTGGAAGTTCTTCGAGAGGTCGACGAAGCGCGGCAGGTCCGCCTCCAGCGGGGTCGCGTCGCGCCCCAGTTCGGTGCCGAAGGCGCGGTAGGATTTCTCCTGCCGGAGCCAGTTCTGCGCGCGCGCGCCAACCAGTTTCATGCCGTGCTTTTCGCCCGCCTTCTCAAGCTGGTCGAAGAGGTAGTTCTGCATCTCGATGGGGTGGTGCAGTTCCCAGCCCAACTCGCCCGTGTAGGCCACGCGGATCGCGCGCACCGGGCACATGCCCAGTTCGATGTTGCGCATCGTGAGCCAGGGGAAGCGCTTGTTCGACAGGACCGTCGCAGGATCGGCATCCTTGACCAGTTCGTTCAGCACGTCGCGGGACTTCGGACCGGCGATGGCAAAAACGCCCCATTGGGTCGTCACGTCATGGCATTCGATGTAGCCGAATTCGGGCGCCTTGTCCTCGATCGCCTTGCGCAGGTAGTCCGAGTCATAGGCCGTCCAGGCCCCTGCCGATACGAGGTAGTATTCGTGCTCTGCCAGCCGCACGATGGTGTATTCCGTGCGCGTCGTGCCGTGGCCGGTCAGCGCATAGGTCAGGTTGATGCGGCCCACGGAGGGCAGCTTGTTGCAGGTGAACCAGTCGAGGAACTCTGTCGCCCCCGGCCCCCTGACCAGATGCTTGGTAAAGGCGGTGGCGTCGATCAGGCCCACGCCTTCGCGGATGGCTTTCGCCTCTTCCACGGCATACTGCCACCAGCCGCCCCGGCGGAAGGAGCGTGCTGCCTTGTCGTCGAAACCGGCGGGGGCGTAGTAGTTGGGCCGTTCCCAGCCATTCACCCAGCCGAACTGCGCGCCGCGTTCCTTCTGCCGGTCATAGGCAGGCGAGGTGCGCAGCGGGCGGCAGGCTTCGCGTTCTTCGTCGGGATGGTGCAAGATGTAGACGTGCTCGTAGCATTCCTCGTTCTTGCGGGCCGCAAACTCGGTCGTCATCCAGTCGCCGTAGCGCTTGGGGTCGAGGGACGCCATGTCGATCTCGGCCTCGCCCTCGGTCATTAGCTGCGCGAGGTAGTAGCCGGTGCCACCCGCCGCAGTAATGCCGAAGGAGAACCCTTCCGCCAGCCACATGTTGCGCAGGCCCGGCGCGGGGCCGACCAGCGGGTTGCCGTCCGGTGTGTAGCAGATCGGCCCGTTGAAATCGTCCTTCAGGCCGCATTCCTCGCAAGAGGGGACGCGGTGGATCATCGCGGCGTATTGGTCCTCGATCCGCTCCAGATCAAGCTGGAAGAGGTCCGCGCGGAAGCTGTCGGGCACGCCGTATTCGAAGCGCGCGGGGGCGCCGTGTTCGTAGACACCGAGAATCCAGCCGCCGCGTTCCTCGCGCACGTAGCTTTGCGCATCGGCGTCACGGATCACCGGATGCTCGGGGTTGCCACCCTCCTTGCGCCATCTGACCAACTCGGGGTCCTGGTCCATGACGATGAACTGGTGCTCTACCGGGATCGCGGGCATCTTGATGCCCAGCATCTTCGCCGTGCGCTGCGCGTGGTTGCCGGACGCGGTGACGACATGCTCGGCGGTGATCACAATCTGCTCGTCCGAAGGCACGAGGTTGCCGCCCTTCTCCACCATCTTGGTGCAGGTGACTTCCCATGCGTCACCCGTCCAGTGGAAGGCATCGGCCTGCCACTTGCGCTCGATCATCACGCCGCGCTGGCGCGCGCCCTTGGCCATGGCCATCGTGACGTCAGCGGGGTTTATATAGCCGTCGGTGTGGTGGTAGAGCGCGCCCTTGAGGTCTTCTGTGCGGATGAGGGGCCAGCGTTCCTTGATCTCGTCCGGGGTCAGGAACACGTAAGGCACGCCGCAGGTCTCGGCTGTCGACGCATAGAGCATGTATTCGTCCATGCGCTCGTCCGTCTGGGCCATGCGCAGGTTGCCGACGACGGCGAAACCGGCGTTCAGCCCCGTCTCTTCCTCAAGGGTCTTGTAGAACTTGATGGAATAGTCGTGGATGTGGGTCGTCGCGTAGGACATGTTGAAATAGGGCAGCAAACCCGCCGCATGCCAGGTGGAGCCCGAGGTCAGCTCGTCCCGTTCCAGAAGCATCACGTCTTCCCACCCGGCCTTGGCCAGATGGTAGGCGATCGAGGTACCGACGGCACCGCCGCCCACGACCAATGCTTTGACGTTCGTTTTCATGTGCCGACTCCCTTGGCGCGTTTGGGAGTGTTTTAGTGGACAGGAGGTTTTCCCGCTCACAGGCTCCGACAGGTCATGTGAAAAAACCGACCTTCGGATTGATGTGCGGCGGATGGCCGCGTGACGCGCGGTTTCACCCCGAAGCGCCGAGACGCGACAGGATCGCGTCCGTGTTGACAGCGCCCATGGCCCCGGCGATCTGACCGCGGTCCCCCGCGACACGGGTCGCCACGTAAGCGTCCGACACCGAAGAAGGCGCCCAGCGGATCAGGATCGCCGCCGTCAGGAGCATGGCGGTACGCTCCGCGTACCAGCGTGCCTCGGCCTCCTCGGGCAAGGCGGGCCAGCGATCCACGTGGGCCTTAAGCGCCGCGTCGTATCGTTCGTCCGCCCCGGTGGACGCCTCAAGCTCCGCCCGCAACGCCTCCCCCGCCGCTGGCTCCCGCGCAAGGGTGCGCAGGATATCAAGGCATATCACATTGCCCGAGCCCTCCCATATGCCATTCAGCGGTGCCTCCCGGTAGAGCATCGGCAGCGGCGTGTCCTCGACGTAGCCCATGCCACCCAGCGCCTCCATCGCCTCCGCGATCACCCAACCGCAGCGCTTGTTCGACAGGAACTTGGCCAGCGCCACACCGATCCGGGCAAAGGCGCGGTCCTCGGGGGCGTGGCCGCCGAAAGCCCGCGCCACGCGCAGCCCGAGCGCCAGCGCCCCTTCCCAGTCGAGCGCCAGATCGGCCAGAACCCGCGCCATCAACGGCTGGTCGATGAGCCGCCGCTGGAAAGCCGAGCGATGCGCGCACCAGTGGTGTGCCTCGGCCAGCGCCGCGCGCATCAGCCCGGCGGGGGCCATCGCGGTATCGAGCCGGGTGTGATGCACCATCTCGATGATCGTCTGCACCCCTCGGCCTTCTTCGCCCAGCAGATGCGCGAAGGCACCATGATACTCGATCTCGGACGAGGCGTTGGCTTTGTTCCCCAGCTTGTCCTTCAGCCGCATAATGTGGATGGGGTTGCGCCCGTCCTCCAGCCAGCGCGGGACCAGGAAACAGCTGAGACCCTTATCCGTCTGCGCCAGCGTCAGGAAACCGTCGGACATGGGTGCCGAGCAGAACCACTTGTGCCCCGTCAGCCGCCAGCCCTCGCCGTCCCGCGTGGCCACTGTCGAATTGGCGCGCACGTCCGAGCCGCCCTGTTTCTCGGTCATCGCCATCCCGAGGGTGGCCCCCTTCTTCTGGGCGACGGGGCGCACCCTGGGGTCATAGTCCCGTGACAGAAGCTTGTCGCGCCAGATCGCCGACAGGCTGTCGGAGGCGGCCAGTGCCGGGACCGCCGCGTAAGTCATGGTCATCGGGCAACAGTGGCCCGGCTCCACCTGTGAGGCGAGATAGACCATCGCGGCATGGGTCACGTGACCGCCCTGCCCGCCGTTCCAAGCAATCGAAGGATAGCCCGCGCCGATCCCGAGGCGCATCATCTGGTGATACGTCGGGTGAAACGTCACCTCGTCCAGCCGACGCCCGCCGCTGTCGAACAGGGTCAGCTCAGGGCCATGGCGATTGGCCTGCCGCCCCGCCTCGCGGGTCTCTGCCGCGCCTAGCGCCTTGCCGTAGCCTGCCAGCGCCTCGATATCACCGCTGCCGCGCGCCGCCGCCTCGCGCAGGGCCATGTCGGAGGCCCACAGGTCCAGATCACCGCGCGGCGGCGGCTGGTTGCTCACCTCGTGGGTGGCAAGCTCCGTGCGCGGATCAAGCATCCGGGTCCGTGAGGATCTTGCCCGGGTTCATGATGTTGTCAGGGTCGAGCGCACGCTTGATCGCCCCCATCACGGCGACGGCACCTGCCCCCAGTTCCGCTTCGAGGTAAGCCCGCTTGCCCTGTCCGATCCCGTGTTCGCCGGTGCAGGTGCCATCCATGGAGATCGCCATGTGGTTCAGCCAGCTCACGAACTCACGCGCTTTCGCGACTTCCCCGGCATCCTCCATGTCAAGCAGCAGCGAGGCATGGAAGTTCCCGTCCCCCGCATGGCCAACGACGGGGGCGATCAGCCCCAGCTCGTTTGCCTTTGCCTCGGACGCCGCCACAGCCTCGGCCAGCCGCGAAATCGGCACGCAGACGTCTGTTGCGACGGCCTTGCATCCCGGACGCAGCGCCAGCATCGCCCAGTAGCCATCGTGCCGCGCCTGCCAGAGCTTGTTGCGTTCCTCAAGCGTGGCGGTCGCCTGATAGCCGGTGCCGCCTTCTTCCTCGGCCAGCATGCCAAAGGTCTCGGCCTGTTCGGCCACACTGGCCTCCGAGCCGTGGAACTCCAGCAGCAGAAGCGGGCCTTCGGGCAGGTCCAGCTTGGAGTAATTATTCAATGCCTTCACGACCAGCGTGTCCAGCAATTCGATGCGCGCCACCTGCAGGCCATACTGGATCGTGGCCATCACCGCCCTGGACGCTGCCTCGACCGTCGGAAAGGAACAGCGCGCCGCCGAGATCGCCTCGGGGATGCCCTGCAAGCGCAGCGTGATCTCTGTGATGATCCCCAGCGTCCCTTCCGATCCGACCATGAGCCGCGTCAGATCATAGCCCGCAGAGGTCTTGCGCGCCCGCCGCGCCGTGCGGATGACAGACCCGTCCGCCATCACCGCCTCGACGGCCAGCACGTTGTCCTTCATCGTCCCGTAACGCACCGCGTTCGTTCCGCTCGCCCGCGTCGCCGTCATCCCGCCGAGCGAGGCGTTGGCGCCGGGATCAATGGGAAAGAACAGCCCCTGGTCGCGCAGGTAGGAATTGAGCGCCTCGCGGGTGACCCCCGGCTGCACGCGGCAGTCCAGATCGCCCGCGTTCACCTCAAGCACCTTGTCCATCTGGCTGAGGTCGATGGAAATCCCCCCCGCAGGCGCGTTCACATGACCCTCGAGCGAGGTGCCGGTGCCAAAGGCGATGATCGGCACGCGGTGCGCGGCGCATACCTTGACGATCTCGCTCACCTCCGCCGTGGATTGCGCAAAGACCACCCCGTCGGGCATCTGGTTCGGAATCCACGTCGTTGTGTGCCCGTGCTGTTCCCGGATCGACTGCCCCGTCTGGAACCTTTCGCCGAATTGCTGCTTCAGCACGCCAAGGGCCGCGCTGATCCCCTCTTCGTTGCGCATCAGGGCGCCGCCGTCTGCCATTGTCTTCTCCCCCCGCGCAGGTCCGCTGCGCTGTTCTTCATTGCCCGTAGGCGATCCCCTCACGCCGTGGATCGGCGCCCCCCTGCAGGCCGTCACCGATGGCGATCAGATGCAGCCCGGAGGTCAGTGCGCGCGTGCCGACCTCGAAACCCATCTCCGTCAACGCTTCTTCAAGCTCCGCGGCGGCGGTGCCTTCCTCCAGATCATAGGTGCCAAAGCGGTTCACCGCATGCGGAATGCTCGCCGCCTCCTGCACGTTCATGCCCCAGTCGATCACCCCGACGATGGCCTGGGAGACATAGCCGATGATGCGGCTGCCCCCGGGGCTGCCGACGGCCAGAACCGGCGCGCCGTCCCGCAGAACGATTGTCGGTGCCATCGACGAACGCGGACGCTTGCCAGGCTCCACACGGTTGGCAATGGGCACGCCGTCACTTTGCGAACTGAACGAGAAATCCGTAAGCTCGTTGTTGAGGAGGAACCCGCCGACCATCAGGCGCGAGCCGAAGCCGTTCTCGATCGTCGTGGTCATGCTTGCGACATTTCCCGCGGCGTCGACAATGGAGATATGCGAGGTCGAGGGCAGTTCGATGCTGTCGTCATCCGCCCAGTTCAATGCGTGGTCGAAGGCCGGGTTGCCCGGGGCCACCTCTTCCAGTGCCCGGTCGCCTTCCAGCAGCTTCGCACGCTCGGCCATGTAGGCGGGATCGAGCAGCCCCGTCACCGGCACCGGCACGTAGTCGCTGTCGGCAAGATAGCGCCCACGGTCCGCAAAGGCGAGCCGCGCCGCGTCGCCCATGATCCGCCGCACGGTCGCATCCTGCGGCCCGGCGCTCAGGTCATAAGGCTCGAGCCCCATCAGGATTTGCCCCACCGCCACCGCACCCGATGAGGGCGGCCCCATACCGCAGACCTCGTGACCCCGGTAGGGCGCGCAGACGGCGGGCCGTTCCTTGACCCGGTAGATCGCGAGGTCCACCTCGGACAGGACGCCGGGATTGCCCGCCGCCCCCTGCACCGTCGCCACGATGTCACGCCCGATCTGCCCGCCATAGAAGACGCCCGCGCCCTCCGCCGCGAAGCTGCGGAGCGTCTCTGCATAGGCGGGGTTCTTCAGGATATTGCCCGGCTGGATCACCTCTCCGTCCGGCATGAAGTAGGAGGCCGTCACACCCGAGGAAGCAAGCCGTTCCTGATCGCCTTCCACCAGTGCCGCGAGGCGTGGCGAAACCGGAAAGCCCGCTTCGGCCAGATCGATTCCCGGCTGCAAGAGCGATGCCCAGTCCCGGTTGCCCCAGCGCGCATGCACCTCGGCCAGAAGCGCGGGCGTGCCCGGGGTGCCAACGGAACGCCCGCCGACCACCGCGTCGAAGAATTTCAGCGGTTCGCCGTTCGCGTCCTGGAAAAGCCTGGGCGTGGCCGCAAGGGGCGCGGTCTCCCGCCCGTCCAGCGTCGTAACCTCGCCCGAGGCCGCGTCATACCAGACAAGGAATGCCCCGCCGCCAAGGCCCGAGGACTGCGGCTCGACCAGCCCCAGAACAACCTGCACCGCGACCAGCGCATCCGCCGCCGTGCCGCCCGCGGCCAGAACGTCGGCACCGGCCTTGACCGCATGGGGGTTCGCCGCCGCGACCATCCAGTCCGACGCCGTCACCGGCTGCCCGGCATTCTTCGCTTCCAGCGCTGCGGCAAATTCGGATGGCAGGTTTTCAAAGGCCCCAGCCCCCGCCGCCTCGGGTGC
This sequence comes from Sulfitobacter sediminis, assembly GCF_040811725.1. Classification (NCBI taxonomy): domain Bacteria; kingdom Pseudomonadati; phylum Pseudomonadota; class Alphaproteobacteria; order Rhodobacterales; family Roseobacteraceae; genus Sulfitobacter; species Sulfitobacter sediminis. The sequence goes on from NZ_JBFNXX010000012.1 coordinate 155,718, forward strand.
CACCGCATCCGCCGCCTGCTGCGCAGCGACCGCTCCAGCCCAGATCAAACTCCAAATCGTCAGAACCACGCGCATCCCGCACCTCCTTTGCGTCTCTTTCTGGCCAGATAAAGTCCCGGGGAGTTTGAGGGGCAGAGCCCCTCATCACCAAGAAAAAAATCGCGTGCGGGCGAAAGCCCGCTCAATGGGGTCACGTCCCGCACAGGCTCACAGCATCGAGGGCACGACCTGATCCGGCGGGCGGTGCCCGTCATCGAAAGTCTTGATATTGATGATGACCTTCTCGCCCATCTCGAGCCGCCCTTCGACGGTGGCCGACCCCATATGCGGCAAGAGCACGACGTTGCTCAGCTCGCGCAGGCGGGGGTTCACCTCGGTTCCGTGTTCGTAGACGTCAAGGCCCGCGCCCTTGATCTCTCCCGCCCGCAGCATTCGCGTCAACGCGTTCTCGTCGATCACCTCGCCCCGCGAGGTATTCACCAGAACCGCGTCGGGTTTCATCAGCTTCAGTCGCCGTGCGTTCATCAGGTGGAAGGTCGATGGCGTGTGCGGGCAGTTGACGCTGATCACGTCCATCCGCGCGACCATCTGGTCGAGGCTTTCCCAGTATGTCGCCTCCAGCCCCTCCTCAATCTCCGGATGCAACTTGCGGCGGTTATGGTAGTGGATCTGCATGCCGAAGGCCGCCGCGCGTTTCGCCACCGCTTGCCCGATCCGACCCATGCCGAGAATGCCCAGACGCCGTCCGCTGATGCGCCCGCCCAGAAGCGCGGTGGGCGCCCAGCCGGTCCATTCGTTCTTCTGCATCAGCGCCATCCCCTCGGACATGCGGCGGGTCACGGCAAGGATCAGTGCCATGGTCATGTCGGCGGTATCGTCGGTCAGCACGCCGGGCGTGTTCGAGACAAGAATGCCGCGCTGGCGCGCGGTCGCCACGTCGATGTGGTCGACACCCGCGCCGTAATTCGCGATCAGTTTCAGCTGGTCGCCCGCCTGCCCGATCATGGCCGCGTCGATCTCGTCCGTGATGGTCGGCACCAGCACATCGGCGGTCTTCATGGCCTGCGACAGCTCGGTCCGCGTCATCGGCACATCGTCCAGCCGCAGCTTCACGTCGAAGAGTTCGGAGAGCCGTGTTTCCACCGCGTCAGGCAACCGTCGCGTGACTACAACACTCAACCGTTTCTTTGACATTTGCGTCCTCCCGGGCCTTGGCCTTATTCTTGTCAGGGCCCATGGTGTCGCAAGCGGCGACGAGGCACAAGAACCCCGCGCCGCAAAATGAGCAAATCGATGAGAGTGCAGGCAGCACCGATGTTCCCAACCTTGCGCAAAGGCGTCCTTGCGGCGCTCGTGACGGTATTGCTGGCAACCGGCCTGCACGCGCAGGAGGTCGGCACGGTCACCAACCTGCCGATCCCGCGCTTCGTGTCGATGAAAGCCTCCGAAGGAAACGTCCGGCGCGGGCCGAGCCTGTCGCACCGCATCGACTGGGTCTTTCGCCGCCGCGACATGCCCTTGCGCATCACCGCCGAACACGGCCACTGGCGCCGGGTCGAGGACCGCGACGGCATGGGGGGCTGGGTACATTATTCCCTTCTGTCGGGCACGCGGACGGTGCTGGTCGAACAGGACATGCTGAAGCTGCGCGTCAGGCCCGACCCGAATGCGCCGGTGACCGCCGCACTCGAAATGGGCGTGGTTGCGCGGCTGGGCGACTGCGACCTTGAGTGGTGCGAGCTGCGAACCGGCGGCTACAAGGGCTGGGCGCCGAAGTCGCGCATCTGGGGCGTGGGCGCGAACGAAATCAGGGAGTGACCTCTCCCCTGACCTCTTCCTTCCACCCGGCATGAGCGGTTCGACCGCAAGCGATTGCATGCCTCCGGCCTTTGCGCCAGTCTGATGCAGCCCGGTACAGGAGGGAGAGGCAAATGCAGGCAATCACCTATTCGAAGTTCGGCGCGGCCCGCGACGTCCTGCACCTGCAGGAGCTTGAGGACATCGCCCCGAAATCCGGCGACGTGCGGGTCAGGCTGGTCTATTCCGGCGTCAACCCCTCTGACGTGAAATCCCGCGCCGGGCGGCCGGGACTGGACAAACCCGCCTTCGACCGGATCATCCCCCACAGCGACGGCGCGGGCGTGATCGAGGCGGTCGGTCCCGACGTCGATCCGGCCCGCGTGGGCCAGCGCGTGTGGATATGGAATGGCCAGTGGCAACGCCCCTTTGGCACCGCCGCTCAATTCATCACCCTGCCCGAGGAGATGGCTGTCCCGCTCCCAGTTGCGGTGAGTTTCGAGACCGGTGCGGTCCTCGGCATTCCCGGGCTGACGGCGGCGGAAGCGGTCTTTGGTGGCGGCGACATCGCCGGTCAGACCGTGCTGATCAGCGGCGGTGCGGGGACCGTCGGCCTTCTGGCGGTGCAACTTGCCAAATGGGGCGGCGCCAAGGTCATCGCGACCTGCAGTCCCCGCGACGCGGACCGCGTCCGAGCGGCCGGGGCCGACAGGGTACTCGACTACCGCGAAGACGATCTGGCCGTGCAGATCCTCGCCGCGAACGAGGGCGCCCAGATCCCCACGGTCATCGAGGTGGAATTCGGCGTGAACGTCGCGATGAACGCCGAGGTGATCGCGCCCAACGGGCGGCTCGCCGTTTATGGGTCGGCCAAGAACATGACACCGGCATTGCCGTTCTTTCCGCTGCTCTTCAAGGCGGTGAACATCGACATCATCCTGATCTACCTTCTGCCCCCGCCGGAGCGTCGCGAACGCATCGCCCAATTGCACGCAGCACTTGCCGACGGCGCGCTCGACTGCCCGGTCGAACGCATCTATCCGCTGTCCGAGACCGCCGCCGCCCACCAGGCGGTCGAGGCCGGGGGGCGCGCGGGTGCGATCCTGGTCGATTGCCAGGGCTAGGACTGTCGCATTCCCGGGGCGAAACGCCCGGGCCCGGCGCGTTTGGAAGGAACCGGCTGCCCGCCGAAACGTTGGCTCCGGAATTGCCTGTCCGATGTGGGCGGTCTATCGTTTCGGCATTGATCTCGACCGGATTTTCAGAATGCGCATACTTGTCCTCCTGCTCAGCCTCGCCCTGCCGCTTGCGGCCGTCGCGCAGACCACCGATCAGCCCACAGGGACCATCAACGTCACGGACGACGCGAACGCGGATGCGGCCATCGCGAACCGCATCCGCGACATCCTCGGAGAGCTTCAGGGCTACAACGATGTCAGTGTCACGGTATCCTCCGGCATCGTTACCCTGCGCGGCACCACCCTCGACCTGGCAAGTGCATCGCGGCTGAACGAGCTGGTGGGCCGCGTCGAAGGCGTGGTCGCGATCGAGAACGAGGTGATCGAGACGACGGATGTGGTCGAGCGCCTGAACCCGGCGGTGGACCGTTTCAAGGCCCGGGCGACCCAGCTGATCGCCTTCCTGCCCCTCGCCCTGATTGCGCTCGTGGTATTCCTGCTCGTCGTTTTCTTCGGCCTCTGGCTGGCGCGCCGGAAACAGCCCTGGGACCGTCTGTCGCCCAATGCCTTCATCGCCGACATCTACCGCCAGATCGTCCGTCTGATCTTTGTGATCGCGGGGCTGGTCGTCGCGCTCGATATCCTGAACGCCACCGCGCTTCTGTCGGGCATCCTCGGGGCCGCCGGGATCGTCGGCCTTGCCATCGGTTTCGCCGTGCGGGACACGGTGGAGAACTTCATCGCCTCGATCATGCTGTCGATCCGTCAGCCCTTCCGGCCCAACGACACGGTCGAGATCAACGGCGACACGGGCAAGGTGATCCGCCTGACCTCGCGCGCGACCATCCTGCTCAGCTTCGACGGCAATCACATCCGCATCCCGAATTCGACGGTGTTCAAGAGCCGGATCGTGAATTTCACCCGCAATGCCGAGCGTCGCTTCACCTTTGCCCTGTCCGTGTCGGGCGAAACGGACCTGACCGCGGCACAACAACTGGCGATGGATACGCTGAACGGCCTGCCCTTCGTGCTGAGATCGCCCGAGGCCTCTGTCTGGATCGAATCCGTGGACGATTTCTGGGTCACGCTGAACATGGCCGCCTGGATCGATCAGAACGAGACCAACATCGTGCTTGCCCGGTCCGAGGCGATCCGGCTGACCCAGGCGGCCTTCGATGGTGCCGGTATGGCCGCGCCCTTCCCTACCTACCGGATCGAGACCGCCGGCCTCGAACTGCCCGCCCCTGAGTCAGGCGCGGCGGCAGAGCCCGCCAAGCCCGCGCCTGCCCCCGCGCCGGTTCAGGATGTGGACGCATCCGAGGACAAGGCACTGGAAAAGATCGTCGATCAGGAGCGCGCCGAACTCGCGCGCAGTGACCTGCTGACGGACGAGCCTCGCCAAGAATAGGAAATTTGCCAAAACGGGTCTTGCGCTGCACCGCCCGTCCGCTTAATTAGCACGCCATTGCTGGGGTGTAGCCAAGCGGTAAGGCAGCGGTTTTTGGTACCGTGTACCGTAGGTTCGAATCCTACCACCCCAGCCACACAGTTCCTCGATTTCAGCCAACGACACACTTCCGCGCATTAAGTGCGTAAGTTCAGGCGCTTAACGCACGCGGGTTTGTAGAGAGACTTCGTGTTAAGCACAGAAGTGGCCCTTTTCGGCCCGCAGTCTCTGTTTGCCATTCCGACGGTACGAGTTTGGTGTGTTTGGGGGGGGGCTTGGGTTACAGCTTCGCGAACGTTTCGCGCTGTTCTGCCCAAAGTGCCGGAACACCTGACTTGATCAGGTAGTCGGACGTTAGGCCATCTGGCTGCTCACCGGCAGCGATTGCATCCAGAACATCCGGTGAGAGCATCGCCAGATCAACGACGTCCTGGACGCGCCGCTTTGATGTGCCCTCAGCTTGGGCGATCTCTGAGAATGTCATTCCGCCAAGGATCAGCGACATCCACTTCTGTGCATTGATGATGTTCTGCACGAGCG
>NZ_JBFNXX010000127.1:0-300 GCF_040811725.1 Sulfitobacter sediminis
CAAAGCCAACATGACAGAGCCTATGCCATTCGTGACAGGAACGGAACTCATAGTCGGACCTGCAACGTCCACTTGGTACCGCAAAGCGGAACTTGCGCAAGTATTACGGAGCGACCGCTTTCGGCATAAGCAGACATTCAAGTCCACGAAATCGGTTTCTCTGTGTACGATGTCTGCTTTCAACAAGACCGGACGTTCGGCAAAATTGGGCCAACTTCCGGTATGCGGGATGGGGTGGATGGCTCCTGCTCCATCGGCGTCGCAATGCGCCATAATGCAGTTGTCACGAACTGCTAGGAG
>NZ_JBFNXX010000128.1:0-299 GCF_040811725.1 Sulfitobacter sediminis
TGGCCGCCTGATGCGCCTGCCGCGCGCCGACTGGGGCAAGGCGGTGGCTCATGCGGGGCACGGCGTGACCATGGCGGGCGTTGCCGGGCTGACCGCCGGGACGGTGGACGACATCCGCGTGGCCCAGATCGGCCAGCCGTGGGAGGTGGGCAGCTACGAGCTGACCCTCAACGACGTGCAGGTGGTGCGCGGTCCGAACTACGTCTCGACCTTTGGGTTCCTGACGCTCTCGCATGATGGCCTTCAGTTTTCCGAACTTCGGCCCTAGAAACGCTTCTACCCGGTGGCGCAGATGCTCA
>NZ_JBFNXX010000129.1:0-298 GCF_040811725.1 Sulfitobacter sediminis
GGGGGGGGGGTGTGGGGAAACAAAACACCCAAACGGGCAGGCGGGGGTGGTGGGAATATTTGTAAGAAGAAACGAAAAACAAAGAAGGAAACACACCAAAAAAACCCCCCCCCAGGGATTTTGTGGGGTTTTTTTTTTTTTTTTTTTTTTTGGGGGGGGGGGGGGGGGGCCGGGGGCGGGGCCCGCGGCGGGCCGGGCAGGCGGCAAACGAGGCCCCCTAGCCGCGGCCCCCCGCGGAGGCTAAGGGGGGGGGGCGGGAGGCCGGGGGGGGGGGGGGCCGCCGGGCGGGGCCCGGCCC
>NZ_JBFNXX010000130.1:0-296 GCF_040811725.1 Sulfitobacter sediminis
TCGCCGCCGTTGTTGTCGCCGCCGTTGTTCTCGCCGCCGACGTTATAGCCGCCGTTGTTCTCGCCGCCGTTATTATCGCCGCCGTCGTTGTCGCCGCCGTTATTATCGCCGCCGTTGTTCTCGCCGCCGCCGTTATTGCCGCCGCCGTTATTGTCACCGCCGTTGTTCTCGCCGCCGTTATTGTCGCCGCCGTTATTGCCGCCGCCGTTATTGCCGCCGCTGTTCTCGCCGCCGTTGTTCTCGCCGCCGGTATTATAGCCGCCGGGGTTCTCGCCGCCGGTATTATCGCCGCCGGG
>NZ_JBFNXX010000131.1:0-295 GCF_040811725.1 Sulfitobacter sediminis
ACATTGTCAATCTTGATTGGGCCGCCATTTGGAAGCGCGCTGTTGACAGCTTCCACTTCCTGCTCAACCAACTCACCTGCTTTAACGGATATCTTGTCTCCGTCCGACACGAAACTGATCGGTCGTTTCTCGACACCAGCCACTTCGCTGACTAAGGGCCCTAAGGCTTCCATCGGACCGCCCGCAGCTCCGGTCGCGATATCGCCGATTGCGGCCGTTTGTTCGTCACTAGCCTTCTCATCGACAATGAGACCCACCTTGATGTTGCCATCGGACATCGCACTTGGTGCGTGAA
>NZ_JBFNXX010000132.1:0-292 GCF_040811725.1 Sulfitobacter sediminis
GGTGCCGCCAGAGCCGGAACCCTAGGTCCCCCCGGAGCCGCTGCCGGTCGTGCAGCCAGACCCTCACCGGTTGGGCCGGCTGTAGCAAAAGCGGGGGGGGGGGGGGGGGGGGGGGGGGGGGGGGCGGGGGGTGGGGGTGGGGGGGGGGGGGGGGGGGGGGGGGGGGGGGGGGGGGTGGCCGGGGGGGGGGGGGGGGCCCCCCCCCCCCCCCCCGGGGGCGCCCCCCCCCCCCCCCCCCCCCACACCCCCACCCCCCCCAACCACCCCCACCAAACGACCACCCGCGCGGGTC
>NZ_JBFNXX010000133.1:0-291 GCF_040811725.1 Sulfitobacter sediminis
CTTTTCGTCGGTGGAGTGATGAACCTGCTTTGGATCGCGGCACTCGCAATTTTCGTCGGAATGGAAAAACTAGCCACTAGACTGCCGTGGCTGTCTAAGCTTTCGGCGGTCGCGCTGATCCTCGGGGGACTGGCGCTTGCCTTCTCATGATGCTTTTGAGCATTCCGAAAAAGGACGCGTGTCGGACAATCTAGTTGAGCATGATGCACGCTTCGGGCTCTGTCCGGTCATTCGCTGCGGTTTGCACCAAGGTCTGCTTGTGGGGCTGACCTGCAAGTTTGACTGGACTTC
>NZ_JBFNXX010000134.1:0-290 GCF_040811725.1 Sulfitobacter sediminis
TTTTTTTTATTTGTGGGTGTTTGTTTTTTTTGTTTTTTTTTTTTTGTTTTTTTTTTTTTTTTTTTTTTTTTTTTTGTGTTTTTTTTTTTTTTTTTTGTTTTTTTTTTTTTTTTTTTGTTTTTTTTTGTTTTTTTTTTTTTTTTTTTTGTTTTTTTTTTTTTTTATTTTTTTTTTTTTTTTTTTTTTGTTTTTTTTTTTTTTTTTTTTTTTTGTTTTTTTTTTTTTTTTGGTGTTTTTTTTTTTTTTTTTTTGTTGTTTTGTTGTGTTTGGCGCTTCCTGAAGCCGTGCTC
>NZ_JBFNXX010000135.1:0-289 GCF_040811725.1 Sulfitobacter sediminis
GTCCCGTTGTTGCGGCTGGTGTGGGGGTTGGCGCGGGGTGGGGCGGGGGGGGGGGTCGGGGGGGTGGGGGGGGTGGGGGGTGGGTGGGGGGTGTGGGGGGGGGGGGGGGGGGGGGGGGGCGGGGCGGGGGGGGGGGGGGGGGGGGGGGGGGGGGGGTGGGGGGGGGGGGTGGGGGGGGCGCGGGGGGGGGGGGTTGGGGTGGGGGGGGGGCGGGGCGGGGGCGCAACGATACAGAAAAAGAAAAAAACAAACAAGCAAGGCAAAAAATAAACAAAAACAAGACAGAGCG
>NZ_JBFNXX010000013.1:0-132379 GCF_040811725.1 Sulfitobacter sediminis
CGCCAGATCTCCCTTGCCTCAGGGCAAGTGAATCAGCCGATCACGCTTCGCTCAAGCAGAGTTTTTCAACAACATCCTCGGAGAGCGGACATTGTTGAAAGGTGCAACTAACAGCCGGAACGACCCCATACTAACCCTGTGCGACAAAATTGTGGGCGCGTTGCGCACGAGAGCTCCGCGTTCTCAATCCCGGATCGCTAGTGTCTTGCACGGATCAGATCGGCCCCCTTTTCCGCCACCATGATCACCGGTGCATTGGTATTTCCGCTGACCATTGTCGGCATGACCGATGCATCGCAGACCGACAACCCCTCGACGCCGTGAACGGCAAGGTCCGGCCCCACGACCGCGCCCTCTTCCGGCCCCATGCGGCACGTGCTCGTCGCGTGCCAATACGTGCTCGCGGTCTCGCGGATCAGGTGTTCAAGTTCCGCGTCGGTGGCCTGGGCTTGGGTTGCAGGGCCTTCGCAAATCGCGTCGAAAGCGGGGGCGTTCAGGATGTCTGCGTTGCGGCGGCTGAGGGCGATCATCAGACGCAGGTCTTCGGGGTCGGAGAGGTAGTTGGGGTCAATCAGCGGAGCGTCAAGCGGATTGGCTGATGCGAGCGTCACCGAACCCCGGCTGTTCGGTCGGCACACATACCCGCCAAGATGGATAGTGCTGCGGCCGATCTTGCCGGCAAATCGCTCGAATTCGGAGATCCCCGGCCGAAAGAACGACTGGAACTGCGGATAGGCCGCTCCGGGGTCGACAGAGTGAAAGGCGACGGAGTCGAGGTGCATAGTGGCCAGCGGACCGCCGCGGGTGTCATGGAACTCGGCAAGGGCTTCTTCGAAACCCTCGGTCAGGGTGCCGAACAGCGCGTCCGGGTCCTTTACCTGTCGGGAAGAACCGTCTTGGGCGTAGTGGTCTTCCATGTGCTGGCCAACATGTGCGTTGTCGAGAACCACATCGATGCCATGTGCGCGAAGATGATCGGCTGGCCCTATGCCGGATAGCATCAGCAGTTGTGGGGAGCCGAAGGCACCTGCCGAGAGCACGATCTCACAGTTGGCGTCCAGTCGGCGCAGGATACGACCCTTATCCAGCAATTCAACGGCTACTGCGCGACCGCCTTCAACGATGATGCGGGTGACCAAGGATTCCGGGATGATTGTGAGGTTGGGCCGGCCACGGGCGGGGTCCAGATAGGCGGTCGCGGTATCGCAGCGGGTGCCTTCACGGATGGTGGCCTGCAAATAGCCGCAGCCATGCTGGTCGGCGCCGTTGATGTCAGGGTTGAATGGAATACCGCATTGTGCGGCGGCTTCAAAGAATACTTCGCATACAGGGTGGGCGTGCGCGTGACGCGCGACGGACAGCGGCCCGGATGTGCCGTGGTAGATATCGTCCAGATCGGCGTTAGCCTCGGCGCGAACGAAGTAAGGCAGGACGTCGTCATAGCCCCAGCCCGTGTTTCCCATCTGCGCCCAGCCGTTATAATCTCCCGCGTTGCCTCGAACGTAGATCATGAAGTTGAGAATGCTCGAGCCGCCCAGTGCACGGCCGCGAGGATACGCGATGACCCGATCGTAAAGATTCGTCTGCGGCACCGTGCGAAAGCGCCAGTCGGCCTTGGTATCCTGTTGCCGGACCGCCGTGCCGGGTATGCGGGAGATGACCGGATCGGGTTGCCCGCCGGCTTCGACAAGTGCAACCCGTGCATCGCGGTTTTCACTCAACCTCGAAGCCAGAACACAACCGGCGGAGCCCGCGCCGATGACCACAAAATCGAATTCATTGTTCAAGAAGTTGTCCCCCAAACCGACAGCACGTCACGACAACCGTGAACATCGCGTCGTGTCCCGATCACGAGGCTATCTCGAAATGGGGCAAAGAACCAAGCTATCGATCTGCATAAGCAGAGCTGGCAGCCGTTCAATCTTCTGGAGCGCTCATCCACCCGTCGAGCTGTCGACGCATTGCAGCGAACGGCAGGTTGATCCCCTCAACGGACCTTAGTGCAGAGCGCAGCTAATGGCTCGAACGAGCCGATTGTGTTGAAAAACTCGGTGTGCGGACCAAGGCGGCCAAATTCGCAGAATATCTTCCCGCCAAAGCTCGCTTTTTCGAACGCAGTTTCCTGAGGGCTAAATCGGAGGGACGTTGTTCCAAAATTTCGGGGCGAATTTCGCGGCGTCGAGTTTTTCAACACAATCAGCCCGGAGCGGTCTTCAGAATAGGCAAATTGTCAGGTGATGACACCCAAGTCTGACAGTGGCTCGAGGACCATCTGGAGGTCCGCTTCGCGCCGAAGGCGGAATACGTTACGAACCTGGTCGATCGTTTGATGCCCGTGTTGGCGGATCAGCGTATCGCTTTGATCAAACGCCTCGGCCATTTGACCTGTGCGGTGAAGGCCGGCGCATGTCACCAACTCCGACATAAGCCAGACCGGATGATCCGCTAGGGAAATACGGCCGTTTTCCACGGATGCGTCATAATTCCCTAACAAGTAGTGGGCGACGGCGCGCACACAGCCGTAAAAACCGCGCATCGGATCGTTCGGACTGATGTCCTGCAGCCGAGACGCCCATTGCAGCGCTTCCGCCGGGCGCCCGTCAAGGCTCAAGCACATGGTCAATTGATTGTAGGATACCGGGAACGACGGGTTGGTATCAATGGCGCGACGGAGATTGGGCGCAGCCCGGTCGAGTTCCCTTCGGCCATTCTGGAATACCCCCAGTCCAAAGTGTCCCAGATAGAAATTGGGGTCTATGCCGATGGCCCGTTCAGCTGCTGCCATACCCTGTTCGATGCTCGCCTGCGGCTTGGCCGAAAAGACGTGGTCAAGCCATGTCGCATAAGCGAAAGTGCCCTGTGCCAAGGCGCTTTCCGGTAAATCTTGCAAGACGTGTCCGACGATGCCAACCGCATCGGACACGAGAGGCGCCTGGCAGGTGTCGGCAAGCTGGCGGGCACGCATCAGTTGCAGCCAGGCGTCGAAATTCCGTTCCGGTGCACGCGTTCTAAGGTTGGCCTCGGCTTTAACGAGTTCAGGTTCAATCCGGGCCGCGGCCCCGGCTGCAAACTCGTCCAGCGCAATCAGTGTTTCGTCCAGGTAGGTCTCGAACCTATCAGCCCAGAGATGCTCACTCGTGTGCGCTGAGGCGAGTTCAACCTTCGCACAAAGCTTTCTGCCCCGTTGGTGGACTGAGCCCGTCAAAACGTAATCGACGCCAAGTTCCTCGCGCAGCCTTTTGGGGGAGACCGGGGTTCTGCCATAGATCGACGCCTGCAGGCAGGACATGACTGAAAACCAGCGGTAGCCTGCAAGCGTTGCTATCAGCTCTTCGGAAAGTCCCGCAGACAAAGAGGACGATTGTCCCACATCGCCTTCAACGCGGAAGGGCAGAACGATCAATGCTGGGCGCGGTGTCGAGGGCCGCTCGGCGATCAGTTCGGTGGCAGACTTTTCGCGCGGTGCCGCCGTGGCCGTGCCGCGCAGGCTGCGATAAAGCGCGGCCGTGCTCTGGTCCGGGCTGACGTCGAGTTCGTCGCGCAGCAGACCACTGAAGCTGTGAAACTCCTGCAATGCCTGCGCCCGCTCGCCCGCGCCATGAAGCGCCCGCATCAGAAGCCGACGCCCTTCCTCGTGAAATGGCGACAGTTCGGTAATCCGGCGCGCAGTGGCAATCGCTTCGGCCCAGCCGCTCTGGTCGAGCAGAGCCTGGCAATGTTGCGTCAGCCGGTTAACAGCCAGATCGCTCAGCCGTCGGCGCTCCAGCGCAAGCCAGTCGTCATATTCCGGCGTCAGTCCATCATACCCGTCAAGCAAGGTCCGGGACAGCCGCTCCGGCACCGTTCTCGCGCCTGAAAGTGCAGTCTCAGTGAAATGCGCAACGTCTATTTCAAGGTGCGACCAATCCAGCGAGATGTCGCCTGCTCCCCGGGTCAGGATTACCTGCGCGTCTGCGAACAGACGTCTCAGAACCACCAGAGACTGGCGCAGACTTTTGCGCGCCTGCTCCTCGGACCGGTCCGGCCAAAGCAATCCGGCGAGCTTTTCTCGCTGCGCGGGACGGCGTTGCAGCGCTAGATACGCCAGCAGCGCCATATCCTTACGCGATGCCGGCTTCACGATCTGCCCGGTTGGGTCCCGCAACTCAGGGCCGCCGAAAAGCGCCAGTGAAAATTTCATGGTCAAATTTTCGCTAATTCGCGCTTTCGGTCAAGAATTTCGCCGTAGTTGACCCGAGAGGATGCATTTTTGCCGTTTGTTTGCCGCAAGCCGGACGTTGGCGAGGACGCCCGCCTGCAAGGTTCGGCGGCAGTTCCGATGGGTGAACAGCAGCAGCGAGACGGACCATGCAAGAGCTTCAAGAACATCCGGTACTGGAAAAGAATGCAAAGGCCGCGGCCATGTGGAGCGGTGGTGGCGAAGATTACGACCGTATCAGCCTCGGGATCTCTTCGGCGCTCGATCACGCCGTCGCCCGGCTTGCACCCGCCGAGGGAATGAAGGTGCTCGACATCGCGACCGGTACAGGCTTTACCGCCAGGCTGGCGGCGCGACGCGGTGCCCGCGTGACCGGGGTTGATATTGCCGAAGGGCTGCTCGAGGCAGCGCGTGGCAAGGCCAAAGCCGAGGGCCTGCAGATCGACTGGCGGCTGGGCGATGCCGAGCTGCTGCCCTTTGACGACAACAGCTTTGACGGGGCAATTTCCACCTTCGGGATCATGTTCGCCACCGATCAGGAGGCGGCCCTGTCCGAATTCGTCCGAGTGGTGCGCCCCGGCGGACGGATCGTCGTGGCGGCCTGGACACACGACAGCAATGCAGTTGCCCTGCGGAAGGCTGTGGCTCCTTTCATGTCCGTGCCGTCGGCCGACGCGCCGATCCCACCTTCACCTTTCAATTGGGGTGATCCTGACTGGCTCCGCACCAGCCTCGGGCAACATGTTTCTCTCGGGATCGAAGAGGCAGATACCGTGCACCGTCTTCCGGATGCCCAAACGGTTTGGGAAGAATACTCCCGCGGTTTCGGACCAGTACGTGCGGTGGCGCAGAGCCTGGATGAAACCCGGCTGGCAGAGATGCGCAGTGCTTTCCTAGAGTGGGTCGAACAATTCCGCACCGATCTGGGGATTGCGATGCCGTTTCGGTACGTCGTCAGCGCCGGCATCAAAACCTCCTCCTAACTTCTGATGGGATGAAAACGGTTCCGGGCCAACCGTGGTCCCGGAACGTTAAGCAAATGGAGAGAACGATGGGACTTCTGGACGGAAAAACAGCTCTCGTCACGGGCACCAGCAGAGGCATCGGACGAGGTATCGCAGTCGAACTAGCACGGGAAGGTGCTGCAGTTGCCGTTGCGGCGCGAACGGTATCGCCGGACAGTCCGGCCCGCGTGGATGGCGACGGGGTGCAAGTCAGCGGTTCGCTCGACGACCTCGTGGCGCAGATTGTGGATGAAGGCGGACAGGCCGTGGCATTCCCCTGCGACCTGAGCCAGGCCGACCAAATCACCGCGCTGGCCGATGCTGTCAAGGATCGCTTTGGGCGCATCGACATTCTGGTCAATAGCGGCATGCCCCAGCACACGATGACAGGCCGTTTCTGGGAACTGCCCGCAGAGGTCTACGAAGGCCAGATGACGATTGGCCCGCGCTCGTATTTTCTGGCGGCGCGCGCATGTGTACCGATGATGATCGAGCAGCGCGGTGGCGTCGTCGTCAACATCTCTTCGCCAGGCTCCTGCATAGACTTTTATGGCGCGGCCTACAGCGTGGCGCGCGCCGCATCAGACCGCATGGTGCAGGCCTTTGCCACTGACCTGGACGGGACAGGGGTTCGCGCCTACTCGCTCTGGCCCTCCTATATCCGGACCGAACGGCTGGTGATGGCGGCTGAAGGCCAGCCCGCCGGCTTTGACGTCCCCGAAGGGTTCGACCCCGCGACGGGCGCAAACTCGCCCGAAATGGTGGGGCGCGGCATCGCCCAATTGGCCGCCGACGAAAAGGACAAAATCGGGCGCAACGGCAAAGTGGTGACTTTGGCCGAACTGTCCGAGTACTACGGCTTCTCCGATACGGACGGACGACCGGCAATCCGCCATATGTTCATTGATCCGATGTTGGAAAACTTTGGTCACGTGTTTCCGCTAGTTTTCGAAAAAATCGCAAAGTGAGGCTTACCAAGGGCATCAACCTTCGTGTTCTGCTTATTTTTGGTACTACAGCGGCTCTGTCCGCTTCTGAGACATCGGACGCAGTCAAAACGAGTGGCCGGTGTTGGCAAAGGCGGTTGTTGCAGCGCGAAAGCGGACGTTGCCGCGGCGCGAGCCAGACATGAGTGGCCGCTGACAGCAGGATTGTGTTGAAAAACTCGTCGCCGCAAAATTCGCGCCAAAATTTTGGAACAACGTCCCTCTGATTCAGGCTCGATGAAACTACGTTCGCAAAAGCGGGCTTTGGCGGGAAGATGTTCTCCCAAATCGGTCGCCTCGGTCCGCGAACCGAGTTTTTCAACACAATCAGCTCTAAGCGACCAGCCGTCAATGATGATGTGCGGCGCGTGAAACTACAGATTTTTCAGTTTCCACGGGATAGACCTGCCAATGTACCTCAATGATGACGACACCTGGCTGAGAATTTCCCATCAGCAAACTGCAGTGGCTTGAGTGGAGCACGTCAATCGACCTGCCGCGGCCGCCAGGACTAACCTGCGTCAGTGCGGGGGGCTCCGACGCTGGTTAGGTGAGACGTGCCCACCGAACATTCGGTGGTGCATTTTTCCGAGTACCTGAGAAGCGTGTGGGCGTGTTGATCCTCAAAGGACGGCATGTCGGCGCGCGTCTTATTCTCGGAGCGTCCAGGAAAGGACAATTCCAATGACTCCCGAACAGAACAAGACTGCAGAGAAGATGAAGTCCGTGAAAGCCGCGTGGGACAAGGCGCCCTCCGGTCCGAAGAAGGACGCTGCTCTGAAGCATTACCAGGCAGCCGAGAAGGCGCATACGGCGAAGAACGACGCCGAGACCAACAAGGAACTCGCTGCGGCGACCCACGCGCTCGCGTGAACGCCATCGTTTGATGTGATACTTGGGGTCGCCTGCCGAGCAAGGGAGGGCGGCCCTTTCACTTCAGGAGCGGCCCGGTCTGATCCAAATATGCCGGATCGAACCCGGCAAGTTCCACCAGCCCGGCATAGTCGTGGAACGTCACCTGGCCATCACCGAAGGTGACCAGTCCACTCTCGCGAAGCTGGTCGTGTAGACATAATTTCAGTTGGGCTTTCCCGCTGAAGGAGACCCTATGAAATCCCCTAAATTGCTTCTTTCACAACTTTATGAGCCTTTGACATTTGCGATAGTATTTGGTGTCACCGGGTTCTTTTTGGGCAACTTAACGAATGGTCCAGATGCGCGTGAGTCAGCGAGACTGAGGGCGCATAACGCAATGATAACTGCCTTGGTGCCAACCTGTCTCGCTCAGTCCCTTAGTGACGCTGACCGAGTTGCAAAACTCCAGGCAATCAATGGGGCTCAATTATTCTTGCGACGGGATGCAGTTCGCCGGACCGGGTGGGCAAACGTCCCTGGTTCGGAGATCGCTAGCTCTGACTTGGCGGCAGCGTGTTTGGATTTGCTGGATCTTGCGCCCGCGAAAGACCTCAGGATAAACCGGTTCGACGCTGGTTGACTGCTGAGAGGAATCCGAGCACCTCTTATTCTGGCCAGCCCGATAGTGCTCAAACGAAATAGCATCCGAAGCCTTGAAACCGTCATATGAACCAATCGTCCGCATGTGAGACATCCGAAGACGGTGCAGAACACGGCCGGTTCTGGTTTTGACCAATTCGTATATGTTGAATGTCCCCTTGCGGCAAGCGTGCTGCACGCCGCTAGTCATTCCGCTACACCGTCGATCAAACAAGGCGAATTTCGCTGCAACAGCATTAGGCAGCTCCGTCCGCGTTGCTGCCGAAGCCGTCTCTGCGCCCAAGGTCCGGTCCTTACGTAAGCCGTCGTCGCCCGGTCAAAGCGGACATTGCCTTGGCGCTGACGGTCGCTGATTGGCCGCTAATCAAGACCAAGCGGTCATCTGACCGAAATCCTCAGATGTCTCAACCGAGCCCATTGTGTTGAAGAAGTCGGTAGTAGGAACACGAGCACATCGCTGTTGCGCTTGATTGGGAACGTTCCTTAGGCCGTTGCCGGGGTGGCCCAGAAACTGAACCACAGCCTCCGTTACAAAACTGCTCCAGAAGTACGGAAAACTCTGACGACGGACCCTGTCGCTTGTTCGCCATTCCTGGTCCGCCGTTTGCCAACCAGAGCGGTGGACCAATTCCGCTGGGGAGACTCATTGAAATAGTCCATTGATCGTCCCTCTGACCTAATGGGAATTGCACAACACCAAATTCAGCGGGTCGTTAATCGCACGGGAAAGGGCCGAAACGTCGCGAATAACGCGCGGATCAGGTTCATGATCCCACGCGCCGCACCGGCCAACAGCGACGCTACCACAGCACTCTATAATGAGGCTTGCCGGAGGCGGTTTCCATCCGCCTCCGGCACGGTTTTAGGCAGACGCCACCACGTTCGCCTGTGTCCGCATGAGCCCTGCCGGATCGTGGCGCGCCTTGATGTCCGCCAGCCGCGCATAGGCCGCGCCGAACGCGCCCGTGGCGCGGTCCGTCTCGTCCTCGGGCATGAAGTTCGAGTACACACCGCCATTGGCATGCGGCTCAGTGCGGTCGAAGAATTCCCGCGCCCACGCGATGTAGCGGTCGTCCTCGGCAGCGTCTTGCCAACGCGCATGCACGTTCATCATGAAGGCGGCGGAGCGATGCGGATAAGCCGTCACAGACGCGTCGATCCGGGTTGGCGCTCCGCCAAGCTGGGCCACAAAGATCTCGCACTCATCGCCCGGCAGCCGCTCCAGGGCCTCGGCGAACACGTCGATCAGATCGTCATTCACCTCATCGAACATGTGCGATTTCCAATAGTTGCGCGCGCCATGGGAGTTCAACGGATCGAAGGCGGTTTGCCACGCGCTCAAGGGTTGCGGGCCGATGGCCTCGGCAAGGGGCGTGCCGATCGCGCGCACGGGCTCGAGGGCCTTGTCCGCGTCCTCCGGAGTGCCGCACCAGCAGCAGGCCAGCACGACCACGCGCGCCCCATGATAGGCCGCATCGAGGAACGGCAGCGGCGGCGCCTTGCGCAGAACCGCCCACACGGTCAATTCTTCCGGCAGCGTCGGTGCAAGGTCTCTGAGCTTTTGCAAGATCTCGGTTGAGTTTTCCGCCGAGTGGATGATCAGACCCGCGGTTACGTCATGCGGCAGCGGGTGCAGGTTGAAGTGAAAGCGCGTGACGACACCGAAATTGCCGCCGCCGCCGCGCACCGCCCAGAACAGGTCGCTGTTCTCCGCGTCGCTTGCGCGCAGTTGCTCGCCCGCCGGAGTCGCGATCTCGACCGCTGCGAGGCTATCGATCGTTAGACCCATCTTGCGAGTGAGCCATCCGTAGCCACCACCGAGCGTCAGGCCGGCAATCCCGGTGGTCGAATTGATGCCGGTCGGCACAGCCAGCCCGTGTTGGGCGGTCGCGGCATCCACGTCGCCAAGAAGCGCACCGGCGCCCACAGACACGCAAGACGCCTCGGGGTCCAAGACCACATCGCGCATCCCGGATAGATCGAGCGTCAAGCCGCCTTCGACCAGCGCGGAGCCGGAAATATTATGACCGCCCGCTTTGACCGAGAGCGGCACGCCGAACTCGGCTGCGGCCTTCAGGGCAGCGCTGACATCCTCCGGACCGGCGCAACGCAGGATCGCCGCCGGTTGGCGGTCTATCATCGCGTTCCACAGCGCGCGCGCCTCGTCATAGGCCGCCTCGCCCGGCTCAAGAACGGCGCCTTTAACCTGCGCGCGAAGGGCCTCGAGCATGCCCGTGGGAAAGGTTTTCGCATCATCCATCTGTTTTGTCCCTCTATTAAGCGCCACGGAAGCTCCGGGCTTGCTCGTCAAGCAAAGTCCTTTCCTGTGTCGCCGGGTATCCGTCAGATGACGTTTAGTGAGCCGCAGAGGTGATGGGCCAAAGTCAGGATGAGACATCGCTATTTGGTCCGAAGGGAAGGTCAAAGCATGGACGTCGCTTTGCTAAGTGCACGGGAGAGTGAAGTTGCTGGCTTCTACATCGATGGGCTGAGCTACAAAGAGATTGCCCGCGCCCTCGACATCTCGCCCGGGACCGTGCGCACACATCTCAATTCGATCTACCGCAAGCTCGAAGTGTCGAGCCGCACGGAACTGATGCGCAGGCTGCAGCCGACCGCCGCTGCCGTTCCGGAGTCGGCCGAAAGCACGCAGGCAGAGGTTGCGCAGGAGACCGGCGCGCGCGTGCCCGAACGCAGGCAGGTCACGTTCCTCTTCGCCGACATCGTCGGCTCCACCGAACTCGCCACCCATCTCGACGCAGAAGACATGCGTGACCTTCTGAACCGTTTCCGCGCATCCGTGCAGGAAGTCCTGACGAGCTTTGATGGACATGCCGCCGGATTTCCGGGCGACGGCGCCATCGCGATTTTCGGCTGGCCGGACGGGGCGGAAACAGCGCCCTACCGCGCCGCCAGCGCCGCGCTCGCCATCACAAAGGCCGTGCGGCGGATTTCCACCGGACCCGGGCAGAGCATGGACGTGCGGGTCGGCGTGGCCACCGGTGTGGTCATCGTCGAGGGGGGCGCGGGCCGCGCCCACGATTTCACCGGCGCGGCGGCAAATCTGGCCGCGCGGCTTCAGACCGTTGCGGAGCCCGGCGGGGTGATCGTCTCCGATCTAACCCACAAGCTCATCGGCACGCGGTTCGAGACAGAGCCGCTCGGAGAGACGGAACTGCGCGGCATCCGTGAGCCGGTGCCGATCTTCCGGCTGCTGCGGGAACGGCGCGATCTGACGCGCTTTGAAACCCGGCCGCACGGCACACAGCTGTCGCCGCTTGTGGGACGGCGACAGGAGTTGGAAATCCTTCACGAGGCGTGGCGTGACGCCACCACGGGCCGGGGCGGCGCCGTGCTTCTGCTCGGTGAGGCCGGTATCGGAAAGTCGCGCCTTGCAGAGAGCCTCGCGCGGCAAGCGCAAGAGGCCAGCGCAACCCTGCTCCGCCTGCAAACTGCGGAGGGGCGCAGCTCCAGCCCGTTCTGGCCGGTGCGCGAAGCGATAATTACGGCAGCAGCCCTCGACCGGGATGCCCCGATCCCTGAGCGTCGTTCAGCGCTTGGAACCTGGCTGGACCGACTGACGCACGTGGGTAAACTGCAACGCGACCTGATCGGTTACCTGCTGGACCTCGTGACCGAGGACACGCTCCCGGAAATGAGCGCTTCGCGCAGGCGGAACTCGGTGCTGGACGCCTTGATAAGGATCCTTCTCGACCTGTCGGATCAGAAACCGCTTCTCGTGCTCGTCGAAGACCTGCACTGGATCGACCCGTCCACGCTGGAATTCGTCGAAGGATTGCTGAAGGAGGCGGGCACGGCGCGGCTTCTGGTCGTCATGACAAGCCGCCCGGAAGGTGCTCCGGAGTTCGAGGACGTCGCGCCGGTGCGCATTCCGCTCAGCCCGCTAAACCGCGCGGATGCCGAGCAGATTGTGCGCCAGCGCGCCGGCGGCCAGAGCCTCGAAGGCGAAACCGTTGCGCAGATCATCGCGCGCACAGACGGCATTCCGCTGTATCTTGAGGAGGTGACCGCGGCTGTAGTGGACGGCGCCACATCTCAGGATGCGGTGCCCGCGACGTTGCGGGAGTCGCTGACCGCAAGGCTCGATGGGCTGGGCGCTGCGCGCAACACCGCGCAGATCGCCTCAGCCATCGGGCGCGAGGTTGATATCGACTTTCTCGAAGCGATCAGCGTGCAAAGCAACTCCGGGAGCGTGGAGGTGAATATAGCGCGGCTCGTGGAGGTCGGTCTTGCCTCTGTCGCCCGGCGGCGGATCACCTTCAGCCACGCGCTCGTTCAGGACGCGGCCTATCAATCCATGCTGCGCAGCCAGCGTCAGGAGTTGCATGGGCGGATTGCCGAGGCCATGCTCGGGCGGTTCCGCACGCGGTTTGCGAGCGAGCCCGAAACGCTCGCACAGCATCTCGAGGGCGCGGGCCGGATGACGGCGGCGATTGACTATTACCTGCGCGCTGCCGATGCCGCTGCCGCCCGGGCGGCCAACCGGGAAGCCGAAGGCTATGCACGCAGGGCTCTGGAGCTGGCCGAAATGCTCGATGGTGGAGCTGACCGCGACCGCCGCGAGATAGCGGCACTTCTGTGCCTCGGGCGCATCCTCACCATACGCTACGGATACGGGCGCAAGGAGGTTGCAGAACCGCTGCGCCGCGCGCTTGATTTGTGCCAGACGGCGGGCATGTCGCGGACCGAGTTTCCGCTTGTCGTCGCCCTTACGGCACAGGCGGCAGTTTCATGCGAGGGAACCCGGGCTCTTGATCTCGCGGACAGAGCAAAACTGCTCGCGGATGCCTCGGGCGAGCCGATACAGCGCGTCATGTCGCATTACGCAATGGCCGTTCCACGGTGCTGGCGCGGTTCGTGTCGGGAGGCGGCCGAGGCCTTCGCGGCGGGCTGCGACGCGTACGATCCCAGCATGCACAAGGACCTCTTGGCGCTCGGGCCGCACGATGCGGGCATCGTTTGTATGTCGCGCGGGTCTTCGAACTCCTATCGGGTCGCTCCGGATCGCAAAGAAATCGAACGCATGGGCCGCGCCGTTGCCTTGGCGCGCGAGTTGAACCACGCGCACAGTCTGGCTTACGCGCTTTACTGGCAAGCGATGCAGGCCTGCGATGCCGGGGAGTGGGGTCGGGTCGAGGTTTCGTTTCGTGAAATGGGCGACATTGCGGAGGAGCACGATTTCATAGGCTGGAAGGGGTTTGCAGCGCTCGCCGAAGCCCGGTTTGCCGCGACGCAACTTAGCGCGCAGGACGCCTTGGACGCGGCGCGACACGCGCTGAAGGCGCTGCCGATCGGAGGAAACTATGTTGGCGTCAGCTTCGCAAAAGGGTTGATCGGGGACGCGCTCCGGCGGCTTGGACGCCGGTCAGAGGCCCGCGCGACCCTCGAAGAAGCCGTCAACGATGCCGAACATCTCGCCGCACGCTGGGGCCTGTCCGAAACCCTGCAGGCCTTGGCGCGCTGTCTGCTCGACACGGACAGTGGCGACACGTCCGGCGCGGAAGCGGCCCTGCGCCGCGCAACCTCTCTGGCCCGGCGTCAGGGCGCGCTGCTGCTGGAAATCCGCGCGAGCACGGATCTTGCCGAGTTGATGATCGAGCTTGGCGACCGCCCGGCAGCAGCCGAGATCATCGAAGCCCCGCTGAACGCCCTGAGTAAGACTGCGCCAACTACAGATCGCGAACGGGCGCAGGCAGTGTTATTGGCCTGTGTCACCACGCTCCCAGATAGCCGTTAGCATGGCCGACCAGATAAAGGGGCGTCCCCGACGACCACTACCATATTATTGCTTCCAAAAGTGTGATGAGACGGTGCCTAAATGTCGCTCATCGTAGACCACGCAACTGGTTCTTTTGCATCTTGTCCGCGCAGTGGCCGGTCCAGAAGCATAGAGGTGCCGCGCCGCGGCTAATGACTGTTGTGTCCCGCTGAGCAGTCGATCGGAGCTACCGGAGCCTTTGGCCGCATTTGGTGCTAACAGACGTTCGAAATGGACAAAACCGATAGGTAGACTTGGCGCGCTTCAAGTCAGCTCACGGCCCGTTATAGTAGGGCTGCCGGGAATAAGGCTCGTAAAAATTGTGGCGCATTCCGCTGTTGTCTTCTGCAAGCCGAGAAAATCGATTGAATAGTCGAATGGTCGCGCGCACAGTCTCAAGAATGACGACACCGAGCTACCACCTCGCCCATTTCAGCTGGGGCACTCTGCGTGCCCCTTTTGACGACCCTAAGATCACTACCTTCGCCGAGGCCGTTCCGCGCGTCAACGCGCGAGCCGAGGCTAGTTTAGGCTTTGTCTGGCGTTTCGGCGACGAGCGACCTCCGGCGGAGGCGGCGGGCTGGCCGCTCTTCGATGATGAGCGCGTTATCGCGTCCTACTCGATTTGGGAAACACCCGAGGCTCTGAAGGCCTTCGTCTACAACGGCTCACACGGCGCCTTCTACAACAAGCGCGCCGAATGGTTCGATCAGGACGCTCCGCGCGGTTACGTTCTGTGGTGGGTCGTACCAGGTCACAACCCAGACATAATCGAAGCGTGGAGCAAGGTTGACCAACTGGCGGCTGAGGGCCCGTCAGACGCGGTCTTCACCTTCGCGCAACTCGCGCCGTCAGCGATCTCAGATCAATCCTGATTTAGGCCCATCGGTCCGTTCAAACCATAGAGTAGGCCTAGCTTTTTATGGACAGACGTATTCAGCCCGCGATGATCACGTGACAAAGGGCTGGTTTGTCCGCAACTGAGCCATTGCTCCTAGCTTCAGCAATGTCGGCTATAATCGGAAATGCGGACTCTACCACTCTGATCTCGCTCTGGATTGGGCGCTTCCTGGTCAGAGCCACATTGGCCCAATCACGTGCACCTAGCCGCTCGCGCAGCTTCATCCGACAATTCTTGAATGAAGCACATCTCGGAGACTGTGAGCACACTGGGCCTGGCGCTCGGTCGATACGGAGATGCCCCTTTTGGCATCCGGCTGGCCGACCGGCTGATGCATCTGCATGTGGTGGGGCAGACGGGGACCGGGAAGTCGACGCTTCTGGCCAATCTCGCCCTCCAGGATGCCGCGCGCGGCTTTGGCTTCTGTCTCATCGATCCGCACGGTGATCTGGCGGACACCCTGGCGGCCCATCTTGGGGACCGCGCCCATCTCTGGGCACCGGCCGATCCGGACAATCCCTACGGCTACAACCCGTTGACGGCTGTACCAGCCACCTACCACCCTCTGGTGGCCGCAGGCCTGATCGATGCCTTCAAGAAGCAGTGGGCCGACGCCTGGGGCGTGCGCATGGAGCACCTCCTGCGCCACGCCCTGCTCACCCTGCTGGCTCAGCCCCGGGCCGATCTGCGCGATCTCGTCCCGCTCTTCATCGACAAGTCCGCGCAGGCACATATGCTGAGCCACGTCACGGACCCGCAGGTGCGTTCCTTCTGGACCGCCGAGTTCCCGAAGATGAACTACAAGACAGCCTTTGATGGTGTCGCGCCCATTGCCAACAAGCTGGGGGCCTTCCTCGCCCATCCCAATGTCCGCCGTGCCTTGTGTGAGCCCGCGCGACCCCTCCGGTTCCGCAAGATCATGGATGAAGGAGAGCTCCTCATCGTCAACCTCAGCAAGGGCCGTCTTGGAGCAGACGTCACCAACGTCCTCGGCGGCCTGATTGTCGCCAGCATCGTCAACGCCGCCCTCAGCCGTCAGACCCTCCCTGAGCCTCAGCGGCGCCCCTTCATGCTGCATGTCGACGAGTTCCACGCCTTCACCACCACCTCCATCGCCGACATCCTGCCAGAGACCCGCAAGTACGGGCTTGGGCTCACGCTCGTTCATCAGCACATCGCCCAGGTGGAGACCGGCGTTTTGGAGGCCATTCTCGGGAATGTCGGCAGCCTCATGGTCTTCCGGGTGGGTGCCAATGACGCCCCCGTCTTTGTGCGCCAGCTAGAGCGGGTCACGACAAGCGATCTGATCAACCTGCCCAACCACCGCGCCTATGTGCGGGTCATGGTAAAGGGTCAAAGGACACCGGCCTTCTCGGTGGCGACGGTGCCCCCACCGCAAAAAACCGCCTCCCCCTAGGGGAGACGGTCAGGCCTAGTACTCGCTGGCCAGCATCAGGGTCAGCACCCTGTGGGTGAGAGCCGCATTGGCCGGGTTTGGTGAGTGCGCTTGCAGGGCCAGGTCGAACGGGTCGATCTTCCAGAAGAGCTTGTGACCTTCGAGCTCGAAAGCTCCGAAGTCATGCTCCCCCCACGGGTCGTTCTCTTCACTGAAGTTGTTGAAGCATCTGACAGCCGCCAGGGCACGGGCGACAAATTCTGGCCCCAGTGCCGACACCCCATTGGTCACAAAGACCGACCCGCGCCCCTGTCCAAGCCTTCGAAACGCGTCGTTCAGATCGCGCACACGGCCATTCTCCGGGCCCTCCGGCTTGATCCATTGCAAGTCGGTCTCGTCCTCACAGGTGCGACAGTAGGCCTGGTCGAAGTGGGTCTCCAACTCCCAGAAGCCCGCCTCCCTGTTCCAGCAGGCCCAGGCATCGGTTACAACGTGCTCCGAGCCACAGCGCGCACAGATCGGTGCTTCGCCAAGGATATCGAACCCTGTTGTCTCTTTGGTCGTCATCTCTCTTCCCTCCGGTCGGGTGGCCGCCCGAGACCATCTCGGACGCACCCCACGAAGGGAGAGAGAGGGCAGACCTCGCTTTAAGGCCTGCGGGGTGAGGACGGCCCTTGACCAAAGGTGGCTTCGATCAGCGAAAGAGCCTCGAAGTAAATCAGGGTCTTGGGTTCGGGGTCCCAGAGCCGACGCATCTTCGGCAGATAGGGCTGCAGTGCGGGATAGCGGCGCGCCAGGTCCTGGGCCTCCACAAACCGGTTGGTGTGCGCCTGCCCGCGGACGACCGCGATACTCTCCACGTCCGCAAGCTCCGCAACGGATCCCAAGGCCTCGATGATCTTCCGGGTCTTGGCACCCTTCTTTGAGCGGGCCAGGAGCTTCTCGGTAATCACCGTGTCTGGCCTGAACCGCTCAATTTGCCGGGCGGCGTAGGCCCGGGCCTCTCTGGGCCCAACGCTCGCTTTCCGGGACATGCCCACACTCTTGACGGTGCCCTGAACCACAAGGACATGGGCCACCCGTCCGCTGGCGGCAGCAAAGGCCAGCACACTGCGCCTAGCGGTCATAGTACCTGGCTATACGCTCAACCCGCGCTTCCAGACTGCGCAGAGCATTGTGCCGCGCAAAGCGCGTCAACCACTTCAGGCGCGGCTCTGGCAGGTCAAACAGCCGTTCCCGGATGGTGGCAGCCCGGTCCTTGAACAGGGGCTCCACCAGGACCTCCATGGTGCGCCCAAAGAGAACGGCCACCCCGCAGAGGTCGGACACGCTTGGGACAGCCCGTCCAAGCTCCAGGCGAGAGATATGGCTTTGCGACACACCGAGCAGGTGTGCGCAGTCTTCCTGGCTGAGCCCAGCTTTGCGACGGGCCTCAGCCAGGCATTGTGAGAAGTCTTGCATAAAGAACTTTTGACTTAAGCTGGTAATCCGCCGACGACCCTCTCAGCCGCCAGCACCGCTCTACGACCCGATGGCGCGATGTCTCTTCCTCTTCCTCCACCGGGCCGGTCTCGCATGGGATCATCGTCGGAGGGGTCAAACCCCTCCGATCCCCCGAGACCAGCCCGGTGGTGAGGTCATCGCTATCCTGTCGGGATTGTCTAAGACACAGCTTACGCCATGGGCATGGCTCTGCAAGACTCACCCGCAACCCCAGCTGACATGAACGCGTGTCTAGGCAAGCTCCCCTGCCCCGGTACCCTGAGGGCATGGAGCACGACAAACACCTACAACGCCATCTCGATCTCTGCCGCCGCATCTACCTGCGCATGCTGGCCGAAGGGACCTGGCCCCCGACGGAGGCACCAGAGTCGCCAAAATCTGACGATATGGTAGAGTCTGAGGACCCCAGTATCGATGTATGAGTTCCTGTTTTGGCTACATCCGGGTCTCCACCCAGAAGCAAGGCGAAGGGGTCTCGCTCGACGCGCAGAAAGAGGCCATCCAGGTCTTTGCGAGTCAGAGAGGTCTGACCATCACCAAATGGTTCGAAGAGAAGCAGACCGCCGCCAAAGGGGGACGACCCATCTTCAACCAGATGCTCAGGCAACTCCGCCGGGGCGCCGCCTCCGGTGTCATCATCCACAAGATCGACCGCTCCGCCCGCAACCTGCGCGACTGGGCCATGTTTAGCGAACTGCCCGACGCAGGCGTCAACGTCTATGTCGCCACAGAAAGCCTCGACTTCACCTCGCGCGGCGGGCGGCTCACCGCCGATATCCAGGCTGTCATCGCCGCCGACTACATCCGCAACCTGCGCGAGGAGACAATCAAGGGCATCCAGGGGCGCCTCAAACAGGGCCTTTATCCCTTCAAAGCACCTGTCGGGTATCTTGATCAGGGGCGCGGCAAGCCTAAGGTCCCAGACCCAAAAACCGCGCCCATCATCCGCGAGATGTTCAGGCGCTATTCAACGGGCCAAGAGACCTACATGTCGTTGATCGACTGGGCCGAACGGAGAGGCCTACGTAATCAAAAGGGGGGCCCTCTATCCCTCCACGGTATTGAAACAATTCTGGGCAATCCATTCTATGCGGGTCTCATTCGTATCAAGCGGACGGGTCAAAGCTATCCAGGCATACATGACCCAATCATTACCATATCACTCTATGAAGAGGTCGAAGCGGTTCGAACTGGGCGGCGCGGCCAAATAAAGACGCGCCATCAGCACCTGTTCCGGCGCCTCTTCAGCTGTGGGCACTGTGATGGCTGTATGATCCCGGAATTGCAGAAGGGTCGCGTCTATTACCGCTGCAAATCCAAGGCCTGTCCAACAAAGACCATCCGCGAGGACGCCATCAATGCCGCTTTGCGGGCGGAACTCGAACGCCTCGAGCTTACTGCGCGATCAAGCGCAACGGTTCAAGCTGCCTCCGATACGGAGGCGTCCGACCTCCAGCTGCAAGAAGCCAGAACTGCCATTGAACTTCAAATCGAAGACGAAGTGGCACGCCAGGAACGTCTCACAGACCTTCTCATCGACGGCACATTGGAGCGCACCGACTACAGCAATCGAAAAGCACAGAGCGAACAACGCTTGCTGGATCTGAAGCAACGTCTCGCGAAGTTGCCGAGCACCGCACAACTTCAGCAGATGCGCCATGAATTGGCCGAACTGCAAAAGAACCTTTGCCTTACCTACGAAAGAGCGACAGCCGACGAAAAACGTGAATTTATCCAAGACGTCTGGCCGAACCGGAAGGTCTTTGAAAAGCGCGTTGTTGTAAAGCCCTTTCCTTGGCTTCAGGAGGCCGTCTCCGGCAACCCCATCTCCTTTGGTGACCCTGTCCGGGGCCATGGCCGAACTTTTGGGTCAATACTGGAACTGTCTCGCAAGGCGCTCAAAAGGGAGACTTCCTCCAAGGCACCTGGAGATCAAGACGGCCGAGGTTGATGCGATAAGACGGCGCGGGAACCACTCGAACGGGAGCAGAGTGAGGATCTCAACTCTGCGCTGTCCAATTGGCACAAGTCGCGTTGGATAGTGGCTTGTCGCAGCACAAATTCAAAACGGATAAATAGGGTGACCAAGGTGTGCACCCTTGGCCACCCTGCTCCTTACTCAGGAGTGTCGGGCGGGGTGTCCCGATTTGCCAGCCGTGCTTCGAGCCATTCGAGCACCTCGGCTTCAACCCATCCCACCCGGTTTGGGCCTAGCTGTACCCGCTTAGGGAATAGGCCTGCCTTCTCCAGACGTGCGACATGTTGCGGCGAGTACAAGACCAGCTCCTTCAGCTGACGCTTCGACAGTATCCTCATCGCGATCTCTCCTTCATTGAAGAGCATCGCGATGCCCTAGGTTACGACAATGCCTAGGCAGGGTGAGCGTAGACGATCTCTGGTTTTGGAGCGAGTCTACATCGCAAACCGCTTTCTTTGGCACCCATTTGGCACCCAAACGGTGAGCTTCTTGCCCAAAGTATCTCTAAGATCTTGATTTTCTGGCGATCCCTGAAGGACTCGAACCCTCAACCTGCTGATTAGAAGTCAGCTGCTCTATCCAGTTGAGCTAAGGGACCGCTGTCGGCGTTTGTCACCTATCGAACGGAACTTGGCAAGTCCGAAGGAAACCGCAGGTTACAGCGATTTCGTCATGTAAACACTGAGCGGATAAGGCTTGTAATCCGCGAAGGGCGGACATTCCTCGAAACCAGCCTTGGCATAGAGCGCACGGGCCGGGCCAAAGGCAGGAGCAGTCCCGGTCTCGAGACTCAAACGGGCGATGCCTCTGGCCTTCGCTGCCGCCGTGAGCGCCTCAAGAAGCTTTCGGGCCACGCCCTGGCCGCGCGCCTCGGCCACGGTATGCATTGACTTGAGCTCTCCGTGATCCGGCCCGATCTGCTTGAGCGCGCCGATCCCGGGCAGTGTCCCGTTCCGCCGCACACCGATCAGCAGGGCGACCTCGGCGTTCAGCTTGGCAGGCAGGATGACGTGACAGCCCTCTTCCGGCGTCAATGCGCGCATCAGGTCAAAGTGACGCGTCAAAAGCGACTGCACGTCTGGTGTATCGGGGTTTTCGGGACCCGTTCCTAATGCGTCCATGCCCCGCGCCGACCGGTTGCGAAATTCTCACCATACCCGCCCGGGCGAATGTTGGGCTTGCGCTTGTGGGGCTCCTGCACCACAGCCTCGATCCCGTGCTCCTGCGCGTACTCGACCGCCGCTTCCTTGGTATCGAATGTCAGCCGGACCTGCGCCTGCGTGTCCGAGGACGACGTCCAGCCCATCAACGGATCGACCTCGCGCGCCTCGGCGGGGGCGAATTCAAGCAGCCAGTGATGTGTCTTGGCCGTGCCCGAGGACATGGCCGTGCGGGCCGGTTGGTAGATGCGTGCGCGCATGAAAGCTTACCTCTTTGATCGCGGTGCGGTTATCGGATATTTGGGCGCAGGGGGCAAGAGCCGGATCGCCGGGACCGGACGTCGCGTCCCCTTGAATGCCGCGCGAAACATGACACCTTAAGGGTCTGCCCAGCCAAGCGAGCCACCATGCCCCACGCCCACACCGATACCTCCACGATCGAGCCGTTCATGTCTAACCCCGCCCCCGACGTGCGCACGCGCGAAAAGCTGGAAGGGGGCAAGAAGTTCAGACTGAACACCGAGTTCGAGCCGGCGGGCGACCAGCCGACCGCGATCAAGGAGTTGGCCGCCGGCGTGCTGGATGGCGACCGCGACCAGGTGCTTCTGGGGGCCACCGGCACGGGCAAGACCTTCACCATGGCCAAGGTGATCGAGGAAACCCAGCGCCCCGCCATCATCCTTGCGCCGAACAAGACGCTGGCAGCCCAGCTTTACGGTGAATTCAAGGGCTTCTTCCCCGACAACGCCGTAGAATACTTTGTCAGCTACTACGACTACTACCAGCCCGAAGCCTACGTGCCGCGCTCGGACACGTATATCGAGAAGGAATCCCAGATCAACGAACAGATCGACCGGATGCGCCACTCCGCCACCCGCGCGCTGCTGGAGCGTGATGATGTGATCATCGTCGCCTCGGTCTCCTGCATCTACGGTATCGGCTCGGTTGAGACCTACGGCGCGATGACCCAGGACCTGAAGGTCGGCAAGATGTACGACCAGCGCAAGGTCATCGCCGATCTTGTTGCCCAACAGTACCGCCGCAACGATCAGGCCTTCCAGCGTGGCACCTTCCGCGTGCGCGGCGACGCGCTCGAAATCTTCCCCGCCCACCTCGAAGACCGAGCGTGGCGGCTGTCCTTCTTCGGCGAGGAATTGGAAAGCATCGTCGAATTCGATCCGCTTACGGGCGAGAAGACGGACACGTTCGAGCAAATCCGCGTCTATGCGAATTCACACTACGTCACGCCGAAACCCACGATGCAGCAGGCCATCCTGGGCATCAAGAAAGAGCTCAAGCAGCGCCTCGACCAGCTTGTCAACGAGGGCAAGCTACTCGAAGCACAACGGCTGGAGCAACGCACCAACTTCGATCTGGAAATGCTGGAAGCCACCGGCGTCTGCAACGGCATCGAGAACTACTCCCGCTACCTCACCGGCCGCGCGCCGGGCGAGCCGCCCCCCACCCTCTTCGAATTCATCCCCGACCACGCCATCGTCTTCGCGGACGAAAGCCACGTTTCCGTCCCCCAGATCGGCGGCATGTACAAGGGCGACTATCGCCGCAAATTCACGCTGGCCGAACACGGCTTCCGCCTGCCCTCCTGCATGGACAACCGCCCGCTGAAATTCGAGGAATGGGACGCCATGCGCCCGCAATCCATCTTCGTCTCCGCCACGCCCGCCGCATGGGAGATCGAGCAGACCGGCGGTGTATTTACCGAACAGGTCATCCGGCCAACCGGCCTTTTGGACCCGCAGGTCGAAATCCGCCCCGTCGAGATGCAGGTGGACGACCTTCTGGACGAGGTGCGCAAGGTGGCGGCAAAGGGCTACCGGACGCTTTGCACCACGCTGACCAAGCGCATGGCCGAGGACCTGACGGAATATATGCACGAACAGGGCATCCGCGTGCGCTACATGCACTCCGACATCGATACCATCGAGCGCATCGAAATCCTGCGCGACCTGCGCCTCGGTGCCTTCGACGTGCTCGTCGGCATCAACCTGCTGCGGGAGGGGCTCGACATCCCCGAATGCGGCCTCGTCGCGATCCTCGACGCCGACAAGGAAGGCTTCCTGCGCTCCGAGACCTCCCTCATCCAGACCATCGGCCGCGCCGCCCGCAACGCCGAAGGCCGCGTCATCATGTACGCCGACCGGATCACCGGCTCGATGGAGCGCGCGATGGCCGAAACCGACCGCCGCCGCGCCAAGCAGATTGCGTACAACGAGGAACACGGGATCACCCCCGAGACGGTGAAGAAGAACGTCGAGGATATCCTCGCCGGTCTCTACAAGGGCGACGTCGACATGGCCCGCGTCACCACCCAGATCGACAACAAGATGGCTGGCTCCAACCTGCAGGTGGTGCTGGATGGGTTGCGCGACGACATGCGCAAGGCCGCCGAGAACCTCGAATTCGAAGAGGCCGCGCGTCTGCGGGACGAGATCAAGCGGCTCGAAGCGGTGGATCTGGCCATCGCCGACGACCCGATGGCGCGGCAATACGCAGTGGAAAAGGCCGTGGACGATGCGCAGAAGGCGTCGGGGCGCAGCACCATGGGCCGGGGCGGCATGCGTGGAGGTGTGAAGCGTCGGGGGAAGCGGGGGCGGTGAAGGCAGCAGCAATCGGCCTGACGCTTCTTGCCCTGCCCGCTGACGCATGGGAATTCACCCCCAGCACGCCCTGCCTTCTGACCCATGAGACCGGCGAGGTCGCGGTCGAGCTGACCTATGACCCCACGGCTCCGCTCTACTCCATCTCGCTCACACAAAAGACGCCGTTCGACCCCGCGCCGATCTTCTCAATGCGGTTCAATGGTCCCTTCCCGCTCGCCATTTCGACGGATCAGCACCGCCTTAGCAATGGCGGACGCACCCTAACGGTCGTCGACCAAGGGTTTGGCAATGTCCTGAACGGGTTGCAGTTCAACGACACCGCTGTCGCGACCCTTGGCGCGCGCTATGTCCCCATTCCGCTCAAGGATGCCGCTGATGCAGTGGCAGCGTTCCGCGCCTGCGATGTGGTGCCCACGACCTGACGCGCAGGCGGCGTTACCCCCGAAACCCCGTATGCAGCACCACCGGCACGACGATATCCTCTTCGTCCACCAGATGGCGGTCCAAGAGCTTCTCGAACCCTTCGATCTTGCGCAGGAACGCCCCCGCCTCGCCTCCCTGCAAAACCGCATTCGCCGCCCCGGCGAAGTCGTGTAGCAGCGGGTCAATCGCCTCGTGATCCGTCTCCAACAGCTCGAACCCCCGCTCCAGCCGGGGATCAAGCTGGACAAGCTGCGGAAAGTAATGCGCATCCTCG
Organism: Sulfitobacter sediminis; assembly: GCF_040811725.1. Lineage (NCBI taxonomy): Bacteria > Pseudomonadati > Pseudomonadota > Alphaproteobacteria > Rhodobacterales > Roseobacteraceae > Sulfitobacter > Sulfitobacter sediminis. The sequence goes on from NZ_JBFNXX010000013.1 coordinate 23,739, forward strand.
ATCTGGTGATGCCCGTGCAACTGGTTCAGGAACGTCCCGCCGTAATGTGACAGCCGCTGCGCGTAAGTTTCAAACGGCATCTTCTTGTCCAGCAACCCCTGCGCGTCCTCCCGCAACAACTGCATCAACTGCCGGAACATCAGATGCCGTTGCATCCAGAACTGGATCATCTCACCAAAATTCGGGTGCCCCTCCCACTGCGCGCGCGGGTATTGCTCGGCCAGAACACGCAGGGCGTCTGGCAATGCCTTGCGCTGGTGCAGGCTGTCTTTCAGATTTTTTTCCATGCGCCGCGACATAGGCGGAAATGCCTGCAAAACAATGGCATTTCCGTCTTTTTAGCCAAGGTAAATGAGACGCCCGCAAATAATTTTTGGGAACCGCAAGAGGGGTGGGACGTTTTGTCGCCAACGATCAATTGAATTTGTCACGAAGGAGACAAGCAATGGAATATGGCATTCTCGGCCTCATCATCCTGATCGCGGACATTTACGCGATCTATCAGGTTCTCACTTCCGGCGCATCGGGCCTGTCCAAGATCATCTGGTCTGTGGTGATCATCGCCCTGCCCGTGATTGGCTTGCTGGCATGGCTGATCTTCGGCCCGCGCGGTGGCGAAGTGCGCGTGTAATCACACAGTACGGCTGAAAAGTATCAAAGCCCGGCGCCTCATAGCGCCGGGCTTTTTCGTGACTCATTTACCGCACCAGAGCGTGCTCGAGACTTGTGCTTAAGCGCGTTAACCTTTTGTTAACCATCTCGGCCAAACCTCCGCGCAGGAGGCCGCGATGCGACTGATTTTTCTGATTTTACTGACGCTTCTATCCCTTTCCACCGCTGCGCAAGCAGGCGCATGGCTGCGCGAGCGTGGCGAAGGCTTCGTCTCCCTCTCCTTCGGTGCCACCCGGTTCGATGAAACCAAGAACGCGCTCTACATCGAATACGGCCTCACCGACGCCCAAGACGTGCGCAACGGCTTCGGCAACCTCTTTGCCCGCCGCGCGCTTGGCCCCACCGACCGACCCCACCGCTTCGCCTACGAGATCGGCCTTGGCGGCCTCTGGGGCAACGAAATGCAGCTGCCGACGGTCAAGACGGGCGTCTCATGGGGCTACGGCTTCTCTCACGCCTCAGGCAACGGCTGGATGAGCCTCGATGCCGCCTATGTCTACGAACCGCGCATGGGCAACCATATCGCGAAGATCGACGGCACGCTTGGCGTCGATTTCAGCACCCTCACCACGGGCCTGATCGAATTCACTCTTTCCGAACAGAACGACGACGCTTACGGCGCGGTGGAACCATCCCTCCTGTTCCGCCCGCGGGGCAGTTCGTTCAACGTCAAGATCGGTGCTGAGATCCCTTACAAGGAAACTGAGAAGAGCGCGCTCAAGCTCGGCCTCTGGCACCGATTTTGACAGACCATTGCCCCGCGCCGCGCAAGGCGCGGGGCAATGCCCTCACCGGCTGTCCATTCGTACCGTGGCCATCACCCGCCCCCGCACCGCCGAGGGCCAGACCAGCTGCACCTGGTCCCGGTTCGGCCCGAAACCGATATCCGCATAGGGCATGACATACTGCCGCACGTTGTTTGCGTTCCGGATGCCGCCGATGGCCATGACGCTCTCCACCGCCCGCGTCTCCCCGCCAAAGGGCAGGTGATCGCCCGCGACGATGACCCAGGCGGTGTCTTCCGTCCCTTGCGTAAAATCGATGACCGCCGGGTTCGACGCCTGCGTCGTGATACCGAGGAAGGAATTCCCGGTCATTACAACGTTTCTGTTCCGGGTGTCGTCGAGATCGGCAAAGGTGGTGTCCACCCGCTCCACCCGGTCCACCGCGCCGTTCAGCGTGCGGAACCGGTTTCCGGTGATTGCCACCCCGTTCAGGAAGTGTCCGGTCCCATAGGGCTTCACCACGATCCAGCTGATCCACGGGGCCACGTCACCCGACAGGAACATGTTGTCCGTGATACTCAGCGAGCTGAACGAAAAACCGGTCGTGAAATCGGGGGCAGGATCATATTCATTCGTCCACTCGATAAAGCAGTTGTCGATGTAGTTGTTCGAGATGATCGACCCCGGCGAATTGCTGGCCAGAATGATTCCCGCGGACCGGATGCCGTCCGGCACCTCATCGCCCTGAAAGAAGTGGTTGCCGGTGAAGATGTTGTTCGACCCGCCCAGAAGTCCAAAGTGCCGGAACCGCGTCGCCCGGTTGTTGCGGATCTTGGCGTCGTTGGTGTTGGTGTTGAACCCGATGGTCCTGCGCGCGGGCACATCGAGCGCATCTTCCGCTGACAGGAACTGGCACCTGTCGATCAGCATCCCCTGGCAGCCCGTCCCGATGGAGGTGATCCCCCGGTCCGCAGGACGGCTGACGAAACAATCGCGCAAATGAAAGGTGATCCCGCCCCGCGCCAGCATGATCCCGCTGCACCGGTCATTACACTGGAACTCGATATCCGCCATCACGAACTTGCTGAGCGACTCAAACCGCCGAAGTCGATGATGTATTTGAACTTGCGGAAGGTGTACGTCTGACGCCCTGCCGCCCCGTAAAGCGGTTTGCTCAGCGTGATCTCCTGCCGCGTCAGGTCCTTGTCCCTCACGTAAACCTCGCGCCCCACGCCCGGCCCTTCTACCAGCGCGCCGATGGGAATGCTCGACACGTTGTCGACCGCCGTCAGGGTGCGCGAGTCCGTTGGCGCATAGGTCGCGGGCGAGGAAAAGACATCCGTATTCCACGCAGCACTCGCCGCCGCCTCCAGCTGCCCGTTCCGCACGACGCGCCGCGTCGCATAGCTCGTGCGGTCCGGCACAGCCCCCTGCATATCGAGAGGCTCCGTGACGTTCACCTTGCGCCCGCCCATGTCCAGCGTCTCGTGATCGACGTTGTTCAAGAGCGCCTGAAACGCCTTCTTGAAGGCCAGTTCCTCATCCTCGAAAGCCTCGATATAGGTCGGCAGATCAAAGTTGCGCCTGAGCAGCAGCACCGCCGACGCAGGCATCGTCACCCGCCCCTCAAAGCGGACGGGCGTATCGACCGTCACATCGCTGTTCAGCAGGAACACCCCCTCCGGCACGAAAAACGTCCGCCCATTGGCCGCGGCATTCGCCGCCTCGAAGGCGGTCGTGCAATCGGTCGTCCCGTCGCCCACGGCCCCGAAATCCGTCACATCGACAATCGACACCATGTCGCGCAGAAAGACCGAGGTGACATCCTCGATCTGGATGTCATCCACCCGCACGATCCCGCCGTTCGGCCCCACAAGGTCGATCCCGAAATGCCCGTAGATCGGCTCCGTCCCCCAGGGCATGTCCACCCCGCCGCGCGACCCCGTGCCGACGATGGCGCTGATCTCGACCACCTCGCCGTAGCTTTGCAGCGTCGTGAAAAAGGAAAACTCCTGCAGTCCCGCCACCCGGCTCCCGTCCCCGCGCGCCGGATAGCCGCCGATCCGGACCGAAGGCAGGTTGCCACTGATCGCCTTCACCCGCGTGCTGATCCGCAGGTAACACCCCGGCAGGATCGGCGTCTGCCCCATGAACCGAACCTTTTGCGTGTTCTGCGTCTTGAGCAGTTCCAGCGCACCGCCGAAATCCTGGTCCGCCGCGATCAACAGGGCGTTCGCGGCGTTCTCATAGGTATCCGACCCCGGCGTCCCGTCCCCGCTCGACCAGACGTCCAAACCTTGCGTGAACGATGTCGGCATCAGAACCAAACCTTCGGTAATCGCCTTGTTCATCAATAATCCCTTTCCGCAGGGCAGGCGCGCGCCGCCCCGACTGATTGCCCATCATCCCGACCAGAGGCCGCCGGGGCAGGGAAGTATCAACGAAGGCTTAATCGCCGCTGACATCACCGCGCGCAGTCGGGCGCAACAGCGGGGCGCAAACGAAAACGGCCTGCCCCTCGGGGCAGGCCGCTTAGCTTTGAAACGAAACTCGGATCAGACTGTCGGTTGCGGCGCTTCCAGTATCTGCACGCCCGCGATCCGCCAGCCTTCCTCGGTCTCCTGCATCCGGTAAAGCAGCAGGTGCATCACGCCCTTCTCGTCAATGATCTGCACCTTCTGCCAAAGCGACCCGCCGTGGTCGAGCAGTTCGAGATACTGCACATCCGCCGGACGCCAGACCATCGGATAGCCCTGCGTCACTATCCGCTGAAAGTTCTGCGGTGTCTGGAACAAATCCTGCAAGCGCGGGGAAGCATAGGTGAAAGCCTGCTCGAAATCATCCGCCTTGAAGGCCTCGATCTGGCTGCTGATCGTCCCTTCGATCTCAGCCTGCTGCGCCCCTGCCCCCACGGCCAGCATCAGCCCCAGCGCCACACCGCCAAGGGTATTGAGAATGGATTTCCACATGATCGCTCTCCCGTGACCTGCCTATCAGAAGTAATCCGCAGTCAGGTCACGGCAAGCGCATCAAGCCGCCATCAGCTTTCCTGCCAAGGCGTCGTCGATCAGCTGCACGGTCTCGTCCACGCCATAAAGTGCGATAAACCCGCCAAATCGCGGCCCCTGCGACGCGCCCAAGAGCACCTCGTAAAGCGCCGTGAACCAGTCGCGCAGCGGCTCGAACCGGGGCTTGCCCACGGCAAAGACCATCGACTGCAACTCCTCGGCATCAAGGCCGCCATCCCAGGCCACCAGCTTTTCGCGCAACTCGACCAACGCCTCGCGCTCCAACTCAGTCGGCGCGCGGAACACCTTCTGCGGCTTCACGAAGTCGTTGTAGTACCGCACCGCGTACCCCGCCGCCGCATCCATCCCCGGATGCGTCTCGGGCGAGGCCTCGGGCGCATACCGCTGGATGAACCCCCAAAGCTGCGACTTGTCCTCGGCAGAAGACACTGACGCCAGGTTCAGCAGCATCGAGAACGGCACCACCATGTCAGACGTCGGCACATCGCCCCCGTGGATATGCCATACCGGGTTGTTCACCCGCGCCGCCGCATCCTGCGTCTCATAGGCGCGCAACTGCTGGTGATACTCGTCCATCGCCTTCGGGATCACGTCGAAATAAAGCCGCTTTGCCGTCTTGGGCTTGAGGAACATGAAATAAGACAGGCTCTCGGTGCTGGCATAGGTCAGCCATTCGTCAATCGAGATACCGTTGCCCGAGGACTTCGAAATCTTCTGCCCGTTCTCGTCGAGGAACAGCTCATAGCTGAAGTGGTTCGGCTTCTTGCCGCCCAGTATCTCGCAAATCCGGTCGTAGATCGCCGTGTTCGTGGCATGCTCCTTGCCGTACATCTCGAAATCCACGTCCAGCGCAGCCCAGCGCGCGCCAAAGTCTGGCTTCCACTGCAGCTTCACATTGCCGCCCGTCACCGGCAGCGTCATCTCAGTCCCGTCTTCGTCGTCGAAGGTGATCGTGCCATCCTTGGCATTCACCTCCTTGATCGGAACGTACATCACGCGGCCCGTCTGCGGATGAATGGGCAGGAAGATCGAGTAGGTCTGCCGCCGCTCTTCACGCAGCGATTTCAGCATGACCGCCATGAGCTCGTCATAGCATTCCGCCGCCCGCAACAGGATCTCGTCGAACTGCCCGGACTTATAGAACTCGCGTGCCGAATAGAACTCGTACTCGAATCCGAAGGTATCAAGGAACCGCCGCAGCATGGCGTTGTTGTGATGCCCAAAGCTCTCGTACTCACCGAACGGATCGGGGACGGATGTCAACGGCTTGTGCATGTGCTCCGCCAGCATCTCCTGCTGGGGTACGTTGCCGGGCACCTTGCGCATGCCATCAAGATCGTCCGAGAAGCAAATAAGCTTCGTCGGAATGTCCGAAATCTCTTCGAACGCCCGCTTGATCATCGTCGTGCGCAGCACCTCGCCAAAGGTCCCGATATGCGGGAGCCCGGACGGCCCATAGCCCGTCTCGAACAGCACATAGCCCTTCTCCGGCGGTGCCTTCTCGTAACGTTTCAACACCGCGCGGGCCTCTTCGAAAGGCCACGCCTTGCTGGTCATTGCCGCGTCACGCATCTCAGACATCTGGATCATCCATTCTTCACAGCCGCGCACCCCATGTGCGCCGGGCTGCGCGTGTACCTATTGCCTCACCCCCAAGCCGTCAATATTCTGCACCGCAACATGAAATCCCAAAGGAAACCCCATGTCCGATGACGTCTCCCTCTCGCTCAGCGCACAGGACAGCCTTGTCGCGCTCATGGTGGCGGTCTCGGCCTCGGACGAGGACATCCGCACAGCAGAGCTGATCAAGATACAGGCGGCCGTGAACATGCTGCCGATCTTCGCGGGCTACGACACCGACCGGATGAGCACGATCACCAAGACGGTTTTCGACCTTTTCGAGCAGGAAGACGGTCTCGACGCCCTCTTTGGCCTCGTCAAGGAAGCGCTGCCTCCGCGCCTTTACGAGACAGCCTACGCGCTGGCCTGCGATGTCGCTGCCGCCGATGGAACGCTCGAAGAGGCGGAGCTGCGGCTGCTCGAGGAAATCCGCTACGAGCTTGAAATCGACCGTTTGCACGCCGCCGCCATCGAACGCGGCGCACGCGCCCGCCACCTCAGTTGAAATCATTGTGTTATTAATGTGTTAACGGCCATTAGGTCATTGGCATGCCTGCAAATTTCCCGTCTGTCCCCACGGGGACAGGGTACCGGCCTCAGGCTTCCGTTTGCCCGTACATCGCATCCCATCGCTCGATGAGTGCCTGTTGCACCCGCTTGGCACGCCGGTTCCACGACCGCGCCCCGGGCGGCCGCTCGCGCTCCTCGCGGCTGATCCCGGCACGCGCCGCGTCATCGGCCGCAAAGATCGCAAAGGCCATCTCCCGCCCGTCGCGCGCCGTCACATAGCCCGCCAGGGTCGAGACGAAATTCAGAGTGCCGGTCTTGGCGTCCACACGGATCGCCTGTTGCTTGACCGGACGGCCCTTTTCGTCCCGGAATTCGAAAGACTTCAGGATCGGCCGGAAATCGGTATCCCGTACCGCCAGCAACCCCTTGGCCATATCCAACGTGGTCAGTCGGCTGTCCTCGCCCAGCCCCGAATGGTCCACTAGCTTGGGCGCGGTCATGTCTAGCGCATCAATCGCCCAGCGGTTCATCTCCGCCGCCGAGGCGCGCAAGTCGCCCACCTGCCCCAACCGCTTCGACGTCGCGGCAAGGCCCACCATCTCGGCCGTCAGGTTGGTCGAGAACCGCAGCATGTCCCGCAGGATGTCGCGCAGATCGCCGCTGGCGAACCGCACGAGGACCTCGTGCGTCGGCAGCGCGTCGATCACCTCCGGCTTGCGCAGCCGGATGCCATGCGCCCCGGCAAGCGTTGCGAAAACCTCGCCCGCATAAAGCCCAGGCCGCCGCACCGGCAGCCAGCGCGCCCCGCCCTGCCCCAAGGCTCCGCGCGCCACTGTCCATTGATCGCGCCCGTTCAGGTCGGCATAGGTATAGACAGGCGTCGACCGGTCCTCGATCCGCATCGCCGCGATGGTCACGTCGGGCCGATACTTGCGTGACCGACCGTCCATGGTGACGGCGTATTTGCCGTCGGCGCGCTTCCATTCGAAATGCACCCGGTTGAAATTCAAGGCCAGTCCCGAAACAGCCGGATTGTAGCCCACGTGTTCGGGCTGCGCCGGGTCGATCTGGCGCATCACCGGCAATCCGGCTTCGTAGACCTTGAAATCACCCTTCACGCCGTGAATGCCGGCCTGTTTCAGCCGCGCTGCCATCTCGGCCAGCCCGTCGGTGTCGAGCGTTGGATCGCCCCCACCAATAAGCAGCAGATCGCCCTGCACTTCGCCATTTGTCACGCCGCCCGAAGCGGCCACCAGCGTCTCGAAACGATGCCCGGCCCCGAGCGTCTTCAGCGCATAGAGCGCCGTCACCGCCTTGGTCACACTTGCGGGCGGCAGACCCGTCTGTTCGTTCTCGCACTCCAGCCACGCACCCGTACGCGCGTCGGCCATCGCAAATGCCACCTGCCCCGACAGATTGGCGTCCCGGATAATCTCTTCCGCACCGGGAATGGTGCGTTTGAAGAACTCCGGGCCGCGCAGCACCGGGCGAAGGGAAGTCGTCGGCGGCGCGGCAAGTGCCGCCTGTCCGGCCAGCGCAAAACCCGCTGCCGATCCAAGGAACTTCCGCCGAGAAAGACCGCCACTCATGGCCCAAGTTAAAGCGCACCCGCGCGACGCGTACAAGCAGCACGGTATCACATTTTCACGCCCCGGACCCCATGCTAAGCGGCATCATGCAACGCGCCGTCCTGATTATGTTCCTGGCCATGTCCCTGATCCCCGCGGGCGACAGCGCAGGCAAGCTTCTGACCTCGACCTTCGGCGTATCGCCGCTCTTCGTCGCGTGGTCGCGCTTTGCGCTTGGCACGCTGATGGTTCTGCCCTTCATCAGCCCCGATGCGTTGCGCTTGCTGCGCGACTGGCGCATCTGGCTGCGCGCGGCGATCCTCGCGGGTGGCATCTCGGCCATTCAGACCGCGCTCAGCACCGCAGACGTGGCCACCGTCTTCGCCGCCTTCTTCATCGGCCCGATCTTCAGCTACGCGCTCGCGATGATCTTCCTGCGCGAACCCGTGACGCTGCTCCGCAGCGCGCTGATCCTCATGGGCTTTCTCGGCGTGCTGCTCGTCGTCCGCCCCGGCGCGGGCAGTGATCCCGGTGTCCTTTGGGCGGTGGTTGCGGGCCTCTGCTACGGCGCGTTCCTCACGATGTCCCGCTGGCTCTCCGGCCTCGGCACGCCCATCGCCCTCACCTTCAGCCAACTGTCGATCAGCGCGCTCCTGCTGCTCCCCCTCGGCCTCAGCCATCTCCCCCCGGGGACAGCGACCATCGCGGGCCTCACGCTCACCTCCGCGCTCTGCTCCATGCTCGGCAACCTGATGCTGCTCTACGCCTACCGCATCGCGCCCGCCACACGCCTCGCACCGCTCGTCTATTTCCAGCTGATTGCCGCCGTGATCCTCGGCTGGGCCATCTTCGGCGACCTGCCCGACGCTTTCACCTGGGCCGGGCTCGCCGTGATCATCACCGCCGGTCTTGCCTCAGCCCGCCTGCGCTGACCACGCACCACTAGCCCGGATCGCGGTCGAGGACACATCGACCATCGGCACGTTCACGAAACACCACGCAGGCGCCTCTGCCCCCGCCAGCAAATGACTGAACCGCCCCGGAATGCGATAGGACGCGTAAATCGCCGCAGCCCGGCTCATCCGGGCCGATATCCGCTGCCCGGGCCGCGCCAGCACGCCCACCGGGACCCCTTCGATGATCTGCCGCCAGTCCTGCCACAGATGCAGCTGCGCCATGTTGTCCGCCCCCATCAGCCAGACAAAGCGCACACCGGGATAAAGCGCCCGCATCCGCGCCAGCGTCTCGGCCGTATACCGCGTGCCCAGCCGCGCCTCGATATCCGTCACCTCGACGCGCGGATGCCGCATCACCTCGCGCGCCCGCGCCATGCGCGTCTGGAGCGGCGCAGGCCCCCGCGCCTTCAGGGGATTACCGGGAGAGACCAGCCACCACACCCGGTCCAGCCCGAACCGCTTGAGCGCCTCACGCGTGATATGCGCGTGGCCCGCATGCGCCGGATCGAACGACCCGCCCAAAAGCCCGATCACCTGACCGGGCGCGGCAAAGGGAATGTCATGGCGGAACAAGAACGGCCCCCGAATTGCTTCAGGGGCCGAAAGGACGGGCATAAGCCCGCAATGTCAACGCGGTTAGTGCGCGTGCTTGACGATCTCACCCGACTTCAGCCGCGCGAAATAGCTGTTCATCTCGCGCTTCACGATGGGCATCAGGAAATAGAGCGCGGTGATATTCACGACCGCCATGGCAAAGATCATCGCATCCGAGAAGTCGATGACCGCGCCAAGGTTGGCCGCCGCCCCCACGATGATGAAGAAGCAGAAGATCACCTTGAAGATCAGCTCCTTCGTTTTCCCCTCACCGAAAAGGTACGTCCACGCCTTCAGCCCGTAGTAGGACCAGGAGATCATGGTCGAAAAGGCAAAGAGGATCACCGCAACCGCCAACACGTAAGGGAACCAGCTGAACCCGGTGGCAAAGGCCGCCGATGTCAGCGCGACCCCGGAATTGCCGTCAACGGTCTGGATCGCCGAACCCGCCTCGTTCAGGATGAAGTTGCCCGTGGCCGGGTCCATGACCAGCTGACCGGAGATGGTGATCACCAGCGCCGTCATCGTGCAGATCACGACCGTGTCGATGAAAGGTTCCAGCAGCGACACGACACCTTCAGTAATCGGTTCCTTGGTCTTGACCGCCGAATGCGCGATGGCAGCCGAGCCAACGCCCGCCTCGTTCGAGAAGGCCGCCCGCTTGAACCCTTGGATCAGCGCGCCGACAAATCCACCCGCAACGCCAAGGCCCGTAAAGGCTCCTTCGAAGATCTGCCCAAAGGCCCAGCCGATCTGGTCCGCGTTCACGATCAGGATCACCAGTGCCGCGGCGACATAAAGGATGCCCATGAAGGGCACGACCTTTTCAGTCACCTGCGCAATGGACTTGATGCCACCGACGATCACCATGAACACCACGGCGGCAAAGATCACGCCCGTAATCAGACCCGAGAAATCTCCGGTGATCTGGGTGATCTGCGCATGCGCCTGGTTGGCCTGGAACATGTTCCCGCCACCCAGCGCACCACCGATGGTAAAGATCGCAAACATCACGGCCAGAAAGGCACCGCCCGGCAGCCCACGTTCCTTGAAGCCCTTGGTCATGTAATACATCGGCCCGCCCGAGACGGTGCCGTCCGGGTATTCATTGCGGTACTTCACCCCGAGCGTACATTCGGTGAACTTCGAAGCCATCCCCAGCAGACCCGCGAGGATCATCCAGAAGGTCGCCCCCGGCCCGCCGATGCCCACGGCCACCGCCACACCGGCGATGTTGCCCAGACCCACGGTCCCGGACAGCGCTGTCGCCAGCGCCTGGAAGTGGCTGACCTCGCCCGCGTCGTTCGGATCGGAATAGTCGCCCTTCACCAGCGAGATCGCATGGGAAAAGGAGCGCAGCTGGATGAACCCGAAATAGATCGTGAAGACCGAGGCCGCGACCACCAGCCACAGCACGATCCACGGGAAATTCGTCCCCGGCAGGTTCATGAAGATCAGGTTCACGAACCAGCCCGTCGAATTGGCGAAAATGTCGTTCACACGCTGATCAAGGCTGACCGCGTCCTGCGCGGCAGCCAGCGTCGGCAGGCCAAGCGCGCTAGCGGTCAGACCTGTTGCAAGAATTCTGTTCATATCTGCCCCCTCAGGCTCACGGAATGATGGTCAGCGGCACGCTGGCTGTCGCAGCCAGACGTCCGGTGACGCCGCCAAAAACACGCTCTTTCAGCCCGCGGGCACCGACACGGCCCACGACGATCTGCGCCGCCTCATGCTTTTTCGCGGTCGCATCGAGGATATCCGCCGCATCACCGTGCTGGACGATCCCAACGACCTGAAAGCCCGCTGCCTCGGTCTCTTTCACCGCAGGATCGAGCACCCGTTCATGCGCGATCTTCAGCTCTTCCTCGCGCCGCCTGTGGCGCTGTTCGTTCTCTTCCGGAGTCTGGAAGGTAAAGGGCGACCATTCGATCACGTAACAGATCGCGATGACGCAATCCCCGATCAGCTTGGCCTGTCCCTTGGCAAAGGCCAGCGCGCGCGCGCCGGCCTCCGACCCGTCCAGACCCACGACGATTGTGGTTTTTGACATGTGATTTCCTTACTGTCCCTGTCGCGACCGGCGTTCTTCGTTCGGGATCGCCGTGTACGCGGTTTCCCCCGTGTCCTGCCCCGAGACCCGGAACAACCACAGGTTGGCGGAGAGTGTACCAAAATGTCGCAGTCCATATCGACTTAAGACTTGAAAACGGACAGTCATATCGACCGTTATTCAGGGAAACGGAAGTCGAAGCGGAAAGAAAACCCCGACGCTTGCGCGCCCTCCACCAGTCGAATCCCAGTGCCCCGCGCACCATTTTCGCAGGCGATACGCCCGGTGCGCGGAACCAACCTCCGCGCCCGCCGATGCCCACTCCTTGCGTTGATCTTGCCCCGCGCGCGGGATATTGGACTGCGAAAGCCTTTCAACCCAGACAGGATTCCGCCCATGGCCGCCTATCAGTACGTTTACCACATGTCCGGTGTCTCCAAGACCTATCCGGGCGGCAAGAAGGTGTTCGAGAACATCAACCTCAACTTCCTGCCGGGCGTGAAGATTGGTGTGGTCGGCGTCAACGGCGCCGGTAAATCGACGCTTCTCAAGATCATGGCGGGCCTCGACAAGGATTACTCGGGCGAGGCTTGGGCCGCCGAGGGTGCCAAGGTCGGCTATCTTCCGCAGGAGCCGAAGCTCGACCCGAACCTCACGGTGCGCGAAAACGTCATGCTGGGCGTGGCCGAGAAAAAAGCGATCCTCGACCGCTACAACGAATTGGCCATGAACTACTCGGACGAGACCGCCGACGAGATGGCCAAATTGCAGGACGACATCGACGCCCAGAACCTCTGGGACCTCGACAGCCAGATCGACGTCTCAATGGAAGCGCTGCGCTGCCCGCCCGACGACGCCGATGTCACCAAGCTCTCGGGTGGTGAGGCGCGCCGCGTGGCGCTCTGCAAGCTGCTGCTCGAAGCGCCCGACATGCTGCTCCTCGACGAACCGACCAACCACCTCGACGCGGAAACCATCGCCTGGCTGCAACAGCACCTCATCGACTACAAGGGCACGATCCTGATCGTCACCCACGACCGCTATTTCCTCGACGACATCACCGGCTGGATCCTCGAACTGGACCGCGGCCGCGGCATCCCCTACGAGGGCAATTACTCCGCCTGGCTGGAGCAGAAGGCCAAGCGGCTCGAGCAAGAAGCGCGCGAGGACAAGTCCAAGCAGAAAACGCTTGAGCGCGAGCTGGAATGGATGCGGCAGGGCGCCAAGGCGCGGCAGGCCAAGTCCAAGGCCCGGATCAACGCCTACAACGAACTGGCCGCCCAATCCGAGCGCGAGAAACTCAGCCGCGCCCAGATCGTCATCCCCAACGGCCCGCGCCTTGGCAACAAGGTGATCGAGGTGAACGGGCTGTCGAAACACATGGGCGACAAGCAACTGATCGAAAACCTCAGCTTCTCGCTCCCCCCCGGCGGCATCGTCGGCGTGATCGGCCCCAACGGCGCGGGTAAGTCGACGCTCTTCAAGATGCTCACCGGGCAGGAGAAACCGGACGCGGGCACCATCGAATACGGCGACACGGTCGATCTGTCCTACGTCGACCAGTCCCGCGACGACTTGAACGCGAACGACACCGTCTGGGAGGCGATCACCGGCGGCGCGGAGCTGATCAAGCTGGGCGATGCCGAGGTGAACAGCCGCGCCTATTGCTCATCCTTCAACTTCAAGGGCGGGGATCAGCAGAAAAAGGTGGGGCTCCTGTCAGGCGGCGAACGTAACCGGGTGCACATGGCGCGGCTGCTGAAGTCGGGGGGCAACGTACTGCTGCTCGACGAACCGACCAACGACCTGGACGTGGAAACGCTGCGGGCGCTTGAGGATGCTTTGGTCGATTTCGCAGGCTGTGCCGTAGTGATCTCGCACGACCGCTTCTTCCTCGACCGGATTTGTACGCATATCCTCGCCTTCGAAGGCGAGGCGCATGTGGAGTGGTTCGAGGGGAACTTCGAGGACTACGAAGAGGACAAGAAGCGGCGGCTCGGGGCGGATGCGCTGGAGCCGAAGCGGTTGAAACATAAGAAATTTGTGCGGTAGGGCTTGGGCGAGCTGGGCAATTCCTGCAATCTCAACACGCCGTCAACTGTAGGATGGGTGCTTGCACCCATCTTTCCGATCTACCTGTCTAGACGATGGGTGCAAGCACCCATCCTACGGCTCTCCGAAGTCACCTTCCGGTTCACCAATCCATTCCATCGGAACCCTGCCGTTCAGTCGGTCCCGGTGGATTGACGAAAACGGCCATGCCATTGGGCTAGACACATATCCGTGTTTGACTGGATTACCCCAGCAATAAGACAAGTGAGCGACGAAATCCGTCTCATCCCGAATGCAATGTTCCCAGAAGCGTCGTTGCCAGACGCCTCTCTCCTGCTTTGCACATTGCGAAGCGCCAATGGGCGAGCGTATTCCAGAAGCACGCGAAAAACGCGACTTGATCAGCCTCCAACGTGTCGAAAAATCTGCGTCCCCTTCCGGCAAGGTCCAGATGGTGTGCAGGTGATCAGGGAGAATCACAGCCGCATCGCAGACGAATGGGCGTTCGTCCATCGTTAGACGAAAAGCGCGGCGCAGTTCTGAAATCCGGTCAATCAGAATGCCCGAGTTTCGGTCTGCTAGCGTCACCGTGAAAAAGTAGGTCGCTCCAGGAACACGAAGGCGGCGGTATGCGGTCATGTCCAAAGAAAGAAGGAACTTGGTTAACAGACGATAAACGCAGTCTCTGAGCCCCCTTGCCCCCACCCCCCAAACCTGTCACACATCCCCTCGCTAACGTTTTTCTACCTCGACCCCCTGTCTCCCTTAATCCGGCGCCACGTTCGACTAGACCGACCAACGCCGGGTCATCGCACCAACGCGGATGACGTATCAAAAGGAGACACGACTATGGCCACTGGCACAGTCAAATGGTTCAACACCACCAAAGGCTTCGGCTTCATCGCACCCGATGGCGGCAACAAGGACGTTTTTGTCCACATCTCTGCCGTTGAACGCGCGGGCCTTACCGGCCTCGCCGACAATCAGAAGGTGACCTTCGACGTCGAAGCGGGCCGCGACGGCCGCGAGAGCGCTGCGAACATCGCGCTCGCCTGATGCCCCCAAGAAAGCAATCAGGGGAACGCCAATGGCGCTCCCCTGATCCCACCCAGAAATTCTGGATATCGCGGCCCCCGCACGGGCCGCTTTTGGCTCACTCCGCGGCCATCGCGAAGACCGGCTCGAACGCTTCCATCTCCGCGGCCTCCTGCACCGCAAGCGCTTCCATCGCTTCGTGCAGACGGTCCCCGGCAGAACGGCCCGACCACAGGCGCCGGTCGGAAAGCGTTTCGACGCGCAGCATCGGGGGCGTGTCCGCCTCGCAACGCTCGGTGTCCCAGGCGGCCTGGAGGGCGGCGGTCGCCTTGGACACCACGTCATCGGTCTTCAGACGGCCCCGGCCCGTGATGTAGCCGGCGAAACGTCCCTGGCCCGCGTAGGCCAGTTTGAAGGTAAGCCCGTCAAGCGCCCCGGTCGCGGCCGTTGCGACGGCTTCAAGGTGCTGACGGAAGGCAGGGGCAGAGACGTTTTCATGCACGTCACGCAGTCCCACCACGTCGAGAGAGAAAAGTTGCATCTGGTAGCAGCCTTCGGGCAGGCGCAGCAGCTCGTTCTCAAGGGTGCGGAAGTCGGTCACGCCCTTGGTTTCAAGCGCCAGCACCTCGTCGAAGCGGATGCGCATCTTGGCGGTCATCTCGGCCAGCGAGTGCTGGGCCTGACGCTCACGCAGCAGGCTGTCGTTCAGCATCGCGGCGGTGTTGATCCGTGCGCCCAGATCGAGGCCGTTGAGCGGCTTGGTCACGAAATCCGTGGCACCGGCGCCAAAGGCACGGCCCATCAGGCTCGGGTCGCGGCTGGCGGTGATCATGATGATCGGCGTCGCGCGGTAGGCGGCCTTCTGGCGGACCATGTCGCAAAGCTCGATCCCGTCGATACCCGGCAGCATGATATCCAACAGGAAACAGTCGAATTGGGTGGGGTCGGTGTCCATCACTTCCATGGCGTCCTCGGCGGTCTCGCAGCAGACCAGGTCGCATTGCATGTCATCACCGGTCAGGGCATCCCGCAGCAGGTCCAGAACGATGGGGTCGTCATCAACAGCCAGAATACGCATTTTCTTCCTCTCAGTATGTCGGGCGATGCCCAAACCCCCACGGTTTATGTCCTTAGTGAAAGCTGACGATTGCGGGCAGGATTGTGTTCAAGATCGGGCAATTTGAAGATCGCGAGATATTTTCGGCCCAATTGTGGCGGGAATGTGCCGCTGCCTTTTGAAGGCCCGCTGATCGTCCGGATTCTCGCCGCAATCGGCCAAATTCTTGAACATTTTCAGGGGAGAGCGTCGATCCGACATATTATAGTGAGTCGCGGTTTCGGGGAACGCGCCCAAAAGGAAGGATTCGCGGCCCCGTCTCTGCCGTCTTTCCGTCTTGATCGCGCAGACGGCCTGCGTCGCCCATCCGTCATCGGTGACAAGCACACGGCAATTTGACTGTCCGCTCGGCAACAATGGGGCGAATTCTGGCGCGGCAGGGTTGATAATGAGGAACGCTTTGCGAAAATGGTGTCTCCGAAATCTGAATTATGGAGCGTCCCATGGACCGCCGCACTTTCCTGGCCAGCACCCTGGCCGCCGCTGCCCTGCCGCAGGTACTTGCGGCCTCGACCGCCGCCTACGACCCCAGACCGCAGGAAGTGGCGATCAAATCCCAATTCGGAACCGGGCAGCTTCTGGTGCTGCCACGCAGCCATTACCTTTACTTCGTCACCGCCCCGGGGCGCGCGATGCGCTATGGCGTGGGCGTCGGCAAGGCGGGTTTCGAATTCACCGGCACCGCAACCATCGCGGTCAAGAAAGAATGGCCCACATGGCGCCCGACGGACGAGATGATCGAGCGTGAGCCGGAGAACTACAAGCGTTTCATCGGCAATACCGACGCACAGCCCGGTGGCCCCGACAACCCGCTTGGTGCCCGCGCGCTCTATCTCTTCGAAGGGGGTAAGGACACGTTCTTCCGCATCCACGGCACGAACCAGCCCAATTCCATCGGGCGATCGGTGTCGAACGGCTGCATCCGGATGATGAACGAGCACGTCATCGACCTGTACGAACGGGTGCCGATCGGCACGAAGGTGACGGTGCTGTAACGCCTCAGTACATCTGTTTCAGGAAAGGGCCCGCGCTTATGCGGGCCCTTTTCGCATCAGCCGTTAGAAGGGCGCGCTCTTGACCTGGCTGACCCATCGCGCCCGGTTCGCGGGCGCGGGATAGGGATCGGGCCAATACTCTACCTGCCGCCAGATAACCCCATCGCGCAGGGTGTGAAAGGTTAACGCGACCGCCTTGACCGCTCCGTCGGTGACGCCCACCTCGGTCACCACCTCCCGCCCTTCCGCCACGATCCGCCGCAGATCGAAACGCCAGGGCCCCTGCGCAGGGTAGGTCGCATTCAGGCCGGCGAAATTCGCGCGACCCGTCAGGTATTCCCCGGTTTGCGGCATGTAGTACTCGAAGTCCTCCGAGAGCAGCAGGCTGGCGGCGGTAAAGTCATTGCCGCCCATCACGGTCCAGAAATGCGCAACGAAGTCACGCGGTGTATCCGGCATGGCTCGACTCCTTGCAGCATAAGAAAGGGCCGACGCACAGCGCCGGCCCCTGGTTTGGATTTCGGAACTGGGTCAGTTCAGCGCCTTGTCCGTGATCTCATGGGTCCAGGCGCCTTCAGGCTGCTTGGTGATCACAGGGTCGGAGCCACCAGCAAGCAGCGTATCCACCGTGCGCTGGAAATCCGCCTCGACCAACGAGCCGTCGGAACCAGCCGTCAGCTTGGCGATCTCGCCCATCATGCGCACCTGATGCGCCTCGGTCTGGGCACCGGTCTCGTCATTGTCCAGAACGATCTCGGCGGCTTCCTGCGGGTTCGCTTCCGCATACTTCCAGCCTTTCATCGAGGCGCGCACGAAGCGCACCATCTTGTCGACAAAGACCGGGTCCTGCAGGTTTTCTTCCAGCACGTAGATGCCGTCTTCCAGCGTGGCCACGCCCATGTCCTCGTACTTGAAGGTCACCAGCTCATCTTCGGACACGCCCGCATCCAGCACCTGACCGTATTCGTTGTAGGTCATCGTCGAGATGCAATCCGCCTCGCGGTTCAGCAGCGGATCGACGTTGAACCCCTGCTTGAGCACCGTCACGCCGTCCTCGCCCCCTTCGGTCGAAATCCCTTCCTGGCTCATCCAGCTCAGGAACGGATATTCATTGCCAAAGAACCAGACGCCGATGGTCTTGCCCTTGAAATCCTGCGGCCCGGTGATCCCTGTGTCCTTCCAGCAGGTCAGCATCAGGCCAGAGGATTTGAACGGCTGCGCGATGTTCACCACCGGCAGACCCTTTTCCCGCGCGGCCAGCGCAGAGGGCATCCAGTTCAGCATGGCATCGGCACCGCCACCGGCCAGCACCTGCGGCGGCGCGATGTCGGGACCGCCGGCGAGGATCTCGACCTCGAGCCCTTCTTCCTCGTAGAACCCCTTGTCGAGCGCCACGTAATAGCCCGCGAACTGGGCCTGCGTGACCCACTGCAACTGCAGCGTCACGGAATTGGCGTGCCCGTCTGCAAAGACGGGTGCACCGCCCATGCCGACTGCAACTGCCGCCGCCAACATCATCTTCTTCATCATTGTCATACTCCTTGTTGGTTGTTGTGCCCCTTCGCCGGGGTCTTATCTCTGTGACGGATGCCAGAAGGTCACCTGCTTTTCTATCAGCACCATCAGCCCATAAAACGCGCTGCCCGCAAGCGCCGCAATCACAATCTCTGCCCAGACCATGTCGAGCGCAAGCTGACCGAAGCTGGTGGAAATGCGAAAGCCCATCCCCACGGTGGGCGAGCCGAAGAATTCGGCAACGATCGCCCCGATCAGCGCCAGCGTCGTCCCGATCTTCAATCCGTTGAAAATGAACGGCATCGCCGCAGGCAGGCGCAGTTTCAGCAGCGTCGGCCAGTAGCCCGCACCATAGGTCCGCATCAGGTCGCGCTGCATCGCCGTGGTGTCGCGCAGACCCGCCACCGTGTTCACGAGGATCGGAAAGAAAACCATGACGGCGACCACCGCCGCCTTGGACTGCCAGTCGCTGCCCAGCCATTTGACGAAAATCGGCGCGGTCCCCACGATGGGCAGCGCAGCCATGAAGCTCCCCACCGGCAATATCCCCCGCGTCAGGAACTCCGACCGGTCGGCCAGGATCGCCACGCCAAAGGCCGCGAGCCCCCCGATGATATAGCCCGACATTGCCCCCTTGATGATCGTCTGCTCGAAATCCGCCCAAAGCCGCGGTCCTTCGCTTAGGAGCCGTTCGAAAATCGCGGAAGGTGCGGGCAGGATCACCGGGTTGATCTCGAACCCCCGCACCAGCAATTCCCAGACGATCAGAACCGTGATGCCGAAAATCGCGGGCACCGCGATCTTGACGCCCCAATTGTCCGACGCCGCCCCGTTGGCCAGCCGGACATTCAGGTACCAGCCCGCCACCCAGATCAGAAGTGCCAGAACCGCCCAGATCATGCCGCCGCCATCCCCATGCGCCGCAGGGTCATCCGCTCGATCAGCCCGAAGAGTCCCACGAGGGCGGCTGCGGTGATCGCCGCCGCGAAAAGCGCGGCCCAGGATACCAGCGGTTGCCCGTACTGATCCCCCACCAGCATCCGCGCCCCGAACCCCGCCTTGGCCCCCGTGGGGAGCTCCGCCACGATGGTCCCCACCAGCGACGCCGAAATCCCGATCTTGAGAGAGGCAAAGAGATAGGGGACCGAGGCCGGCAGCCGCAGCTTCCAGAACCCTTGGCCGTTCGACGCATGATAGGTGCGCAATAGATCAAGCTGCATCCCGTCCGGGCTGCGCAACCCCTTCACCATGCCCACGACCACCGGAAAGAAACTCAGATAGGCCGCGATCAGCGACTTCGGAAACAGCCCCTGTATCCCCATCGACCCCAGCACCACGATGATCATCGGTGCCAGCGCCAGGATCGGAATGGTCTGGCTGACGATGGCCCAGGGCATCACGCTGCGGTCCATGACGCGCGAATAGACGATCCCCACCGCCAGCAATATCCCCAACCCCGTGCCGATGACGAAGCCCAGAAGCGTCGGCGCCAGCGTCACCCATCCATGGTAAACCAGCGACCGCTTAGAGGTGATCTTCTTCTCCGCCGTCGTCTCCCACAACTCCACCGCCACCTGCTGCGGCGCGGGCAGCCGGGGCCGCACGAAATCATAGGTCAGCGGGATCAAATGCCTATTCCGCAACGCCAGCCCCAGCCCGCTCACCTCCTGCCGCATGGCAGGCTCCCCAGGCGTCACAACCAGCCCATCCCGCTGCGCCTGATCCGCGACCAGATGCATGTTCATCGGGATGACAGCCAGCAGCCAGAAGCCCAGGATCGCCGCCACCACGGTCAGGACAGGCAGGATCGACCTCACGATCCGCCCCCACAGGGCATGAACGGCAGACCCTTCTTCTTTCCAATACGACTCATCCCCGGCTGCACCACGCACAGCGGCAGCCGTTTCAGCCCCCACCCGCGATGAGCCCCCGCCAGGGGCGCGAAGAGCCTCCCCCTAGTCATCATAGGAATGCCCCGCCCGAAGCCCCTCGCGCACCCGATGCGCAATCTCCAGGAATTCCGGCGTATCGCGAATGTCCAAAGGCCGCTCCTTTGGCAAAGGACTCTCTATCACATCCGTGATCCGCCCGGGTCGAGGTGACATCACCACGATCTTGCTCGACAGATACACCGCCTCAGGGATCGAATGGGTCACAAAGGCAATCGTCTTCCCGGTCCGCTCCCACAGCTTCAACAACTGCTCATTCAGATGATCCCGCACGATCTCGTCGAGCGCCCCGAAAGGCTCGTCCATCAGCAGGATATCCGCGTCAAAGCTCAAAGCCCGCGCAATCGACGCCCGCTGCTGCATCCCCCCCGAGAGTTGCCACGGGAATTTCCGCTCAAACCCCGCAAGGTCCACCAGCTCGAGCACGCGTCGAACCCGCTCCGCCTGCTCAGGCCTTGGCACACCCATAATCTCCAAAGGCAGCCGAATATTCCCCCCAATCGTCCGCCATGGATACAGCCCCGCTGCCTGAAACACGTACCCATAGGCCCTCGCCCGCCGCGCCTCCGCCGGAGACACCCCGTTCACCGTCACCGTCCCCCCGGTGGGCTGCTCCAAGTCCGCCATGACCCGCAAAAACGTCGTCTTCCCGCAGCCCGATGGCCCGATGAAAGACACGAAATCCCCCGCCTCGATCTCAAGGTTCACGTCCTTGAGCGCGTGGATGGGGCCGTCGTTCGTCTGGAAGGTCAGGTCGAGGGATTGGGCTGAAATAACGCTTGTCATTTGGCTGAACCGATCAACGCATCTACGAAAGGATCGCTTTCAACTATCCCGTACTCTACCAATTCCGCTATCTTCTGGTGATTTTGCCTGATCTCCAGATCACATTTGTAGCCCCTTTCCCAAGACTCCTTGTCATCCAACATTCTCGTTAGAGTGTTGATGTAGTGACCTACAGCATCAGCCGTGGTGCAAACGTCCGCTAAGAAGCCATCGCCCACGGAATTATGTTGCTCCCCATAGACATTCGAACGACGCCTTGTAAATCTGTCGAATTTCCAGACCGTTCCACGGTCGTCAATTTCTGTTAGGAGAACAGAACCATGAGCCAACGCCGCCCTAAACTGGTAAAGTTCATCGAGTTGGTACTGCAACCATTGTAGATTGAGTGTGCCATCGCCAAACATCGGAACTTGCTTTAATTTCGGCATGTGAGCAATTGCATGGATGAGAAAGTCCGTCTTCTCTTTTAAGTGACGCGGAAATTTTTTGCTGAGAGACGTGGCAAAGTCAGGTGCTTTCTCATTGACTGTCAAAACGAACTTGTCGTGCGCCCATTCTAGGTTGGACAACTCAACCATCGTCCGACCAATCGTGCCGAAGTTCGCACTTTCCTTTTCAAACCCAACGGGGTTTTGATGGTACATCAAATCCCCGCCGGAATATTCAACGGATCGCGCTTGATCATCTTCGGGCTCGTCAAAGCCTTCCACTTCGACAACGCCACCGACGCAGACGGGAACGCCGGACGCGGCACAAACTTTCCCCGCCCCGGCTGCGGCTGCGAGTTCTGCCCCCAGGCCCAGATCACGTCCCCCCGGCTCAGCGTATACCGCGCATTCGCCGTCACCTCGAAGCCCTCGAACACGTTGTAATCCAAAATCGAATGATGGTTCGCCGGCGAAATCGTCTTGGTGATCTTGGGATCCCACACCACGATATCGGCATCCGCCCCTTCAACAATCGCACCCTTGCGCGGGTAGATGTTCAAAATCTTCGCCACATTGGTCGAGGTACAGGCGACGAACTCGTTCGGTGTCAACCGCCCCGTCTCAACCCCTTCCGTCCACAAAACAGACAGCCGCTCCTCCAACCCGTTCGACCCGTTCGGAATGATCCGGAAATCATTGCGCCCCGCCCGCTTCTGCTCGGTATTGAACGCCGCGTGATCCGTCGCAACCACCTGCAACGACCCGGCCTGAAGACCCGCCCAAAGCGAATCCTGATGGTCCTTCGACCGGAACGGCGGCGACATCACCCGCCGCGCCGCATGGTCCCAATCCTTGTTGAAATATTCCGTCTCATCCAGCGTCAGAAACTGGATCAGCGGCTCCCCATAAACCCGCATCCCCTTCTGCCGCGCCCGCCGGATCGCCTCATGCGCCTGCTCACAGGACACGTGGACAATGTACAAAGGCACCCCCGCCGCATCCGCAATCGTGATCGCCCGGTTCGCCGCCTCGCCTTCCAACTCAGGCGGCCGCGAATAGGCATGCCCCTCCGGCCCGGTGATCCCTTCGTTGAAATATTTCTCCTGCAACTCCGCGACGAGGTCCCCATTCTCCGCATGCACCATCGGCAGCGCACCCAATTCGGCACAGCGCTTGAAAGAGGCGAACATCTCGTCGTCCTCGATCATCAGGGCGCCTTTGTAGGCCATGAAATGCTTGAACGAATTGACGCCCATATCCACGGCGTCCTTCATCTCGTTAAAGACGTTCTCGTCCCACCCGGTGATCGCCATGTGATAGCCGACGTCGGAGCAAATCTGCGGCGCCGACTTGCGGTGCCATTCGTTGATCGCGTTCTTGATCGACCCATCCGCCCCCGGCAGACAGAAATCCACCACCATCGTCGTCCCCCCACAGGCCGCCGCCCAGGTCCCGGTCTCGAAGGTCTCCGCCGCCGTCGTCCCCATGAACGGCATCTCCAGATGCGTATGCGGATCAATCCCGCCGGGGATCACATAGGCCCCCTCGGCATCGATACACTCGTCCCCCTTCAGGTCCTCCCCGATCTTGACGATTTTCTCGCTCTCGATCAGCACATCCGCTTCCCAGGTCCGGTCCGCCGTACAGACCTGCCCGCCCTTGATCACCTTGCTCATGTCAACTCTCCCGTCTTCATTCTCTTTCTGGCCCTATAAAGTCCCGGGGTCCGGGGCAGAGCCCCGAATGTCACACCGATCCGAAACATCCCAACGCCGGCCCATGCACGCCGATATCCAGCGGCCCGAAATCGCTCTCCACGCAAAGCGAAAAATACCCCGCCGTCGGCAGGTATACCACGCGATAGGTTCCATCCCCCTTCGACACCGACCAGCACCTTTGCGTGATCCCGCCCGAGAAATTCACCGTCACTTCCCGCGGCGCGCGGCGCGTAAGCTGAAAGGCCTCCGCCGTACGCCGCATAACCCGGTCCTCGGCGGCCATCGCCTCCGCGATCTCCGCATCCAGCAGCGCGTCGATCCGCGCGCCGATGGAGAGCTCCGGCTCGATCACGCGCACCCCGGAGTTTTCGAAAACTCCGGCCCGATTTCTTCGAAGAAATCGATCACCCCACGACCTCCGCCGTCTCGACAACCGCATGCATCAGCACATCCGCGCCCGCCTGCGCCCATTCGCGCGTGATCTCCTCCGCCTCGTTGTGGCTTAGCCCGTCCACACAAGGGCACATCACCATCGCCGTCGGTGCCACCCGGTTGATCCAGCAGGCATCATGCCCGGCCCCAGAAATCAGGTTCATATGGGAATACCCCAACCGCTCCGCCGCATTCCGAATGGCCGAAACACAGCCTTCGTCAAAGGCCACCGGATCGAACCCGCCGACCTTCTCAAAGGCGATCTCCAGCCCCATGTCATCGGCGACCTTCTGGCCCTCGATACGCAGGCGCTTCTCCATATCCTCGATCACACTCAGTTCCGGCGACCGGAAATCCACCGTGAACACCACCTTCCCCGGGATCACATTGCGCGAGTTCGGATAGACGTCGATATGCCCCGCCGCCCCCACTGCATGCGGCTTATGGGACCAGGCAATCTCATCCACCTTCTCCAGAATACGCGCCATCCCCAGCCCCGCGTTCTTCCGCATCGGCATCGGCGTTGAGCCCGTATGCGCATCCTTCCCCGTCACCGTCACCTGGGTCCAGGACAAGCCCTGCCCGTGTGTGACAACCCCGATGTCCTTGCCCTCGGCCTCCAGAATGGGCCCCTGCTCGATATGCAGTTCAAAGAATGCCTTCATCTTCCGCGCGCCTACTTCCTCGTCGCCGCGCCAGCCGATCCGCTGCAATTCATCGCCGAATTTCTTGCCCTCCGCATCGACGCGGTCATAGGCCCAGTCCTGCGTGTGAATCCCCGCAAACACCCCCGAGGACAGCATCGCCGGCGCATAGCGCGTGCCTTCCTCGTTGGTGAAATTTGTCACCACGATGGGATGCTTGGTTTTGATCCCGAGATCGTTCAGCGTCCGGATGATCTCCAGTCCCCCAAGCACACCCAGGACCCCGTCGTACTTTCCCCCCGTCGGCTGCGTATCCAGATGCGATCCGACATAGACCGGCAGCGCTTCCGGGTCCGTACCCTCGCGCCGCGCGAACATGTTGCCCATCTGGTCCAGCCCCATGGTACAGCCCGCGTCCTCACACCATTTCTGGAATAGCGCCCGGCCTTCGGCATCCGCATCGGTCAGCGTCTGGCGGTTGTTGCCGCCCGCCACGCCGGGGCCGATCTTGGCCATTTCCATCAGGCTGTCCCACAAACGGTCCGGGTTGATCTTGAGGTTCTCTCCGGGGGCGGGCATGGGCAGGCTCCTTCGGCTTTCGGCTGAAAATTTTTACCATTTGGTAAATCCACGATTACGGTTAGGCTGGTCCGTGTCAAGAACTGCTTTGGACGACTGCCCCCATGCACCGCACCAAGCCCGTTCCTGACGCAGCAGCCGGAGAAAGATAGTGCCAGACGGGTCGACCAAGAAGCCAAGCCGCATCCAGAGGCGCAACCGCCGCGTCATCCTCGACGCCGCGCTCGACGTCTTTTCCCGTCATGGCTACCGCGGCGCCACTCTGGACCAGATCGCGGCCGAGGCCGGGCTTTCAAAACCCAACATACTCTACTACTTCGACGGCAAGGAGGACATCCATGTCACCCTCCTGAGCCAGCTCATGGACACTTGGCTCGACCCGCTGGTCGAGATGAAACCCGATGGCGACCCGGTCGAGGAAATCCTGGCCTACGTCCGACGCAAACTCGACATGGCCCGGGAGTTGCCCCGGGAAAGCCGCTTGTTCGCGGGTGAAATCCTGCAGGGCGCGCCACGTATGCGCCCGGAACTGGAGGGCCACCTCAAACCGCTCTTCGACGAGAAATGCGCGCTGATTGCCACATGGATCGAGCAGGGCCGACTGCCGCCGCTCGACCCCCGGCACCTGATCTTTTCGATCTGGGCGACCACCCAGCACTACGCGGATTTCGAAACCCAGGTCAGCCTCCTGATGGACGGGGAAAGCGATACGCACGCCAGTGCTGCGCGGCATCTCGAAACCATGTTTCGCAAGTTTTTGAGCATGCCGTAGCGGCTGATTAACCATCCGACGTGAAATTCAACCGCCTTAACCTTTCCTTCATTCTAAAAGCGCAATAAGGCGGATGGGTGGCGGGCTCCTCTGATCCAGACAGGAGCGCTGAATGTCTATTCTACTGCTTACAAATCCGTTTGCTCAGCCGACACAGCCCTCTTCTTCCCAGCCGACAGAAGGCAGCGGCACAACCGCAGTGCTTGGCCTCCAAGAGCCGGAGGCGGTCACGCCGAGCGAAGAAACCAACACCAGGAATGACAGCGGTTCATCCACCTCAAACTCGGGCGGCGGTGCCGGCGCTGGCGGAGAGGCCTCTCAGGCCCCGATCCGCTCGACCCGGACCAATTTCTCGCGCGCGCCCGATGCCGCTCCGATATCGGTCGTCAACGCGCAGGTAACCGACCGCGATCCCCTTGCTGCCCCGCCGGAGGAATTCGCCCGTCAGACCGCCATCGGCCTGATGGAGCGTCAGCGCAAGCTCGACCTCATAGACGGGCTCAAGAAAGCGCCAGAGGTCGTTGAACTGAACCCGCAGAAAGAGGCGAGCCCGATGCCGGACCCGCTGCCGACCTCACCTTTTCTCAAGCGCACCGGATCCTAGGGCTCCGCCGCCAACGGGCTATTCCGCTGCCTTCGCAGCCGGATTGTTGGGGTGGGTTGTCCAGTTGGCGTACTCCGGCTGGACAACCTTGCCCGTGCGCGGATCGGTCGTGCCCGGCGCCATCGCCTCCATGGTGATGCAATCCTCCACCGGGCAGACGTTGACGCAAAGGTTGCAGGCCACGCACTCCTCGTCGATCACGGAAAACACCCGGTCCTCCGACATCGCGATCGCCTGATGCGAGGTATCCTCACAGGCCGCAAAACAGCGCCCGCAGGAAATACAAAGGTCCTGGTTGATCTTGGCCTTGGCCACGTAATTGAGGTTCAGGTACTGCCAGTCCGTCACATTCGGCACCGCCGCCCCCACGAAATCGGCGGTCGAAGTATAGCCCTTCTCGTCCATCCACTCCGACAGCCCGCTGATCATCTCCTGCACGATCTTGAAGCCATAGGTCATCGCCGCCGTACAGACCTGCACGTTGCCGCAACCCAGCGTCATGAACTCCGCCGCATCGCGCCAGGTCGTGACCCCGCCAATCCCGCTGATCGGCAACCCGTGGGTTTCCGGGTTCCGCGCGATCTCCGACACCATCGACATGGCAATCGGCTTGACCGCAGGCCCGCAATAGCCCCCGTGCGATCCCTTCCCGTCAATAGACGGCTCCGGCGACATCGTATCGAGGTTCACGGAAGTGATCGAATTGATCGTATTGATCAGCGACACCGCGTCCGCCCCGCCCCGTTTCGCCGCCGCCGCAGGCTTGCGAATATCGGTGATGTTGGGGGTCAACTTCACGATCACGGGCTTGGAGTAATATTGCTTGCACCAGCGCGTCACCATCTCGATGTACTCCGGCACCTGCCCCACGGCGGAGCCCATGCCGCGCTCGCTCATCCCGTGCGGGCAGCCGAAGTTCAGCTCGATCCCATCCGCCCCGGTCTCCTCCACCAAGGGCAGGATCGCCTTCCACGCCCCTTCCTCGCAAGGCACCATGATCGACACGATCACCGCGCGGTCGGGGTAGTCCGCCTTGACGCGCTTGATCTCTTCGAGGTTGGTGAAAAGGTCCCGGTCGGTGATCAACTCGATGTTGTTCAGCCCCAGCAACCGCCGATCCGCCCCGTAAATCGCCCCATAGCGCGGCCCATTCACGTTCACGACAGGCGGCCCC
The DNA here is from genome assembly GCF_040811725.1 of Sulfitobacter sediminis. Classification (NCBI taxonomy): domain Bacteria; kingdom Pseudomonadati; phylum Pseudomonadota; class Alphaproteobacteria; order Rhodobacterales; family Roseobacteraceae; genus Sulfitobacter; species Sulfitobacter sediminis. The sequence continues at coordinate 51,263 of NZ_JBFNXX010000013.1, forward strand.
TCTGAGCCGAGGGTTTTCCACACCACACCACCCCAGCCCGCCTCGAAGGCGCGGCGCACGTTGTATTCCTTGTCCGTCGGCGGGGCCGAGGCCAGCCAGAAGGGATTGGGGGATGTGATCCCGAGGAAGTTCGAAGTCAGATCAGCCATATGGGCCTCCCGTTGTTGTTCCTGCCGCCTGTCATGGCGGCTTCATTCAGGTTCCGGACTGGTGGTCCGGGCAATAGTAGGACGTCCTGCCGCCCACCGTCTTTTTCGTGATCTTTCCATCGCAGCGCGTGCAGGCGTCCCCATCCTCGCGGTGGTGTATCAGCCAGTCGTCAGGTAGCTTCGAATAGGTCGCATCGGTATCCACCACAGCGCGCAGGATATCCCTCACGGCGCGGTGCAACTCGCTCACCTTTCCCGCTTCCAGCTTGTTCGCTTTCGCCTCAGGGTCAATCCCGGTTCGATAAAGCGCCTCGTCCGCCCAGAGATTGCCGACTCCCGCAAGCTTCTTTTGACTCAGCAGCGCCGATTTGATCGCACCTTTCGTCTTGCCGATGGTCTCGGAAAAGGCGTTGTCCCCGATCTCAAGCGCGTCCGGACCGAGACCCTTGTCCGCGATGAATTCGTCCACATCCTCAACCAGCCGGACCAGTCCGAATTTGCGCGGATCGCGGAAATGCAGCCGGTTGCCGCCCTCGAACTTCACCGTGAACCGGATGAAGTCAGGCAACTCCGCCCCTTCCTCCAGCACACGAACGGAGCCGGCCATACCAAGGTGAATGTGCAGCCAGGGCCCATCCTTGGAGCCGACAAAGATATACTTGCCATGCCGGTGCGTGCGGCTGAACTGGGTGCCGACAAAACGCGCCCTCTCGTCCTCGCTCGGCAATTCCACGTGGCTCACCTCGCCCAGATCGAAACCTTCGATCGTCCGGTGCAGGGCACCGGCGTCAATGCGCCTGCGCGCCGCTTCGCATTCGGGCAATTCAGGCATCAGGCCACCCCCTTTGAAAGGCCGCGATGCGTCATCCGGGCTTCCTGAAAATCATTTCGACCGGTTCGATATCGCCCGATCCCACACCCTGCGCCATGTTCGCCGCCTTCTGTGGCGCGGTCTCTCCCATCAGCAGGGGCAGCCCGACCGCGGGCGGGCCGCTTTCGGCGATGCGCCGCTGCATCTCGGCGAAAAACGCCTTTGCCACCTCGCCCTTGCCCGCCTGATGCGTGCAGGTGAACCCGGCAGCCTCCCCCGCAGCAAGGTACTCGTCCGGCTTTTCCAGGAACGAGAACGACGGCTCTTCCGCCCAAGGCAGCGGAAAGGGCGGGTGCCTGCCCTTCAGCATCACGTCGTAAACGGCAAAGACACCGCCCGGCACCAGCACGCGCGAGACCTCGGAAAACAGCCGCGCCTTGTCGGGCAAGTTCATGCCAACGTGCAGGATCGTCGCCGCATCGAAACTTTCGTCCCCGAACGGCAGATCGAGCGCGCTGCCGACCTCGAACCGAATGTCCAGCCCAACGAGGCCCGACAGCTTGCGCGCCGTCTCCACGAACTCCGGCGTGAGGTCGACACCCGTCACCTGCGCACCGTAGGTATGGGCCATGTGGCGCGCCGTGCCGCCAAGCCCCGAGCCAACGTCGAGAACCCGGGTGTCACTCCCGAACCCCAGCGGATCAAGCAGCGCCCGCGTCGCCGGAAAGCCGCCGATGTGGAATTCGTCGATGGGCTTCAGATCGCCGAGGCCGATCTGCTCGGGGGTCTTTCCGTTCGCCTCGAAGGCAGCCATGATCGTGCCGAAAAGATCGGTCTGCGCGTAATGCGCAACGATGTTATCCTCCGGTCCGGCCATGGCGATTTCCTCCGCTTTTTCGCTTGGTCTACCACATCACCCCGTCAATTTCGCGTGGATATCCATCGCCGCGTCCCGCCCCTCGGCCACCGCCGTGACGGTCAGATCATCGCCACCGGAAGCACAATCGCCGCCGGCCCAGACGCCCTCGACGCTGGTGCGTCCCTGCGCGTCCACCTTGATCTTGCGCTGTGCCAGCTCCGGGAGATCGCCGTCCACAAGCCGCTGGCCAATGGCACGAAACACGTGGTCGGCGGGGATACGCAGACTCTGGCCCGTGCCTTTCATGTTGCCGTCCACATATTCGAACTCGATCTCGCGCACCGCGCCGTTGCCGTGCACCGCTTTCGGCACCGCATGGGTCACGATCCGCACGCCTTTTGATGCGGCAAGATCCTGTTCAAAAACGCTCGCATTCATCCGGTCGCGTCCGCGCCGGTAGACAAGGGTGACATTCAAAGCCCCCAAAAGCTTGGCCTGCACGGCGGCATCCACCGCCGTCATCCCGCCGCCGATCACGACGACATCGCGCCCAATCGGTACGTCCGCCACATCGGTGGCCTGGCGCAGATCGGCAATGAAATCCACCGCATCGCGCACGCCGTCCTTGTCCTCGCCCTCGGCACCCAGCGCGTTCACGCCGCCCAGCCCCATGCCAAGGAAAACCGCATCATACTCATCGCGCAACTGCGCCAGCGTCACATCCCGGCCCAAAGCGGTCTCATACCGCATCTCGATCCCGCCGATCTTCAAGAGCCAATCCACCTCCGCCTGCGCAAACCCGCCGGGTGTCTTGTAGGCCGCGATCCCGAACTCATTCAGCCCGCCCGGCTTTGCCCGCGCGTCCATCACCACCACGTCATGCCCCAGCATCGCCAGCCGGTGCGCACAGGAGAGCCCCGCAGGCCCCGCCCCCACCACGGCCACGGTTTTGCCCGTGACCGCAGCGCGGGAGAACGGATGGATGCCCTGTTCCTGCAGATGGTCCGTCGCATAGCGCTGCAACTGCCCGATCAGCACCGGCTTGCCCTCGGCCGCCTCGCGCACGCAGACCTCCTCGCAGAGTGTCTCGGTCGGGCAGACGCGCGCGCACATGCCCCCCATGATGTTCTGGCTCAGGATCGTCTTGGCCGCTGCGTCCGGCGTGCCCGTCGCGATCTGCCGGATGAACAGCGGAATGTCGATGTCCGTGGGACAGGCCGTGATACAGGGCGCGTCATGGCAGAAATAGCAACGATCCGCAGCGACAAGCGCCTCGTGCGGGTCCAGCCGGGGATGCAAATCCGAGAAATGTTCGGCGTAGCTTTCCGCGGCCAAACGACCTGCCTTGATGCCCGATTGAAAGACGTCTGATCCCATCTGGTCCATCCCTGTTCACTGGTTCTGAAAAATGCTCACACGGAATGATTTTTTTATCAACTGGTAAAATTATTTCGGGCGTGTGAAATTTTCTGCGCAAACAACCGCCAATTAGGCGTGTCCTGGGGGAATTCCTTGCTTTTCAGCTGATTCCACTCGATACCGGTGAACGCAACGCGAACGACTCTCGACCCGACCTGCCTTTACGGGCTTTGGAACGATCACGACTTCGTCCGAGCCACGCTGCCGCATCCTGCGGGCAGATTTACTAAAGGAGACACAGGTCATGGCATCTGGAACAGTCAAGTGGTTCAACACCACAAAAGGTTACGGCTTTATCGCCCCCGACGAGGGCGGCAAGGACATCTTCGTACACATCTCCGCGGTTGAGCGCGCGGGCCTCACGGGCCTTGCCGACAATCAGAAGGTGACGTTCGAAGTGCAGGCAGGCCGCGACGGCCGCGAAAGCGCGGACAACATCGCACTGGCCTGAGCCAACGGCATCTCGTCGAAGATCACGGGCGCCTCGGCGCCCGTTTTCGTGTGGCGGGTCCCGTAGGATGGGTGCTTGCACCCATCAGAGATTTGGCCGGGCAAGATGGGTGCAAGCACCCATCCTACGGCGCGTTCCAATCCACACCTGTCGCCTCTTCAATCCGCAACCGCCCGTTCGGCCAAGGCCGCATCATGACGCGCGCCTCTTCCTCCGAACCGGTCAGCCAGCCAGCGACATCGCTTTCTTCCAACAGAACCCCCATCCGGTGATGGATCGGTGCCACGTCCTCGTTCGGCGGGCAGGTTACCGTGGCGACCTGCGGCACCTCCATCCCACCCGGCGCATTCCAGACATCGGTGATCGCAGCAAAGAACAGCGGCCCCCCATCCCTGTCAGCAATCCGCCACGCGGTCTTGCGCCGGGTCTCGCCCGTCCATTCGTACCAGCCGCTCACCGGCACCACGGCGCGGCCCACGCCTTCGTAGGCGGTCTTGTCAAAGACCGTCTCAGAGCGCGCATTGATCAGCGTCTCCATCACCGGACGGCCCCGCGCGTTGACCCTGCCCACCGGAATGATCCCCCAGCGCATCAGTTTCAGCCCCGCCTCAGTCAGCGTGATGATCTGTTGCCCCGGCGCGATGTTCTGGCGTGGCCGTTCCGCTGCCACATGCTCGGCCGGCGTCCCCAGAAATAGCCGCCCGGGCAATGCCTAATCCTCGATCCGGGTGATCAGCTCCAGCACCTTAGGGCCCACGCTCTCGACGATCCGCGCCACCCCTTCGGCATTGGGATGGATGCCGTCCGCCTGGAAGAACGGCCGCAGCGCGGCAGGGTCCGGCGTGCCTTCACCGTCACGCAAACCGGCAAAGAAACTGTCGAGGTAAAGACTGCCATAGGTCTCCGCCAATTCCGGATAGATCGCATCGAACGCGGCCTTGTAATCGGGGCCATAGTTGTTCGGCGCCTCCATCCCGATCAGCAGAACCTCGACATCGGCGGTCCCTGCCGCCTGCATAATCCCGTCGAGGTTCGCCCGCGCCTGCGCCGGATCGAGCCCGCGCAGCACATCGTTGCCGCCCAGCGCCACGATCACCCCGTCGACCTCGGGGGTCAGCGTCCAGTCCACCCGCGCCAGACCGCCCGCCGTCGTATCCCCCGAAACGCCCGCATTGATCAGCCGCACCTCGGCCCCCTGCGCGGCGAGCCAGCCTTCGAGCTGCGGCACGAAGCCGTCTTCGGTCACAAGCCCATATCCCTGCGTCAGGCTGTCGCCCAATGCAGCAATCACCACCTCCTCGGCCTGCGCCATCCCGGCCAGCATCAGAACAATGCCCGTCAACGCCTTGCGCATACCACTCAACGCTCCATATCCAGATGAACCGCAGCCAGAGGCCCGTTCATGTCCGATCCCGTCTTTCACCTTTCAGATGTGATGCTTTCGCTCAAGGGCAATGCCGGGTCGGTCGATATTCTGCGCGGCATCAGCCTGGATGTGCAACCGGGCGAGACGATTGCGCTGACCGGTCCCTCTGGCTCCGGCAAATCCTCACTCCTGATGGTGATGGGCGGGCTGGAGCAGGCGACGGGGGGCACCGTGCGCGCGCTGGGGCAGGACCTGACAGCGATGAACGAGGACGCGCTGGCGCGCTTTCGGCTGGGCCGGATGGGCATCGTGTTCCAGTCCTTCCACCTCATTCCCACCATGACCGCGCTGGAAAACGTCGCCACGCCGCTGGAACTTGCAGGTATGCACGACGCCTTCGACCAGGCCGAGGATGCGCTGAAAACCGTGGGCCTCGGCCACCGCACCGGGCATTACCCCGCGCAACTTTCGGGGGGCGAACAACAGCGCGTGGCGCTCGCCCGCGCCTGCGCGCCGCGCCCCGCGATCCTCTTGGCCGATGAACCCACCGGCAACCTCGACAGCGTCAACGGCGCGGCGATCATGGACCTGCTTTTCGACCTGCGCGACCGCGACGGGGCAACGCTGGTGCTGGTCACCCATGACCCCGCGCTTGCCGAGCGCTGCGACCGCGCCGTCACCCTCGCCGACGGGCGCTTGGCATGAGCCTTGGCCTCGCCGCACGCCTTGCCCGCCGCGAGATGCGCGGCGGATTGCGCGGTTTCCGCCTGCTGCTCGCCTGCCTTGCCCTTGGCGTTGCCGCCATCGCCGCCGTAGGCTCCGTCCGGTCCGCCATCGAAGCGGGCCTCGCCCGCGAGGGGGCCGCACTCCTGGGCGGGGATGCCGAGCTCGACTTCACCTATCGCTTCGCCACACCGGAAGAACGCGCCTGGATGGAAGACCGCGCCACCGCCGTCTCCGAGATCGTCGAATTCCGCTCCATGGCCGTCGTGGGAGACGACCGCGCGCTGACCCAGATCAAGGGCGTCGATAGCGCCTATCCGCTCATCGGCGAGATCGTTCTGGACCCCACGATCCCCCTCGACACGGCCCTCGCGACCGATAACGGCATTCCCGGCGCCGTCATGGAGCGTGCCCTCTCCGACCGCCTCGGCATCGCGCCCGGCGATACGTTCCAGCTTGGCACCAAGACCTTCCGCCTCACCGCGCTGATCCTGCGCGAACCCGACTCAGCCGCCAGCGGCTTCGCCCTCGGCCCCCGCACACTCCTGCTCCGGGATGCGCTCGACGGCTCCGGCCTGCTCGCCCCCGGCACGCTTTTCAACAGCAAGTACCGCCTCGATCTGCCCGAGGGCACCGACCTCGCCGCGCTGGAAACGCAAGCCGAAGCGGCCTTCCAAAACGCTGGCATGCGCTGGACCGACGCCCGCAACGGCGCGCCGGGTGTCGCGCAGTTCGTCAACCGTCTCAGCGCCTTCTTGATCCTCGTCGGCCTGTCCGGCCTTGCCGTCGGCGGCGTCGGTGTTTCGGCAGCGGTGCGCGCCTACCTTCATGGCAAGACCGAAGTCATCGCCACCCTGCGCGCCCTCGGGGCCGACCGCGCAACGATCTTCCAGACTTATTTCATCCAGATCGGGACGCTGTCGCTCCTCGGCATCACCATCGGCCTCGCGCTCGGCGCTTTCCTCCCCCTCCTCCTCGCCCCGATCATCGAGGCCCGCCTCCCCGTCCCCGCCAGCTTCGCCATCTACCCCGCCCCGCTGGCCGAGGCCGCGATCTACGGCACGCTGACCGCTCTCGCCTTCACCCTCTGGCCGCTCGCGCGCAGCGAGGACGTACGCGCCGCCACCCTATTCCGCGATGCCTGGGCCGGGGCGCGCCACCTGCCCGCCGCGCGCTACCTCGTCGTCATCGCCCTGCTGGCCGCCGCGCTCATCGCCATCGCGGGCTGGTTCAACGGCTCCTGGTGGCTCACCCTCTGGACCCTCGGCGGCATCGCGGGCGCGCTCCTGATCCTCGCCCTTGCCGCCGTCCTCGTCCGCCTGCTCGCCAGCCGGGCGGCGCACATCACGCGCGGCTATCCGCGCCTCCGCTGGGCGCTCGCCGCGATCTCGGGCAGCGGCGAAGGCGCCGCCGCCGTTGTCTTGTCGCTGGGCCTTGGCCTCTCGGTCCTCGCCGCCGTGGGCCAGATCGACGGCAACCTGCGGCAGGCGATCTCCGGCAACCTGCCCGAGATCGCGCCCAGCTACTTCTTCGTCGATATCCAGAAAGACCAGATGCCCGGCTACACCGAGCGGCTGGAAACCGACCCCGCCGTCAGCCGCATCGACAGCGCCCCCATGCTGCGCGGCGTGATCACCCAGATCAACGGGCAACCTGCGGCAGAGGTGGCGGGCGATCACTGGGTGCTGCGGGGCGACCGGGGCCTGACCTATGCCGCCACCCCGGATGAAAATACCGTGATCACCGCGGGCGAATGGTGGCCCGAGGACTACAGCGGCCCGCCCCTCATCAGCTTCGCCGCCGAGGAGGCCGAGGAAATGGGCCTCGCCTTGGGCGACACGCTTACCGTCAACATCCTCGGGCGTGATATCACCGGCACGATCACCTCCTTCCGCGAAGTCGATTTCTCCACCGCCGGGATCGGCTTTATCCTCGCCATGAACCCCGCGGCCCTCGCCGGGGCACCGCACACCTTCATCTCCACCGTCTACGCCGAGGAAGCGGCCGAGGCCGCGATCCTGCGCGACCTCGCGGGCCAGTATCCTAATATCACCGCCGTCCGCGTCCGCGACGCCATCGACCGGGTGTCCTCCGTCCTCTCCAGCCTCGCCGCCGCCACCTCCTACGGCGCGCTTGCCACGCTGATCACCGGCTTCATCGTCCTGATCGGCGCCGCCGCCGCCGGGGCCGAGGCGCGCACCTTCGAGGCGGCCGTGCTCAAAACCCTCGGTGCCCCCCGCCGGCAGATCGCGCTCAGCTTTGTCCTGCGCGCAGGGCTTCTTGGCCTCTTCGCAGGCACCGTCGCCCTATTCGCCGGAGCCATGGGCGGATGGGCGGTGAGCCATTACATCATGGAAACCGATTTCACCCTGATCTGGTCCTCCGCCGTGCTCATCGTGCTGGGCGGTGTCGCCGCTACGATCCTCGCCGGACTGGGATTTGCCCTCCGGTCCCTCAACGCACGCCCCGCGCAAGTCCTGCGCTCGCGCGAATGAAAGCCCCTTGCCCTCCCCCCACCTTGCCCGAGGTCACGCCGATTTCCTGCTGAACACATCGCTACCCCCTTGGGACAACGCCGCAGGCGCGTTGATCTGGGAGCGCGCGGGCTGTCACTTGGAGATGCTGGACGGCCGCCCCTACAACGCCGCTCGAGACAAAGAGCATTTGCTGGTGGCAACAGATCGCACCATGTGGAACCGGTTGGCAATGGTCTTAGACTTTTGACGTAAGGTGGGGTTCAACCCCACCTTACACAGGTGATCCTGAGCGAGAGGTCACACGCAGTTCGGGCATCGCACTCCCCGGAGGGCAATCGCAACTGACCCGCGTCTCGGAACACCCCCACCATCCTTACAGCAGTCCTGACCGCAACCTCTCAATCGCCCTCCTGAGGGAGGGGGGGGCGATGCCCGGACTGCGCCGGGCGGTTGCACCCAGGGTCAAACCTCACGCGCCAGCCGGCAGGAGAAAAGCTACTCCGCCGCCTCCGCGTAATCCTCCAGCGGCGGGCAGGTGCACACGAGGTGCCTGTCCCCATGCACGTTGTCCACCCGGTTCACCGGCGGCCAGTACTTGTCCACCCGGAAGGCCCCCGGCGGGAAACATCCCTGCTCGCGCGTATAAGGACGGTCACCCCAATCGGTCACCAGGTCCTCCACCGTATGCGGCGCGTTCTTGAGCGGGTTGTTCTCGCGATCCATCTCGCCCCGCGCCACCGCTTCGATCTCTTCCCGGATCGCCAGCATCGCGTCGCAGAACCGGTCCAGCTCTGCCTTGGTCTCGCTCTCGGTGGGTTCGATCATCAGCGTCCCCGCCACCGGCCAGGACATCGTCGGCGCGTGGAAACCGCAGTCGATAAGCCGCTTGGCCACATCCTCGACCGTCACGCCCGCGCTCTCCTCGAAGGGCCGCACGTCGATGATGCACTCATGCGCCACCCGCCCCGTCGGCCCCTTGTAGAGCACGTCGTAAGTCCCTTCCAAACGCTTGGCGATGTAGTTGGCGTTCAGGATCGCCACCCGCGTCGCCTGCGTCAGCCCCTCGCCGCCCATCATCAGGCAATAGGCCCATGAGATCGGCAGCAGCGAAGGCGAGCCGTAAGGCGCCGCCGACACCGCATTGCCGCCCTCGTTCGGATGCCCCGGCAGATGCGGAATGAGATGCGCCTTGACGCCAATCGGCCCCATGCCGGGCCCGCCACCGCCATGCGGAATGCAGAAGGTCTTATGCAAGTTCAAATGGCTCACGTCACCGCCCAGATCACCGGGGCGGCTTAGCCCCACCATGGCGTTCATATTGGCCCCGTCGATATAGACCTGCCCGCCGTGCTGATGGGTGATCTTGCAGACCTCCGTCACCGTCTCCTCGAACACCCCGTGGGTCGAGGGATAGGTAATCATGCAGCCCGCAAGGTTCTCCCCAGCCGCTTCCGCCTTGGTGCGGAAATCCTCCAGATCGATATCCCCGTTCGCCGCCGATTTCACCACGACAACCTTCCAGCCCACCATCTGCGCCGACGCCGGGTTGGTGCCGTGCGCGCTCATCGGGATCAGACAGATGTTGCGATGCGCCTCGCCATTGGCGGCATGATAGCCCGCAATGGACAAAAGCCCTGCGTATTCCCCCTGCGCCCCCGAGTTGGGCTGCATCGAAATCGCATTATAGCCCGTGATGTCGCACAGCTTGGCCGACAGATCGTCGATCAACTCCTTATAGCCAAGCGCCTGATCGGCGGGGACATAAGGATGCATCAGCGAAAACTCCCGCCAGCTGACCGGCATCATCTCGGCGGCCGAATTGAGCTTCATCGTGCAGGACCCCAGCGGGATCATCGCCCGATCCAGCGCCAGGTCCCGGTCCGCCAGACGCCGCATATACCGCATCATCTCCGTCTCGGCCCGGTTCATGTGGAAAATCGGGTGCGTCAGGTACTCGGAGGTCCGGATCAGCTTTTCCGGCATGTGATAGTGCGGCGTATAATCCTTGTCCTTTCGGTCAATCCCGAAGGCCCGCCAGACCGCCTCGATCGTCGCGGGCTTGGAGCGTTCATCCAGCGTGATCCCGATCCGCGTCTCGCCCACCCGGCGCAGGTTGATTCCCTCGTCCACAGCCGACTTCATCACAGCGGCCTGCAAGGGCCCCACCTCAACGGTGATCGTGTCGAAATAGCTCGCAGGCCGCACCTCGAACCCCGCCTGCTTCAGTCCCTCCGCCAGCCGCGCTGTCTTGCGGTGAATGCGCTGCGCAATCGCCTTCAACCCCTCGGGGCCGTGGAACACCGCGTACATCGACGCCATCACCGCCAGCAAAGCCTGTGCGGTGCAAACGTTCGACGTCGCCTTCTCCCGCCGGATATGCTGCTCGCGGGTCTGCAAACTCAACCGGTAGGCCCGGTTCCCGTGCGCGTCAATGGACACCCCCACGATCCGCCCCGGCATCGACCGCTTGTAGGCATCCTTGCAGGCCATGTAAGCCGCATGCGGCCCGCCATAGCCTTCGGGCACCCCGAACCGCTGGGTCGATCCCACGGCGATATCCGCGCCCATGGCCCCCGGCTCCTTCAGAAGCGTCAGCGCCAGCGGGTCCGCCGACACCACGCCAATCGCCTGCGCGGCATGCAGCGCCTCGATCTGCGGCGTGAAATCGCGCACATGCCCGTAGGTGCCCGGATACTGGAAAATCGCGCCAAAGACGGCGCTCGCATCCATCTCCTGCGGATCACCGACAATCACCTCGATCCCCAGGGGTGCTGCCCGCGTCTTCATCACCGCGACGTTCTGCGGATGACAATCCTGATCGACAAAGAACGCCTTCGCTTTCGACTTCGCCACCCGCTGCGCCATGGTCATGGCTTCCGCGCAGGCCGTCGCCTCGTCGAGAAGCGAGGCATTGGCCACCTCCAGCCCCGTCAGATCGCAGATCATCGTCTGGAAGTTCAAAAGCGCCTCCAGCCGCCCCTGCGAAATCTCCGGCTGATAGGGCGTATAAGCGGTGTACCACGCCGGATTCTCAAGGATATTCCGCTGGATCGCCGGCGGCGTCACCGTCCCGTGATACCCCTGCCCGATGAGCGAGGTCAGCACCTTGTTCTTCGACGCCGTGATGCGCATGTGCTCCAGCACCTCGCGCTCCGACATCGGCTTGCCGAAATCAAGACTGCCTTCCATCCGGATGCCCTTCGGCAGCGTGTCGTCAATGAGATCGGCAAGCGACTTGGCCCCGACGACCTTGAGCATATCCGACATCTCCGCCGGTGACGGCCCGATATGCCGCCGGTTGGCAAAATCATAAGGCAGGTATTCCGTCGGTTTGAAGGTCATCGCGACACTCCCTCATCTTTCCAATTCTGATCCAACTGCTACCCCGGCGCACCGGGCGAAACGAAGCGCCACGGCAAGCGCTTCACTTTTCCAATACAACTCATCCATAGAAGCCACCGCGCGCTCAGGCGATGAATTTCTGGTACGCCGCCTCGTCCATGAACTCTTCAAGCTGGCTGGGATCGCTGATCTTCATCTTGAAGAACCACGCCTCCCCCTGCGGGTCCTCGTTGACCATGCCGGGGTTGTCCGCCAGCGCCGAATTCACTTCCGTGATCTCACCGTCCACCGGGGCCAGGATATCCGACGCCGCCTTGACGGACTCGATCACGACGACCTCGTCGTCCTTGCTGACGGTCGTGCCCTCCTCGGGCAGTTCCACGAACACCACGTCCCCCAACTGCTCGGCCGCGTGGATGGTAATGCCCACCACCATCTCGCCGTCTTCCTCACGCAGCCACTCATGTTCTTCGGTAAATTTCATATGGTCTTCCCCGTTGGTCTATCTTTTGAAGTTCGCCGCCACAAAGGGCAGCTTCGCCACGCTCAGGGGCAGACGCTTGCCGCGCACTTCGCCCCAAAGCGGTGTTCCGATGGCGGCATGATCCGCCGAGACGTACCCCATGGCAACAGGTCCTTCGACCGACGGGCCAAAACCGCCCGATGTCACCCGGCCGATGAGACTGCCGCCCTCGGCAGAATCGAAGAGGTCCACCCCCTCGCGCATCGGCGCGCGTCCCTCGGGCAACAGCCCCACGCGCTTGCGCGCCACGCCCTCTGCAAGGGCCGCCAGCACCACGTCGGCACCGGGAAATCCCCCCTCCCGCTCACCGCCCGCGCGCCGCACTTTCTGCATCGCCCATGTCAGCGCCGCCTCCACGGGGTTCGTACCCGTGTCGATGTCATGGCCATAAAGGCACAGCCCCGCCTCCAGCCGCAGCGAATCGCGCGCGCCAAGGCCGATGGGGGCGACACCCTCCTCGGCCAGCAGCAGTTGCACCAGGTCCTCCGCCTGCCCCTCGGGCACCGAAATCTCGAAACCGTCCTCCCCCGTGTAGCCCGAGCGCGAAGCCCAGACGTCGATGCCACCGAGCGAAAGATCGGCCACATCCATGAAAGCAATCCCCGCCGCCCGCGCGTCCATCCCCTCGATGACCGCAGCGGCGCTCGGCCCTTGCAGCGCGATGAGCGCCCTGTCGGTCAGCTCCCGCACCTCTACCTCCGGAGAAAGCGAAGAGCGCATGCGCGCCACGTCCGCCTCTTTGCAGGCCGCGTTCACCACCACGAAAAGATCGTCGCCACGCCGGGCGAACATCAGGTCGTCCTCGATCCCGCCCGCGTCATTGGTGAAAAACCCGTAGCGCTGCCGCCCGTCCCCAAGGCCCAGCACGTCCTGCGGCACGAGGCGTTCAAAGGCCAGCGCCACCGCCTCCCACGATGCGCCAGACAGGATCACCTGCCCCATGTGGCTCACGTCGAAAAGCCCCGCCTGCGTGCGCGTGTGCAGGTGTTCCTTCATCACCCCCATGGGATATTGCACCGGCATCTCGTAACCGGCAAAGGGCACCATCTTGGCGCCAAGGTCCACGTGCAGATCGTATAGCGGTGTGCGTTTCAGCGCATCCATCCGGTTTGCCTCCCCCGTTCAAACCGGCTCCCTGACGGGATCGAACCGGCACCATAGCACCGCACAAGCGGCCCAAGATGCCCCCTCTGTCCTTTCGCCTGAGATCGTTATCCCTTCGGCGGGTGCCCTTGCGGCACCACTCTCCAGAGTGTCGATGCAGACCGCGGTCCCTTGGGCCTGAGAGTTTCCGGGGCGGTTGCTCCTTCGGCATCGGCAAAGCCGATTCTCCCGTGGTCTGGGCATCTTGGTAGGCTGTGGCCCGCGCCCTCGTCAAGCGTCCTTGTCCCCGTCCGCGAAGTTTGCTTTTAAGCCTGCGCAACCAGAGCAAACCCGGCAGGCATGACACCCTACTTCTTCGGCTACGGCAGCCTCGTGAACGTCGACACCCACAGCTACGGCAACACGCACCCCGCGCATCTGCGCGGCTGGCGGCGCGCCTGGGTGCGCTCGCCCAATCGCGAAACCGTGTTTCTCTCGGTGCATATGGACGGGCACAGCGTGATCGACGGGCTCATCGCCGCCGTTCCAGATGCCGACTGGGCGGCCCTCGACCTGCGCGAGGCAGGCTATGCCCGGCTCTCCTCGGGGGGCATGGTGCACCACGCTCTCGATCCCGCGCCCGAGGTCGAACACTACGCGGTGCTGCCCGAAAACATCTGCCAGGACGGCGATCACGTCATCCTGCTCAGCTATCTCGACGTGGTCGTTCAGGGCTTCTACCGCGTCTACGGAGAGGACGGCGTGCAACGCTTCTTCGACACCACCGACGGTTGGGACACCCCCATCCTGAACGACCGCGCAGACCCGCGCTATCCCCGGCACAAACTGCTAACCGCCCATGAGACGGCCCTCGTCGACCACCACATCGCGCGGCTATCGGCGCGCCTGAAATAGCGTCATCAGTCGCCCCTCGCGCCCGAACAACTCCTGCCTGGCGCGCTCCGGCGTGCCGCCCCTTGCGATCACCCGCAGCGCCAGCACCCAGGCGACGATGCCGAACACCACGCCCGCCAGCGCCTGCCCGATCAGCACGCCCGGTGCCCCACCCAGCGCCGATCCGACCCAGACCAGCGGAATGAGCGCCACCGCATTGCGCCCCCAGTTGGTGAAGGTCGACAGGAACGGCTGACCGAGGTTGTTGAACGCCGCATTCGCGACGAAAAGCACGCCCGGAAAGAAAAACGCCAGCGCCAGCGGCCCGCAGAACAAATAGATCAGGTCCCGCGTCAGCCCGTAAGCGCCGAAGAGGTCCGCAATCGCTCCGCGCGCGAGGAACAGCAGGGCCGAGACCAGCAAGATTACGATCCCCACAAACCACACCGCCGCGTTGAACCCCCGCCGCACCCGATCCATATCCCCCGCCCCGAAATTCTGCCCGATGATCGGCCCCACCGCCCCCGACAGCGCAAAGATCACGCCAAAGGCCACCGGGATCAGCCGCCCGACAATGGCCATCCCCGCCACCGCTTCCTCGCCATAACCTGCCATCTCTCGTGTCACATAGGCCTGCCCCACGGGAGTGGCGATCTGCGCAAGGATCGCGGGGAAGGCAATGGCAAGGATAGGGCTGAGGTCCCGCAGCATACCCAAGGGCCGGGGCCGCGTGATCCCGCCGTAAATCTTCACGATCGGCCACAACGCAATGCCGCAGATCACGAACCGCGCGATCACGCTGGCAATCGCCGCCCCGGTCAACTCGAGGTTCAGCCCGAAGATCAGAATGGGGTCCAGCACCGCGTTCACCACCCCGCCCGAGATCGTCGCCATCATCGCCCGCCGCGCATCCCCATGCGCGCGCAGCACCGCGCCGCCCATCATGCCGACAATCAGGAAGGGCATCGACGGCACGATGATCTGCAGGAAATGCACCGCCAATGCTGCCGTCTCTCCCGTCGCCCCAAGCAATGCGACCAAGGTCTCCAACGACAGCCAGACCGCCGTCGCGAAGACGGCAGCAAACAGAAACCCGTAAGCCAGCGCATGGGTCGTCCGCTCCCGCGCCTCGTCTCCCGCGCCCAAGGCACGCGCCACCAGTGCGCCCGCCGAAATCGCAAGGCCAATGCCGAACGACGTGGTGAAGAACAGGATCGCCCCGGCATAGCCCACCGCGGCGGCCAGCTCCGACTTGCCCAGCATCGAGATAAAGATCATGTCGACGAAATCGACAATAAACACCGCCATCAGCCCGATGGAGGCCGTCAGCGACATGACGGTCACATGGCGAAACAGGTTACCGCTCAGGAACTTCGCTTCAGCCATTGGTTCTCCGGGTGCTGAAAAGCTCTCCGGGCAAAAGCCTCAACAGGAAGAGCCGTCCATAGCTTAACGCCTTCCAGCGCCGGACCACCAGCCACAAAAGCCGAAAGCTGCGTCCCTAGCTGCTCTCGCTGTTGGGACGCACCCGCGCGGCGGTCTTGTTGGCAAAGGCCTCCAGCCGCGCACGCGCGTCGGGCTGGGTGTTCACGATGCCCCCGACAAAGGCCTCGGCATAGGCCGCATCCATGCCGGACATGTTGTTCATGTGGCTCACGGCTGAACAGATCGCGAAATTCGTCAGCGGCAGGTTCTGGGCCACCTTGTCGGCCAGCTCGTAAGCCTTGTCGAAACTACCGCCATCCTCGACGATATACTGCGCCAGCCCCAGGTCGACCGCCTCCTGCCCCTGATAGACGCGGCCCGTCAGGATCATGTCGATCATCCGGTATTTGCCGATCATGTCCGACACCCGGATGGTGGCGCCGCCGCCGGTAAATATGCCCCGCTGCCCCTCCGGCAGCGCGAAATAGGTGCCGGGGTCGATCACCCGCACATGCGCCGCACTGGCAAGCTCCAGCCCCCCGCCCACAACAGCACCTTTCAGCGCGGCGATGATCGGCACGCCGCCGTATTCCATCTTGTTGAACGCCTCGTGCCAGCGCAGGCAGACATGCATGAACTCATCCGGGCTGCGGTCCGCCTGCCAGTGCTCGACCAGATCGAGCCCCGCGCAGAAATGATCGCCTGCCCCGGCCAGCACGACAGCCCTGACACCCGCCATCCGCGCGCCGCTAAAGAAACGGATCAGTTCCTCGATCGTAGCCACATCCAGCGCATTGCGCTTCGCCGGGCGGTTCAGCGTGACGACGTAAAGGCCATTATCCCGCTCCGAAATCGCAAGGTTTTCATAGGTTTCCGGGTTGACGACGTCATGCATTGTCTCTTCCTTTCGGGATTTCCAGCCAAGGCGTTTCTCTGTCACCTGTCGCTCTGCGCAGTTTTATTCGAAGACAAACCGTAGGGCTCACCCCCGCGCCTTCACCACCTGCAACAGAGGCATCACTCCCGCCATCTCCGGCCCGCTCTCCTGCCCCGTCAGGGCCAGCCGCAGCGGCCGGAACAACCCGCGCCCCTTGCGCCCGGTCTTGTCCTTGACCGCCGAGGTCCAGCTTGACCACGTCTGGTCGTCAAACGGCATCTCGGGAAGCAGTGCCATGGCCTCCGTCACGAACTCCCGGTCCTCATCCGCGATAACCGGCTCTGCCCCGTCGCGGAACATCGCCCACCAGCCCTTGAGGTCGTGCAGCGTCTCGATATTCTCGCGCGTCACCGACCAGAAGGCCTCGGCCTTCTCCTCCGGCACCCCAAGGCCCGCGATCCACTGCGCGACATCCTTGTAATCCCGCGTCTGCAGATAGCGGCCCGTGAGCGGGAACAGGTCCTTCACATCGAACTTCGTCGGTGCCGAGCCGAATTTCGACAGATCGAACCCCTCGATCAGGCTCTCCATGTCCGTGCGCAGCTCCACCGGGTCCGACGACCCCAACCGCGCCATCAGGCTCAGCAGGGCATAGGCCTCCACCCCCTGCTCGCGCAGATCACGCAGCGCCAGGGTGCCCAGCCGTTTCGACAGCGCCTCACCCTGCGGGCCGGTCAGCAGCGAATGATGCGCAAAGGACGGGTGATCGAACCCTAGCGCCTGCATGATCTGGATTTGCGTCGCCGTATTGGTCACATGGTCCGAGCCGCGCACCACATGCGTCACCCCCATCTCGGTATCGTCGACAACGCTTGCCAGCGTATAAAGGATCTGCCCATCGCCCCGGATCAGCACCGGGTCCGACACACTCGCCGCGTCAATCGAGATATCCCCGAGAATCCCATCATGCCACTCGATCCGGTGCTGGTCGAGCTTGAAGCGCCATACACCATTCCCACGCTCGGCACGCAGCTTGTCCTTCTCCGCCTCCGACAGGCTCAGCGCCGCCCGATCATAAACCGGCGGCTTGCCCATGTTCAGCTGCTTCTTGCGCTTCAGATCCAGCTCCGTCGGCGTCTCGAAGGCCTCGTAGAACCGCCCCATCTCGCGCAGCTTGTCCGCCGCCTCGTGGTACTTGTCCAGCCGCTCCGACTGCCGCTCGACCCGGTCCCAGTGCAGCCCCAGCCAGTCGAGGTCCTGCTTGATCCCGTCGACGTATGCCTCCTTGGACCGCTCCGGATCGGTGTCGTCGATCCGCAGGATGAACGTGCCCCCCGCCTTGCGCGCGATGAGGTAATTCATCAGCGCCGTGCGCAGGTTGCCGACGTGGATATAACCCGTGGGCGAAGGGGCAAAACGGGTGACGGTCTGGGACATAAGCATCGACTCCTCGTAGTCGGGGTGAAGTGTCACAGGGCAGGGGAATTGTCCAGCGGAGGGGCAGCCGCAGGCAGCTACGAAACGTCGGGCAAAGTTTGGTTTTGAGCCAATTCATGACATGAGGTGCAGTCCGGGTATCGACCGACCTAGAGCGTGTTTGGAGCGATCGAGCGGCGCTCGACATCCCCTGAAATTCGGAAGTCAATTCTGATTGATACGTTGCAAAATCGCCCTACCGGGGGGAGTCGGGCGATGCCCGGACTACGCCGGGCGGTTTCACTTGTGAGAATCGATCCGAAAGACTCGGCAGGCAACAAAGTCCGCCTATCGGACAGATCCCCCTCAACTCCCCTTCACCTCCCACCGTTTCCCCAAATCTTCCAGCCCCGCCCGCACCAGTTCCACCAGCACATCCATATCCGCATCCTCCAGCTTGTTTAGATAGAGACACGACTTCCCCTTCGTGTGCTTTCCCAACCGCCCAAGGATATCCCCGAAATCCGCATATCCCGGCATGATGTAGATCGACAGCTTGGCTTTCCTCGGCGCGAAACCGGTGGCGAACCACGTCCCCGACCGGCCCGAGGCATAGGTGTAGTCATAGCTGCCATAGCCCAGCATCGAGCCGGACCACAGCACTGGGGCCCAACCCGTCACCTCACGGGAAAACGCATCGAGCCGCAGGGCCTCCGCGTGCCTGCGTGGCGGCGCCACCGCCGCCAGAAATGCCTCAACCTCCGTCATGCGTCCTCCCGCTAACGAAAAAATGATCGCCCACGACCCCAGGCTGACTTGGCGTCAAGCAAGTCCACCCTACCATAGCCGCGTTCATTCCGCAGAAAGGACCGAAAATGACCCTGAACACCAAGATCACCCGCCGCGCCGCGCTGGCCGGTGCCGCCGCCCTCCCCCTTGCTGCCACCGCCACAAGCCTGCGCGCCTCTGCGCCGATGCAGGGAATGTCCATCGCCCCCTATCAGCGCGTCAAGCTGGGTGGCTATGACGTGACCACCATCCTTGCCGGCACCGCCACCCGCCCCGAGCCGCAGACCATCTTCGGCATGAACGTGGATGCCGACACCTTCAACGAGGTCTCCGCCGCCGCCCACCTGCCCACCGACGCCGCTCAGTTCTTCTTTACCCCCACCGTGGTGAACACCGGGGCCGAACTGGTGCTTTTCGACACCGGCCTCAACCCCGACGGCACGCTCGCCGCGCTTCAGGCGGCGGGCTACAGCGCTGATCAGGTCGATATCGTGGTCCTGACCCACATGCACGGCGACCACATCGGCGGCCTGATGCAGGGCGACGCCCCGACCTTCGCCAATGCCCGCTATGTCACCGGCCAGGCCGAGTACGACCACTGGGCGGCAGCAGGCAACGAAGGTTTTGACGGCAAGGTTAAGCCGCTCGCCGACAAGATGACCTTCCTCGGCGACGGCGGCTCTGTGGCCTCGGGCATCACCGCCATGGCGGCTTTCGGCCATACGCCGGGCCACATGAACTACCTCATCGAATCCGATGGCAAGCAGCTCTACCTCGGTGCCGATTTCGCCAACCACTACGTCTGGTCGCTCGCGCACCCGGACTGGGAGGTAAAGTTCGACATGGACAAGGAAGCTGCCGCCGCCACCCGCCGCCGCGTGCTCGACATGCTGTCCGCCGACGCGATCCCCTTCGTGGGCTACCACATGCCCTGGCCCGCCTTCGGCTACGTCGAAAAGAACGGCGACGGCTACGCCTACGTACCGCACAGCTACCAGCTGCTGCTCTAAGCCTTTGTTGACCGGGCAGGGGCGGCGAAAGTCGCTCCTGCCCCGTCACCTCGCCCGGACGGCCCGTCCCCTAGCCCAGATCGACGTTCCAGCCGCCGGACAGATCAATGTGCCGGACCGAGCATTCCGCGATCAGGTCTTCGTACCCGGGCGGCAGGAAAGACACCTGCCAATCCGCGTCAAAGCGCTGCTTCACGGCATCGAGGTCCTTCCAGAAAGACGAAAAGACGACGTAATCCTCGTCACTCTCAACGCCGCCGCCAAAGAAGTACCCCAGGTTGCCCGGCTCACCCTGCACGACCGCTGCCGAGGTTGTCGCGAACTTTGCAAGCAATTCGGCGGCGCACCCCGGCTTGGTCTGCACCTGAAACAGCCTGAGGATTGGCCCGCCCCCGCCTCTTTCGGTATTCGTTCTAGCCATCCTTCATCCTCGCTTTGCCAGTTTCGGGATCGGACAGGCGGCAATCCTAATGCGGTGTACCCTGTGCCCATCCAATCGCATCCTCAAGCCTGTCGTCATCCCAGAACATGTCGTCCCCGACAACGAAACTCGGCGCGCCGAAAATCCCCAATTCCCGCGCACGGTCGGTGGCCTGCCTCAGGGCGGCCTTGGTATCGTCCTGCTGCGACCGGGCAAGCCAGTGATCGGCGTCCCCCCCCTGCCCCGCGAGAACCTCTCGCAAGACCGCGACATCCGATATGTCCTGCCCCCGCGCGAATTGCGCCGCGAAGACATCGCGCGCGAAAGCACCGCACCATGGCTCCTGCAGCGCTGCTGTCATGACCCGCGCGGCCTGCAGGCCGTTGGCGGGGAATGTCCCGGGACGTGCGAATGGCAAGCCAAAGTGCGCCGCGCGCCGCTCCATGTCGCGCCACATGTAAGCCCCTCTAAGCCCGTCAGTCACGAAGGGCGACGTTTCCATCCCACGGTCACGAAAGATCGGACCCAGCAGAAAGGGCCGCCAAAGGAAATCAACGCCCGCCTCTTCAAGCAGCGCAGGCGCGCGGCAAACCGTCAGGTAGGAATAAGTGCTGGCAAACTCGAACCAGATTTCGACCTTCATGCTCTTCTCACGTTGACGACGAAGCGACCGAAATCAGAGCGACAGGCAATGAATACCCCTGTTGCGCGGGTCATCCCCCCTCGCTCAGCGCCCCGTTCTCCCACTCGCCGCTGGCCTCTTCGCCCGTGGCATAGCGCATCGTCCCCGCGCCCTGCCGCTTGCCGTCTACGAAGGTCCCCTCGTAGACATCGCCGTTGGCATAGGTCGCCGTCCCCTGCCCCTCGATCTCGCCCTCGGACCACTGACCCTCGTAGCGGAACCCGCTGGCCATCTGGATCGTGCCGTTGCCGTTGCGCTGCCCGTTCAGGAACTCACCCTGGTAAACCGTTCCGTCCGGATAGGTCGCCGTGCCCATCCCGTGACGCTGTCCATCCTTCCAGCCGCCCTCGTATCGGTAGCCGTCGGCATAGGTCATCACCCCCTGCCCGTCATTGCGCGCGTTCACAAAGCCGCCCTCGTAAACGACACCATTGGGATAGGTGGCACGCCCCTGCCCCTCGATCACCCCGGCCTTCCACTCGCCCTCATAGGTCGAGCCATCGGGATAGGTGATCTTGCCCTGCCCGTCTGCCAGATCGTTCCGGAACTCCCCCTCGTAAACCGAGCCGTCAGGATAGGTCACCCGCCCCTGCCCCTCGATCTGCCCGGCGACCCATGAGCCGCTGTAGACATAGCCATCGGTGCCGGTGAACGTCCCCTGCCCGTCGCGGCGGTCATCCTTGAACGCTCCCTCGTAGACATCGCCGTTCTGGTAGATGACCTTGCCCTGCCCCTCGCGGCGGCCGTTCACAAGCTGGCCCTCGTAGACGTCCCCGTTGGGCTGCGTCAACTTGCCCGTCCCGTCGATCTGCCCGTCCTTCCATAGACCCACGTAGATCAGCCCGTCCGGCATGGTCAGCGTCCCGCTGCCGCTACGCTTGCCATCGGTGATCTCGCCCTCATAGACCGCACCATCGGGGTAGGTGATCGTCCCGACCCCCTGCTTGACGCCGTCCACCCAGTCGCCCTTGTACTCATACCCGCCGGGGCTCTGCATGACGCCCTTGCCATGGTGCTTGGCATTGCGGAACTGGCCCTCGTAACGCACCCCATTGGCATAAAGCGCGATGCCCTGCCCCATGATCGCACCCGCCTGCCACTCGCCTTCATAGGTGCCGCCATCGGCAAAGGTGATCTTGCCGAACCCATCCGGCTTGCCCTTGTCGAAATTCCCCTCGTAAACCGACCCGTTGGGAAAGCGCGCCACGCCCTCGCCCTTGATCTCGCCCTCGACCCACTGGCCGGAATATTCGTAGCCATTGGGCAGCTTGTAGGTCCCCTGCCCATGCTGGAGCCCGCCCCGGAAGGTGCCCTCGTAAATGCCGCCATCGTCGTATTGCTTGGTCAGCACCTCGCCGTCCTGCGCCAGCGCTTGCAGCGGCAGAAGCAACAGACAGACCAGTCCAGCGCGCAGATACATCTTTTGAAACCCACCCATCAGCATCGAAAAACGTCTCAGATCAGCCTAAGCGTAGGGGCGAAGGGGGGCAATGTCTTTTGAAAACAGGTCCTTCCCCATGGCGGGAACCAGCCCCGCGCCTGCGGCCCAACGCCCCAATCCCCCTTTTCCCCCGGGCACGATCTGCTACATGGCATGCAGGACAATGCACAAGGGCACCCCATGGCAGACCGTTTCCGCATCACCCTGGGCCAGCTGAACCCCACCGTCGGCGATCTGGCGGGCAACGCCGCCCTCGCGCGCGAGGCATGGGAGACAGGCAAGGAGGCAGGCGCGGACCTCGTCGCCCTGCCCGAGATGTTCATCACCGGCTACAACGCGCAGGACCTGGTGATGAAGCGCGCCTTCCAGCTCGACGTGATGACGCACATCGAACAGCTGGCCGCCGATTGCGCCGACGGCCCCGCCCTCGCCATCGGCGCGCCGTGGGCCGAAGGCACCGAGCTTTTCAACGCCTACCTCATCCTCAAGAACGGCAAGATCGCCAGCCGCGTGCTCAAGCACGAGCTTCCGAACGAAACCGTCTTCGACGAGGTCCGCATCTTCGACAGCGGCCCCCTCGGAGGCCCCTACTCCGTCGGCAACACCCGTATCGGCAGTCCCATCTGCGAGGACGCCTGGCACCCCGAGGTCTCCGAAACCCTCGCCGAGACCGGCGCGGAATTCCTCCTCGTCCCCAACGGCTCGCCCTACTACCGGGGCAAGATGGACACCCGGATGAACATGATGGTCGCCCGCGTGATCGAAACCGGCCTGCCGCTCATCTACCTCAACATGGTGGGCGGGCAGGACGACCAGGTCTTCGACGGCGGCTCCTTCGGGCTCAACCCCGGCGGCAAGCTTGCCATGCAGATGCCCGCCTTCGACGCCATGATCCACCACGTCGACTTGGAGCGCACGCCAGAGGGCTGGCGCATCACCGACCAGCCCCTCGCCACTTTCCCCGACGATTACGAGGCCGACTACCGCGTCATGGTACAGGCCCTGCGCGACTACATGGGCAAGACGGGTTTCAACAAGGTCCTCCTCGGCCTCTCGGGCGGGATCGACAGCGCCATCGTCGCAACCATCGCCGCCGATGCGCTGGGGCCCGAGAACGTGCGCTGCGTCATGCTGCCCTCCGAATACACGTCTCAAGCCTCGCTCGACGACGCCAAGGCCCTCGCGGAAAATCTCGGCTGCCGCTACGACTTCGTCCCGATCACCGAAGGCCGCAAGGCCATCACCAACACCCTCGCCCCCCTCTTCGAAGGCCGCGAACCGGATCTCACCGAGGAAAATATCCAGTCTCGCCTGCGCGGCCTCCTGCTCATGGCGCTCAGCAACAAGTTCGGAGAGATGCTCCTGACCACCGGCAACAAGTCCGAGGTCGCGGTGGGCTACGCCACGATCTACGGCGACATGGCGGGCGGCTACAACCCGATCAAGGACCTCTATAAGACCCGCGTGTTCGAAACCTGCCGCTGGCGCAACGCCAACATACGCGACTGGATGAAAGGCCCCGAGGGCGCCGTGATCCCCGAGAACATCATCACCAAGCCCCCCAGCGCCGAACTGCGCGCCGATCAGAAGGACAGCGACTCGCTCCCCGACTATCCGATCCTCGACCCGCTTCTCGATATCCTCGTCGACCAGAACGGCTCCATCGCTGACTGCGTCGCCGCAGGCTTCGACCGCGAGACGGCCAAGAAAGTCGAACACCTGATCTACATCTCCGAATACAAGCGCTTCCAGTCCGCCCCCGGCCCGCGCCTGACCAAGGGCGCCTTCTGGCTCGACCGCCGCTATCCCATCGTCAACCGCTGGCGCGATCCCAGCGGCTGATGGAACCGGTCCTCGTCCGCATCAACCGCCGCCGCTGCGTCCTGCTCGAGACGCTTCTGGCTGCAATCGCGGTTTTCGTCCTCTGCCTTGTCGCTTTCCCACTCTCCATCGGCATCTTTGACTGGCTGATCGCAGCAGGCCTGCTGACCGCCGCCTTCTTCGGCTGGTTCGCGCTCTACTTCTTCGCCCTCGCCCGCCGCAATGCGGTCGCCCTGCGCATGGATGACAAAGGCATTTCCGGCTACTACGTCGATCCGGTCTCATGGGCCGACATCGCGGAGGTGCGCGCCTTTCAGGATTCGCGGCGAAACGGTTTCCTCGGCTTTGCACTCAAAGACCCCGTCGCTTTTCGTGATCGCCAGACTCCGTGGCGGCGCCTGAGGTCCTGGAGCCTTGGCAGGCAGAACGGCGTCCATCAGGTCGTCCCCGAGATGGTGCTGGCAGATGTGACCGTCGTCGAACTGGCCGAGACCGCCCGTCATTTCCTCGCGACCCACCGCCCCTGACCGCCACAGCCCGCGCCACCTCCGCCCTGCCGGGCGCACCCCCTCGCTTCATCTTTCCACTACAACTCCACTCCCGCCCTCACCACGCGCGCAACGTCAGGCAGTCACGCCCCACACCGAAGTGACTTGCCGAGCGCGCGCCGCCGCGCCATCCTCCCCCCATGCGCTTGCTCCTCGCTCTCCTCCTCACTCTCGCCACCCCCGCACTCGCCTGTGGCCCCGACAGCGACTGCCCGGTCGGCGACCGCATCTACCGCATCGCCATGCCCGAGGGCTGGGACGGCAACAGCATGGTGCCCGCCGTCGTCTGGTCCCACGGCTATCGCGGCTCGGCCGCGGGCGTGATGCGCAACGGCTCGATGCGCCGGATGCTGTCCGACGCGGGCTATGCGCTTATCGCCGCGCAGGGCGTAAACGGCTCCTGGGACCTGCCCTTCGGCCCCCGCACCTTTGACAGCACCGGCGCGGCCGAGTTCGCCTATTTCGAGGCCGTCCTGGAAGACGCCGCCCAGAACCACCACATCGACCCCGCGCGCATCATCGCGTCGGGCTTTTCGGCGGGCGGCATGATGGTCTGGAATCTCGCCTGCGCGCGCCCCGGCCTCTTCGCGGGCTTCATCCCCTATTCGGGCACCTTCTGGCTGAAACCGCCCGACGCCTGCGCCGCGCCCGTGGCCAGCATCGTCCACATCCACGGCACGCAGGACGAAACGGTCCCGCTCAAGGGTCGCCCCATCGGCGAGACCCATCAGGGCGAAGTCGAAGAGGCCCTTTCCATGTACGAGACATTCGGCGGCTTCGGAGCGTCGGCCTACTACAAGATCGGCCCGCTGACCTGCCGCAATCGCAGCAACGCCGGGGGCGAAACACTGCAACTCTGCCTTTTCGAGGGCGGCCATTCCTTCCGCACCGAATTCCTAGGCCACGGGATCAACGAACTGGTCGAGGCAGGGCAGCTTTAACCAAACCTTTCGGCGAACCCCCGTTCCCCCCTGTCCGAGAACCGCACCACCCGCGTCCCCTCGACCCGCTCGGCCCAACCCATCTGTTGCATCCGCGCCAGCAAAGCGCGTCCCAAGCTCCCCGCCAGATGCGTCTCACGCGCCGACCAGTCGAGGCACGACCGGCAGAGCGGCGCCTTCCCCCGGCTCAATCCGTCGACGTCGATCCCGAAGTCGCGCAGGAAATCCGCACCGCCGTCCGTGAGCGTCACCGCCTCGCCGTTCTCTACAACCACACCGCGCGCCAGCAGACCGCGATACATTGCGATCCCCTTCTCCCCCGCCAGATGATTGTAGCAAACCCGCGCCTCGCGCAGTGCCGCATCCTTCGGCCCGGTCCGTGTCCGAAGATGCCCCGCACCCGCCGCAAGCCCCATCAGCGCCTCCAGCACGTGCCCCACGTCATCGCCCGCCAGCCGGAAATACTTGTGCCGCCCCGACTTGCGCATGGCGATCAGCCCGCCACCTTCCAGCTTGGCCAGGTGCGCGCTCGCCGTCTGCACGGTCACGCCCGCCTCCGCCGCCAGCTCGGTCGCGGTCAGGGCTTTCCCGCTCATCAGCGCCGTCAGAATATTGGCGCGCGCGGGATCACCGATCAGCGCCGCGATGCGGGAGATATCAGGACCTTCTTTCATACTTCGATGCTAGCCGAAGCATCCACGCCGATCAATCCGCTAAACCAGGGCCAGCAAAGACAAGGAGACACCCATGCTGACCTGCATCATCCGCTACCAGATCGACCCCACCAAGAAAGCGCAATTCGAGCAATACGCCCGGAACTGGGGCCAGGCCATCCCCCGCTGCGGTGCCGACCTCATCGGCTATTACGCCCCGCACGAAGGCTCCTCCACCCTCGCCTACGGCATCTACAACATCCCCAGCCTCGCGGAATACGAAGCCTACCGCGCCCGCCTCGCCGCCGATCCGCTGGGACAGGAAAACTACGCCTTCGCCCAATCCGAAAAGTTCCTCTTGCGCGAAGACCGCACCTTCCTGAAACTCGCCTCCGCCCCACATGGAGACCCCGCATGATCGCCGTCATCTTCGAAGTCCTGCCCCACCGCGACCGCAAGGGAGAATACCTCGACATCGCCGCCGACATGCGCCCCATGGTGGACGAGGTCGAAGGCTTCATCTCGGTCGAACGCTTCCAAAGCCTGACGAACCCCGACAAGCTCCTGTCGCTGTCCTTCTTCGAGGATGAAGAGGCCATCGCCCGCTGGCGCAAACTCGCCGCGCACCGCAAGGCGCAGGCCAAGGGCCGCGCGGGCATCCTCACCGACTACCACCTGCGCATCGCCCATGTGATCCGCGACTACGGCATGTTCGACCGCGAGGAGGCGCCTGCGGATAGCCGCGCCTCACACGGCTGACGCTCAGGCTCTCTCGCGCCTGCGCAACAGGAACATCCAGAGCCCGCCCACCACTTTCAGCGTGGCAAGCAAGGCGAGCGCGCTCAGCGCAATCTTCGACATGCTCTCCATCGTCCCGTCGATCAGCAGCGCATGCACCACGCTGCCCGCCACCACGACCAGCGCCAGCCCCGTATGCCCGAACCGCCAGACGCGGGGCCGCAGCCCCAGCTTCTGCCGCCCCAGCGCCAGCACGGCGGCGGTGAAGATCGCCCACATGGCGATCACACCCCAAACCGAAAACGGCGTCGGCGACCGCAACAGCAGCGCGTCCACCACGTCCGGCGGGCTTGTCACCCACAGCCCCGCCACGTGCACAACGACAGCAACAACCAACCCGAGCCCGACAAACCCATGCGCCCGCCGCCCACGTAGCCCCTCAAGCCCCGGCAACAAACCACCGGCCAGCAACGGCTGCACCAGCAAAAGCACCATGCCCAGCACCCCGGCAAAGCCCGCCACGATATAGACCGGCTCCCGCCACGCCAGCAGCGGTGACCCCGCCGCCAGCCCCAACGGCACCAGCACCACCAGCGCCAGCGCGCCCCAGATCAGCAGCCTGCGGGCCATCGCCGCCGCAATCTCACACAGGCTTCAGAACGAAATGCGCCGCCAGCGTCGTATCCTTGGGGCTGTCCATCACCGGCCGCAGGAACACCGTCTCGAACCCTTCGCTATCAAACGCCAGATGCCCGTGCGCCTGCCCAAAGGCCGGCACGATCTGCGGCATCTCCAGCCGGAATTCCCCGTTGGCATCCGTCAACGTCGCCCCGTGGCTCTGCGGATCACGCTCATGCCCCTCGGTCGTATGCGCCCAGATCTGGATACGCTGACCCGCCAGCGGCATCCCGTCGCCCGCGCGCCGCACGGTCCCGGTCATCCAGAACCCGCCGCCACCGATCCGCTCCACGATAGGGGCACCGGGGCGATAGTTGTTGGCCCCGCCCCGCAACGTCGGCGTCGGCGTCACCCCCGCCGCCCGCGTGGGCAGGCGCAGGCCAGAGGTGCCGGTCAGCGCCAGCGCACCGGCACCGGCAAGAAAGGAACGGCGAGCGGGAAACTTGATGGACATGGATTGAACTCCTCATCTCGCGCCGGGCCGGGCCAACCCGTCCTGCGGGCGCGTGCACAGAATAACACAGGCATTTACTCGGGAGAAAAGCTAAGGCAGGCCCGGCGAGGGATGAACATCTGCTCACGGGGTTGTTACCCCCTTGGCACCAATCCGCCCGTGCCATCTTGCCGCAGCGCCCGCCGGGGCAACACGGTCACATCCGCGTCCGATCCCTACATTCGCGCCTATCAATCACGCCGCGCATCGGCTAAGAAACCGGACCTTCTGACATCAGCGGCTGATCTCAATGACCAAAGTCTTCACCACCACCCGCGAATTGCGCTTCGGCGACTGCGATATCTCGGGCACCGCCTATTTCCCGTCGTACCTCGACCTGCTGAACGGCGTGAACGAGGAGTTCTGGGCACACATCGGCTATCCCTGGCACGAGATCATCTGGAAGGAGCGCTGGGGCACGCCCACCGTACACCTCAGCTGCGACTTCTCGGTGCCGTCCTACTTTGGCCAGACACTCACCTTCGATCTCCGCGTCGTGCGCGTCGGGCGGTCCTCGGTCACGCTCAAGCACGAAATCAGCTGCGAAGGCGAGAAGCGCTGGAACTCCACGCAGGTGCTGGCGGCCTCTGACCTCGACAAGCACACCTCGGTGCCTTGGCCGGACGAGGTGAAATCCACGCTCGATGAGTGGCTGACGGCGGACTAGGCTGAACGCCCCGAGTCGGGGGCGTTTCCCATACTCAACCAGTGCAAGGGATTCGGTTCGCCTGACCCAAAAACTGTTCGTTATGTCGATCGGAAGCCCGACGGCGGACAAGCCCTGCCAAAATGTCGCAGCCCGTCGAGAAGGGTATTGCCGATCAGAATGTATACTTTTGTATACATTGAGTGGCGGCCGCATGAGACCACGCATGCAGCAATCTACAGAAATCATTCGAAAATTTTTCCGAGTGTAATTTTATTAACGAAAACTCTACTGTTTTGGACCAGAAATTTACAAAAAAACGCTTCTCCCGGCATGTCCCGGGCACAGAACTTTACAACTGCCTGTAATGTCCAGCCTCAGCAGCTGCCGGTTCCATCAACGATCGTCCGGTAGCGCAATGCGAGGAGGACACCGATGTTAGACACAGATATTGATACGCCGACTGCGTCTTCTGCAGCTCCGGAAAAGGCTCCGCATGTCGATGCCGAGCGTTATGCGCAGATGTATGCCGCATCGGTCGACGACCCCGAAAGTTTCTGGGCCGAGCAGGGCCAGCGCCTCGACTGGATCAAGCCCTTCAGCAAGGTCAAGAACACGTCCTTCGCACCCGGCAATATCGACATCCGCTGGTTCGAGGACGGCACGCTGAACGTTGCGGCCAACTGCATCGACCGCCACCTTGAGACGCGCGGCGATCAGACGGCAATCATCTGGGAGCCCGACAGCCCCCAGGACGCGGCGCTGCACATCTCCTACCGCGATCTGCACACATCGGTCTGCAAGATGGCCAATGTGTTGAAGGGACTGGGCATTACGAAAGGCGACCGCGTCGTCATCTACCTGCCCATGATCCCCGAGGCAGCCTACGCCATGCTGGCCTGCGCCCGGATCGGGGCCATTCATTCCATCGTTTTCGCCGGTTTCTCCCCGGACGCCCTCGGGGCGCGGATCAACGGTTGTGACGCCAAGCTTGTCATCACCGCTGACTATGCGCCCCGAGGCGGACGAGAAACCCCGCTGAAATCCAACACCGACGCAGCGTTACTGCACTGCAAGGACGATGTGCAGTGCCTCGTCGTCAAGCGCACGGGCGGCCAGACGACATGGACGGACCGCGATCACGACTGCAACGCGCTGATGGCGGAAGCCTCTGCCGACTGCCCGGTGGAGGAGATGAACGCCGAGGACCCGCTTTTCATCCTTTACACCTCCGGCTCTACCGGGCAACCCAAGGGTGTCGTGCACACGACCGGCGGCTACCTGGTCTACGCCTCGCTCACCCATGAGATCACGTTCGATTATCACGACGGCGATGTCTTCTGGTGCACGGCAGATGTGGGCTGGGTTACCGGCCACAGCTACATCGTCTACGGCCCGCTTGCGAACGGCGCGACCACGATCATGTTCGAGGGCGTGCCTACCTACCCCGACGCGGGCCGCTTTTGGGAGGTCTGCGCCAAGCACAAGGTCAACCAGTTCTACACGGCCCCCACCGCCATCCGCGCGCTCATGGGCGCGGGCAACGAATGGGTGGAAAAGCACGATCTGAGCGACCTGCGCGTCCTTGGCTCGGTGGGTGAGCCGATCAACCCCGAGGCCTGGAACTGGTACAACGAGGTGGTCGGAAAAGGCCGTTGCCCCATCGTCGATACCTTCTGGCAGACCGAGACCGGCGGTCACATGCTGACCCCCCTGCCCGGTGCCACGACCCTGAAGCCCGGCGCGGCGCAGCAGCCCTTCTTCGGCGTGCAGCCCGTGGTGCTGGAACCCACCAGCGGTGAGGTGATCGAGGGCAACGGTGTCGAGGGTGTGCTCTGCATCAAGGACAGCTGGCCTGGCCAGATGCGCACCGTCTGGGGCGACCACGAACGGTTCGAAAAGACGTATTTCAGCGACTACAAGGGCTACTATTTCTCCGGCGACGGATGCCGCCGCGACGAAGACGGCGACTACTGGATCACCGGCCGCGTCGATGACGTGATCAACGTCTCGGGCCACCGGATGGGCACCGCGGAAGTGGAAAGCGCGCTGGTCGCCCATGCCAAGGTCGCCGAGAGCGCCGTGGTGGGCTACCCGCACGACGTCAAGGGACAGGGCATCTATGCCTATGTAACGCTGATGAACGGCGAGGAGCCGTCGGACGCGCTGCGCAAGGAGCTCGAGACCTGGGTGCGCTCCGAGATTGGCCCGATTGCCAAGCCCGACCTCATCCAATGGGCGCCCGGCCTGCCCAAGACACGCTCGGGCAAGATCATGCGCCGCATCCTACGCAAGATCGCCGAAGATGATTTCGGCGCGCTGGGCGACACCTCGACGCTGGCCGACCCGTCGGTCGTTGATGATTTGATTGCCAACCGCATGAACCGGAGGGACCAGTGATGGACGGTTCTGCGACACCCACCACCGCGCCTGTTCTGATCCTGCTCGGCCCTCCCGGGGCGGGCAAGGGCACACAGGCCCGGATGCTTCAGGAAACCAACGGGCTGGTACAGCTTTCCACCGGCGATCTGCTGCGCGCTGCTGTCGCAGCGGGCACGGAGGCGGGCAAGCGCGCCAAGGCCGTTATGGAGGCGGGCGATCTGGTCAGCGATGAGATCGTGATCGCCATCCTGCGCGACCGGCTGGCAGAGACCGATTGCGCCCGCGGCGTGATCCTCGATGGCTTTCCCCGCACGACCGTGCAGGCCAAGGCGCTTGACGCGCTGCTGGACGCCACCGGTCAGCGCATCAACGCCGCCATCAGCCTCGAGGTCGAGGACGCGGCAATGGTCGAGCGGATCTCGGGCCGCTTCACTTGCGGCGGCTGCGGCGAAGGCTACCACGACAGCTTCAAACCGACGGCCAAACCGGGAACCTGCGACCAGTGCGGCTCGACCGTCATGAAGCGCCGCGCGGACGACAACGCAAAGACCGTGGCGCAGCGGCTCGAGGCCTACCACGCCCAGACCGCGCCGCTGATCGATTACTACGAATCCAAAGGGGCGCTTTCCCGCGTCCCGGCGATGGGGGCCATCGACGAGATTGCCGCCCAACTGAACAGCGTCGTGTCGCAAGCCACGGCATGACGCCATCAATGACCGGGACCGCATTCGGGGTTCCGGCCACAAACGGAGGAGGGACAAAATCAATGTCCGATCAAAGCAACTCTACCAACGCCTATTGGCAAGCCAATGTGCGTCTCATCCTGATCAGTCTCGTCATCTGGGCGCTGGTCTCATTCGGGTTCGGGATCATCCTGCGCCCGCTTCTGGCCGGGATCGCCGTGGGCGGCACCGACCTTGGCTTCTGGTTTGCCCAGCAGGGCTCAATCATCGTCTTCCTGATCCTGATCTTCTTCTACGCCTGGCGCATGAACAAGCTCGATAAGGAACACGGCGTGGACGAGGAATAATCACAATGGATCAGTTTACACTCAACCTGCTGTTCGTGGGCGCGTCCTTTGCGCTCTACATCGGCATCGCGGTCTGGGCCCGCGCGGGCTCCACATCCGAATTCTACGCCGCCGGTCGCGGCGTTCACCCGGTCACCAACGGGATGGCAACGGCGGCTGACTGGATGTCTGCGGCCTCCTTCATCTCGATGGCGGGCCTCATCGCGTTCACCGGCTATGACAACTCCTCCTTCCTGATGGGTTGGACGGGCGGCTACGTGCTGCTGGCGCTGCTCTTGGCCCCCTATCTGCGCAAGTTCGGCAAGTTCACGGTCAGCGAGTTCATCGGCGACCGGTTCTACTCCAAGACCGCACGCATGGTGGCGGTGATCTGCCTCTTGGTGGCCTCCATCACCTACGTGATCGGCCAGATGCAGGGCGTGGGCATCGCCTTTGGTCGGTTCCTTGAGATCGACGCCTTCTGGGGTCTCTTGATCGGGGCCTGTGTGGTCTTCGCCTACGCCGTTTTCGGCGGCATGAAGGGCGTGACCTATACGCAGGTGGCGCAGTACTGCGTGCTGATCACCGCCTACACGATTCCGGCGGTCTTCATCTCGCTGCAGTTGACGGGTAACCCGATCCCGGCGCTGGGTCTCTTTGGGTCCACTGAAAGCGGCGAGCCGCTGCTCGCGAAGCTCAACCAGATCGTCACCGACCTCGGCTTTGCCGAATACACGGCGGCCCATGGCTCGACCATCAACATGGTGCTCTTCACGCTGTCGCTGATGATCGGCACGGCGGGTCTGCCGCACGTGATCATGCGCTTCTTTACGGTGCCCAAGGTCTCCGACGCGCGCTGGTCCGCCGGCTGGACGCTGGTATTCATCGCTCTGCTGTACCTGACCGCCCCTGCGGTGGGTGCCATGGCGCGGCTCAATATCTCCGAGCTGATGTGGCCCAATGGCACGGACGGCGAAGCGGTCAGCGTCGAGCAGATCGAATCCGATCCCGAGTATGCTTGGATGGCGACGTGGCAGAAAACCGGTCTTCTGGGCTGGGAAGACAAGAACGGCGACGGCAAGATCCAGTACTACAACGATGCCAACGCCGACCTGCAAGCCAAGGCCGAGGCCAACGGCTGGCAGGGGAACGAGCTCACGAACTTCAACCGTGACATCCTCGTCCTCGCCAACCCCGAGATCGCGAACCTGCCGGGCTGGGTGATCGGCCTTGTGGCAGCGGGCGGCCTCGCGGCCGCGCTGTCAACGGCGGCGGGCCTGTTGCTGGCTATCTCCTCGGCGGTCTCCCATGACCTGCTCAAGGGTCAGCTGACCCCGAACATGTCCGAAAAGTCAGAGCTGATGGCGGCGCGTATCTCGATGGCGGCGGCGATTGTGGTCGCGGTCCTTCTGGGCCTCAACCCACCGGGATTTGCGGCGCAAACCGTGGCGCTGGCCTTCGGCCTCGCGGCAGCCTCGATCTTCCCTGCACTGATGATGGGCATCTTCTCGACCCGCATCAACAACGCGGGCGCGGTTGCGGGTATGCTGGCCGGTCTGGTGGTCACGCTGCTCTACATCTTCCTGCACAAGGGCTGGTTCTTTATCCCGGACACCAATTCGTTCACGGATGCGGACCCCCTGCTCGGGCCGATCAAGTCCACCTCCTTCGGTGCCATCGGCGCGGCGGTGAACTTTGCCGTGGCCTACGTGGTCTCTGGCATGACCAAGGAGACCCCGCAGCACATCAAGGACCTCGTCGAGAGCGTCCGTGTGCCCCGTGGCGCAGGCGCCGCGATCGAGGGCCACTGAGACTGGCGACGCCCCTCGCGAACCGCGGGGGCGTCTCCCATGCTACGCTCGTCCTGTCCGCCTTCCTGCGGGCAGGACACCTCATTCAAGGTCGGTGACATGACCCTTCCGAACAACCTGATCCAGTTCCTCGCATCGGTGCACCCCTACGACCGGTTGCCGCAGGCGGCCTTCGCAGCCCTCACCGACACATGCGAAGCCCGGTCGCTCGACGCTGGCGCCACTGTCTTTGCCACGGGCGACGAAGTGACCGCCCTCTACATCATCTTCGAGGGCGAGATCGAAATCACCAACGACACCGGCGTCCAGCTGTCGATCCTTGGGCCCCGCAATTCCTTCGGAGAACGCGGGCTTCTGCGCAATGAACTGTCGCAGCGCACCGCCACTGTCACGGCGCAGGCCACGCTGATCGTCCTGCCCGCAAAAATCTTCTTCGACCTGATCGAGGCGCATCCGCCGGTCGCCAGGTTCTTTGACAGGCGGCGTCCCCCGCGCTCTGAAGGCAGAGACCTCGGCACGATGCAGGTCGAACAATTGATGACCCGCGATCCGGTTATCTGCGCTCCCGACACCCCGATCCGTGTCGCGGCGGAACGGATGCGCGACCGTCGCATTTCGTCGATCTGCGTCGGGGACAGCGACCGGTTTGCGGGGATCGTGACGCTTCGCGACATGAACGGAAGGGTGATCGTCGATGGCGCCGATCCCGATGCGCCCGTTGGAACGATCATCACAGCCAATCCATTGACGCTTGGTCCAAAGGCGCTGGTCACGGACGTTCTGCACCTCATGGTCGAACGTGGGATCGGCCATGTTCCCATCGTCGAGGGGACCCGTCTCATGGGGATCGTCACCCAGACCGATCTGACCCGCGCACAGGCCATGTCCTCGGCCGACCTCGTCGGCCGGATCGCCAAGGCGGATGATGTCGCGGAAATGGCGCGCGCAACAGCCGAGATCCCGAAGTTGCTGGTGCAACTGGTCGATACCGGCAACCGCCACGAGGTCGTTACCCGCCTGATTACCGATATCGCCGACACCGCGACCCGCCGGCTGCTGACACTGGCCGAAGCGCGCCTTGGCCCACCTCCGGTGCCCTATCTCTGGCTCGCCTGCGGCTCACAGGGACGGCAGGAACAGACGGGCGTTTCGGATCAGGACAATTGTCTCATCCTCTCCGATGCGGTGACAGACACGCAGATGCCCTATTTCGCCAACCTCGCGCAATTCGTCAGCGACGGGCTTGACCGCTGCGGTTATTTCTATTGCCCCGGCGACATGATGGCGACCAACCCGCGATGGTGTCAGCCGCTTCGGGTCTGGCGCGACTATTTCCAGTCGTGGATCGCCAAGCCGAACCCCGAGGCACAGATGCTGTCCTCGGTCATGTTCGATCTCAGACCCATCGGCGGCGACACTCACCTCTTCGACAGCTTGCAGGGCGACACCCTAAAGGCCGCCTCGCGGAATTCGATCTTCACCGCGCATATGATCTCGAACTCGCTCAAGCACCAGCCGCCGCTGGGCCTGCTTCGGGGGCTCGCGACGATCCGCTCGGGCAGTCACCGCAACCACCTTGACCTCAAGCACAGCGGCGTCGTTCCCGTTGTCGATCTTGCGCGGATATACAGCCTGCAGGGTCAATTGCGCCCTGTGAACACCCGCGCCCGGCTGGAGGCCGCCATCGAGGCGGGAATCTTGTCGAAATCGGGCGGCGCGGACCTTCTCGACGCCTATGATCTCATTGCCACCATGCGGCTTGAGCATCAGGCGAGCCAGATCAAGACCGGCGGGAAGCCGGGCAACTATCTCAATCCGTCGGAGCTTTCGGATTTCGAGCGCAGCCACCTGCGCGACGCCTTCGTCGTGGTGAAAACCATGCAATCCGCTGTGGGCTCCGGCAAAGGCACGTTAGGGTAAGCTTATGTTCATAGAACTCATAGCCACCGTTTTTGCCGGGATCGCCTGCGCCGGTGTCGCGATGCTGCTGAACATCGTGACGGGCCGCCGCCTTCCCAAGTGGGTCATGCCGGTCGCCGCAGGCCTCGGCATGATCGCAATGACAATCTACAATGAATACACCTGGTTCGATCGGACCTCGGACCAGCTGCCCCAAGGCATCGCCGTCGCAACCACAGTGCAAGAGCAAAGCTGGTTCCGTCCCTGGACCCAGTTGCTGCCCTATACAAAGCGCTTCGTTGCCGTTGATACCGGAACGGCCCGCACACACGAAAACCTGCCCGATCAACGTCTTGCCGATCTCTACTTCTTCGGGCGCTGGTCGCCCGTTAACCAGGCGCCGATGCTCTTCGACTGTGCCGGGGCCCGCTCTGCCCTGTTAATCGACGGCGCCGAGTTTGCCGCCGATGGCACGATCGTCAACGCCGACTGGCAGCCGATGGCCGAAAACGATCCGATCCTGAAACTGGTGTGCGGGACCTAGTTATGTTCGCCACCCTGAGCCTGCGCCTCCGTATCTTCCTGTTCTTCGCCCTTCTTGCGCTGGCCGGGGGCGCGCTGGCAGCGGGCGCAATGGCCCTTGGCTGGGCCCGCGCGGAAGAGGCCCTGCCTGCCTCGCCCTTCGTGACGGCTTTTCTGGTTTTCGCCTTTCTCAACACCGGCCTCGTTCTGGGCATCTGGCTGCTGTTCGACGAAAACATCGCCAAGCCCATCGACCGGCTGTCGGCCAACCTGCGGCTTGGCGCCCATTCCGGCGTACAAACCGATCTTGACGTTCATGGCGCCCGCTATCTCGGCGATCTCGCCCCAGCGGCACAGGCGCTGTCGCGCACCGCCAGTGCCTCGGTCACCGACATGGCAACCCGGATCGCGCGCGAGACGGAACGGCTCAGGGTCGAATCCGAAAGGCTCACGGCGGTCCTGACCGAGGCTCCCGTGGCAACGATCCTTCTGAACTCCAAGCTGGAAATCGTGCTCTACGACACGCAGGCCGCCGATGTGATGTCGAGTATCGCGCACCCGCGGCTGCGCGCGCCAATCGGTGATTACTTCGATACCGAGGTTCTGAATAAAGCGCTGACACGTCTCGGCGAGGCATCGGTCGAGGTGCCGGTCACCCTGCGCGACAGCTCGGG
This sequence comes from Sulfitobacter sediminis, assembly GCF_040811725.1. Lineage (NCBI taxonomy): Bacteria > Pseudomonadati > Pseudomonadota > Alphaproteobacteria > Rhodobacterales > Roseobacteraceae > Sulfitobacter > Sulfitobacter sediminis. The sequence goes on from NZ_JBFNXX010000013.1 coordinate 88,236, forward strand.
AAGCCAACGCTTCGACGCCCGGCTCAAGGCGCTCAGCAACGATGGCTACATGATCTTCATCGATTCCAAGCCAGCCCAGACACGGCGTCTTGCGCCGCGGCCACTGGTCTTTGACTTCGACCTGATGAACAGGGCCGAGATCAAGGACATCAGGGACACGCCCTTGCGGGATCTCTGCTTCGTGGCTTTTGACACGGAAACAACCGGCCTCTCGGTGGAAAAGGATGCCATCGTTCAGATCGGCGCGGTGCGGGTCCTCAACGGGCGTATCGTGGATGGCGAAGTGTTCGACAGTTACGTCAACCCGGGCCGACCGATCCCCCCGGCCTCGACAAGGATTCACCGGGTGACCGACGATCACGTGATCGGCGCGGCGGATATCACCGCGGCCGGGCGCGCGCTGCATCACTTCGCGCGCGATTCCGTCCTCGTTGCCCACAACGCGCCCTTCGACATCGGCCTGTTGCAAAAACACGAAAAGGACATGGGCGTGGACTGGTCCCATCCGGTGCTGGATACTGTGCTACTCTCGGCGGTGGTCTTCGGGACGACAGACGACCATTCTCTCGATACCCTCTGCGCGCGCCTGTCGGTCGACCTGCCCCCCGACACGCGTCACACCGCGCTGGGTGACGCCCGCGCGACCGCCGAAGCGCTGGTGGTTCTCCTGCCGATCCTCGAGGGCAAGGGGCTGCGCACCTTCGGACAGGTCGTGGAAGAGACCCAGCGCCACGGTCGGTTACTTGAGGATCTGAACGGGTGACGGGAACGCCATCTTTGCCTGTAGCTGTTCCGGGGAAAGCCGCGCGCGGGACTGTCCTGGAAGCCGTTGTTAATCGTCGCGCCCTGGTTCGTCCGGATTGCTGGAGAACAATGCGATCTTGTTGCCATGAGGGTCACGAAGGTAGCTCACGTAGAAATGTGGCCCGTAAGCAGCGCGGAAGCCTGGCTGCCCCTCGTCAAAACCGCCTGCGGCGACCGCGGCGGCATGAAGCGCACGCACCTGTTCCTGACTGCGCGCCTCGAATGCAATCATCGTACCGTTTCCCGCCGTGGCCGGGCCTCCATTGAAGGGCGATTTGACGTAGAAATCCGGCAGGGCGATGGATTGGCCCGGTTGCCTTGGCAATATGTAGCTCAGATCCCCGTGATATTCTTCCAACGTGTAGCCAAGGGCCGGCAGGAACGCCGAGTAGAAACGTTCCGCGGCCGCGATGTCGTCAGCACCAACGGTGACGTAGGCAATCATTCTGGCTATCCTTTCCGGGAAAACGGTCATTGCAGTGAGACACGCGTGTAACGGCAAGCCTTTATTCAGCCAAGCCGAATGAACCGCCTTTCTGGACCGCTTCTAAAGTGCGCGCAGGACATAGCCCAGAGAAGCTATCGTGCAAATTCCGCTGCCGCTGGCCTCAAACGGTCTCGCCCGCCTCCAGCCGGTCCAGCCACTCCCCTGCCTCGCGCAGCACCGTCTCGCGCCTCTCTTCGTCCATCCGGTCCCACGTCCGGTACATCTGCGCCATGCGCGGATTGCCCTCGAACCGCTCCCGGTGGCGGTCGAGGAAATGCCAGTAAAGCAGGTTGAACGGACAGGCCCCTTCCCCGGTTTTCTTGCTGACCGAATAGTGGCAGCCCTTGCAGTAATCCGACATCCGGTTGATGTAAGCCCCTGAAGACACGTAAGGTTTCGACGCGATGATGCCTCCGTCGGCGAACTGGCTCATGCCCACGACGTTCGGTGCCTCGACCCATTCGTAGGCATCCGCATAGACCGCCAGATACCACTCTTGCACCTGGTGCGGATCGACCCCCGCCAGCAGCGCGAAGTTCCCCGTCACCATCAGCCGCTGGATGTGATGGGCATAGGCGTGTTCCTTGGTCTGGCCCACCGCATGGGCCACGCAGTTCATCCGGGTCTCCGCCCCCCAATAGAAGGCAGGCAAATCGCGCTCCTGCTTCAGCCCGTTCCGCCCGGCATACTCCGGCCCCTCAAGGAAATAGATCCCCCTCACATACTCCCGCCAGCCGATGATCTGGCGGATGAATCCTTCCGCCGCATTGATCGGTGCATCTCCGTTTTTCCAAGCTTTTTCAACGGCCTGACAAACTTCCAGCGGCCCCAGAAGCCCGAGGTTGATATAGGGCGACAGCACCGCGTGATAGAGAAACGCACTCTCCTCCATCATCGCATCCTGATAGTCCCCGAACTTGGGCAGGGCCTTGGCCACGAAGTGATCCAGCGCCTTCAGCGCCTGCTCCCGCGTGGTGGCAAAGCCGAAGGGTCGCAGGTCCCCGAAGTGGTCCGCGAACCGCTCCTCTACCAGCGCCAGAACCTCCTCGACCTCGGCGTCCGGCTCGAACCACAAAGGCCATTCATGCGTCACCTCGTCCGGTGCTGGCTTGCGGTTGTCGTGGTCGAAATTCCACTTGTCTCCGGCGGGCTGATCGCCCTCCATCATCAGCCCCGTCTTGCGCCGCATCTCGCGGTAGAAATACTCCATCCGCAGCGCCTTGCGGCCCTCGGCCCAGTCCTCGAACTCCTTGTGGGAGGCGATGAAACGGTCGTCGTTCAGGATATGCGTCTTGATCGGCGCATGGCGCAACTTATTGATAAGACGCCATTCTCCGGGCTCGGTGCAGATCACGCCGGGGGCGTCCGTCTCCTCGGCCCGCCTGAGCAACTCGCCCACGATGGAGCCCGCGTTGTCCGGATCGTCCAGCCGGGTGTAACGCACCTCCCAGCCGTCCTCCTCCAAAGCCTTGGCGAACTTGCGCATCGCGGCAAAGATCAGCGCGATCTTCTTGGGGTGGTGTTTGACATATCCCGCCTCTTCCGAGACCTCGGCTATGACCACGATGTCCTTGCCCTTCTCGGCCTTCTTCAAAGCGGACAGGTCCATCGACAGCTGATCGCCCAGCACCAGAACAAGACGGCTCACCACGGCACCTCCTTGCCCGCCCAGTCGAAGAATTGCCCGGTCTGACAGACACTTAGCCCGTCCATCACCGCCAACAGATTGCGCGCGGCCTCCTCGGGCTGCACCGCCGGGTGGCGGCCGAGGTATTTCTCGGTAAAGGCCGTCGCCACCGTGCCGGGATGCAGGGCGACACAGACCGCCTCCTTGTGCGTGCGCTTGAGTTCAATCGACGCCGTATGCACCACCTGGTTCACCGCCGCCTTGGCCGAACGGTAGCTGATCCAGCCGCCGATCTTGTTGTCCCCGATGGACCCCACGCGCGCCGAGAGCACCGCGAAAACCGACCGCCCCTCGCGCGGCAGAAGGTCATGCGCATGGGACAGCACCAGCGCAGGCCCCACGGCATTGAGGGCGAACTGGTCCATCATCGCCTTGGCCTCGATGGCCTTGATGGTCTTCTCCGGCTCCGCCCCGTCGATCTCGAGCGCACCTGTCGCCACGACGACCCGCCTGAACGGCCCCTCCAGCGCGCCCAGATGCCGCGCGACCGACGCCTCGTCGGTGATGTCGAACCCGTCCACGCTGCGCGACAGGTGCAGCACCTCTTCGCCTTTTGCCGCACAGGCCGCAGCCAGCGCGCTGCCGATCCCGCCCGAGGCGCCCAGTATTAATGTCTTGCTCATGGGCAGGGACCTAGCGGCGCGCTGCCCCGCTTCAATGCTGCTTTTTTACAGGTCAACACCGGGACCAGCAAAAGTGAAACATCCCCCTTCCCATTTGAAATCGCGGGCGTATAAAGTTGCCCCATGACACACGCCGCACATATCCTGTCCGCCCCGCGCCGCCGCGCGGGCCTGCTGCGTGCCAACCTGCTGCTGCTAATCCGCCTCTGAGCGTGCCATCCCGGCGCGTCCGCTCAGAGGGTTTGCACCGCGCCACGGATGACAACAGCAGAACGAAAGACTTTTGACATGACCAAGCAAGAACAAGACCGCGTCTTGATTTTCGACACGACGCTCCGTGACGGCGAACAAAGCCCCGGTGCCACCATGACCCACGCCGAGAAGCTGGAGATCGCCAGCCTGCTCGACGACATGGGCGTCGATATCATCGAAGCGGGTTTCCCCATCGCCTCGGAAGGCGATTTCGCCGCCGTCTCCGAGATCGCCAAGCAGACTCAGAACGCGGTGATCTGCGGCCTCGCCCGCGCGCAGTTCGGCGACATCGACCGCTGCTGGGAGGCGGTGAAACACGCGAAACGCCCGCGCATCCATACCTTCATCGGCACCTCGCCCCTGCACCGCGCAATTCCGAACCTCGACATGGACCAGATGGCCGAGCGCATCCACGAGACGGTGACCCACGCCCGCAACCTTTGCGACAACGTGCAATGGTCGCCCATGGACGCCACGCGGACCGAGCTTGATTACCTCTACCGGGTGGTCGAAATCGCCATCAAGGCCGGGGCCACGACGATCAACATCCCCGACACCGTAGGCTATACCGCGCCGCGCGAGAGCGCCGACCTGATCCGCAAACTGATCGAGAACGTGCCGGGCGCGGACGAGGTGATCTTTGCGACCCATTGCCACAACGATCTGGGCATGGCGACGGCCAACAGCCTTGCCGCTGTCGAGGCCGGCGCGCGGCAGATCGAATGCACGATCAACGGTCTGGGCGAGCGCGCGGGCAATACAGCACTTGAAGAGGTCGTCATGGCGCTGAAGGTGCGCAATGACATCATGCCCTACCGAACGGGTATCGACAGCACCAAGATCATGAACATCTCGCGCCGTGTCTCGGCCGTCTCGGGGTTCCTCGTGCAGCCCAACAAGGCCATCGTGGGCAAGAACGCCTTTGCCCATGAGAGCGGCATCCATCAGGACGGGATGCTGAAAAACGCCGAAACTTTCGAGATCATGCGCCCCGAGGACGTGGGGCTGACCGAGACGAACATCGTGATGGGCAAGCACTCCGGCCGTGCCGCTTTGCGGTCCAAACTCGAAGACCTCGGGTTTACGCTGGGCGACAACCAATTGAAGGACGTCTTTGTCCGGTTCAAGGAGTTGGCCGACCGCAAGAAGGAAATCTACGAGGACGATCTGATCGCGCTCATGCGCACCACGACCGACCCCGAAGAGGACCGCATCAAACTGGTGTCGATGCACGTGGTCTGCGGTACCGAAGGCCCCAATCAGGCGCGCATGACGCTGGAGGTGGAGGGCAAGGAGCACAAGACCGAACAGACCGGCGACGGCCCCGTCGATGCGGCCTTCAACTGCGTCAAGGCCATCGTGCCCCACAACGCGCGCCTGCAACTCTACCAGGTGCACGCGGTGACCGAGGGCACCGATGCACAGGCCACGGTGTCCGTGCGGATGGAGGAAGACGGGCGCATCGTCACCGGCCAGTCGGCGGATACGGACACGGTCGTAGCCTCGGTTCGGGCCTATATCCACGCGCTCAACCGCCTGCTGGTGCGCCGCGCCAAGGGTGGCACCGACAAGCGCGAGGTGAGCTACAAGGACGTGGGCTAGCCCCGTTTGACAGCAGGGTGGGTCGGACAAATTTGTCCGACCTACAGCATGAGGATCGCCATATGGGCCGCAGCGCTGGCGTGACTGTCTGGAAATGAGTTGTAGTGGAAAGATGAAGGGACCGCCCTTGCGCTTCATCTTTCCATTACAACTCATTTCCGACGGTTGAGACCGCGCTACTTCAAAGGATCGCGCCGGGCGGTGCCTCTGGCGTCTTATTTATAGGGGTTTTTCGCCCCGCGATCCTCGCTCAGGGACCGCTGCGAGCGCTCGACGATCATCACGGCCGCATCGGCCAGGTGTTCGCGTTCGATGGCCTTGGCACCGCGCGCCACGCGCAGCTTGTGGGCTTCCAGCATCACTTCGGCATGGCTGCTTCCGCGCGGCGGGATGAAGTTGTAGCAGGCAAGCTCGATCAGCAGGCCCAGCGGGTCCTTGAAATAGATCGAGTGCATGAAGCCCCGGTCCTTGACGCCAGAGTTCGGAATGCCGCGCTCTTCCAGCCGCTCCAGCACCTGGTCGAACATCGCGTGATCGACCTCGAAGGCGAGGTGATGCACGCAACCGGGATCGGTGGGCGTGCGGTCATGCACCGGCTTGCGGTTCTCGTTGGTGAAGATGGTGATCAGCCGCCCGTCGCCGGGATCGAAATAGAGATGCCCCTCGTCGTCGTTGTCGAGATTGGGCTGGTCGAAGATGAAGGGCATGCCCAGCACCCCTTCCCAGAAGTCGATGCTGCTTTGCCGGTCTGCCCCGGTGAGGGTGATGTGATGCACGCCGAGGGTCTGGATCTTCTTCATGGCGAGGGTCTCCTTTGGTCAACTTACCGGGCAATATAGGGCACAGGCGGCAAGATGCCCAACCGGTCCAAACACCCCCTTTCGCCTCTGCGTGGCGGTCCCTATAACAGCGCTCATCCGGGCCCGGCGAGAATCGCGGGCCGCGTTGGTATGCGACAAGGTACAAGCTGTCATGAACTGGTTTGGAAATCTGGGTGGGCTGTTCTCATCCGATATGGCGATTGATCTCGGCACGGCGAACACGCTGGTTTACGTCAAGGGCCGGGGTGTGATCCTCTCCGAGCCGTCAGTGGTGGCCTATCACGTGAAGGACGGCGTCAAGAAGGTGCTCGCCGTCGGTGAGGACGCCAAGCTGATGCTGGGCCGCACGCCCGGCTCGATCGAGGCAATCCGCCCGATGCGCGAGGGCGTGATCGCGGACTTCGACACCGCCGAGGAGATGATCAAGCATTTCATCCGCAAGGTGCACAAGCGCTCGACCTTCTCCAAGCCCAAGATCATCGTCTGCGTGCCCCATGGCGCGACCCCGGTTGAGAAGCGCGCGATCCGCCAGTCCGTGCTGTCCGCCGGCGCGCGGCGTGCGGGGCTGATTGCAGAGCCCATCGCGGCGGCCATCGGCGCGGGCATGCCGATCACCGATCCCACCGGCAACATGGTCGTGGACATCGGCGGTGGTACGACCGAGGTGGCCGTCCTGTCGCTGGGCGACATCGTTTATGCCCGCTCGGTCCGTGTCGGGGGAGACCGGATGGACGAGGCGATCATCAGCTACCTGCGGCGTCAGCAGAACCTGCTGGTAGGCGAGACCACTGCCGAGCGGATCAAGACCTCCATCGGCACCGCACGGATGCCCGACGACGGGCGCGGCACCTCGATGCAGATCCGGGGCCGCGACCTGTTGAACGGTGTCCCGAAGGAGATCGAAGTCACCCAGGCCCAGATCGCCGAAGCACTGGCCGAACCCGTCCAGCAGATTTGCGAAGCGGTAATGACCGCGCTTGAGACCACGCCGCCGGACCTTGCCGCCGACATCGTGGACCGGGGCGTGATGCTCACGGGGGGCGGCGCGCTTCTGGGCGATCTCGATCTCGCGCTGCGCGAACAGACGGGTCTTGCTGTCTCAATTGCCGACGAGTCGCTCAACTGCGTGGCCCTCGGCACCGGTAAGGCGCTCGAGTACGAAAAACAGCTGCGTCACGCCATCGACTACGACAGCTGACGCGGCGCAAATGTGAACCGTTCCGGACTTGATCCGGGACCCATCGCACTGGCACACTCGCAACCAAGCCCATGCGGGCCGAGGACGCAACGGTATGGCACAAGACCGCACCAACGGCAGCGACTATACAGGCCCGCTGAAGCGGTTGCTGCTGGCCGTGCTGATTCTCCTGTTGGGAGCGACCTTCCTGCTCTGGCGGATCGACAGCCCCCGTGTCGAGCGCTTTCGTGCACAGATCACCGACCGGCTGGTGCCGAACCTCGATTGGGCCATGGCGCCGGTGACAGGCACCATAAACCTTTTGCGCGATTTCCAGTCCTACCAGCGGCTGGCCGAACAGAACCAGGAACTGCGCAGCGAGCTGCGCCAGATGCAGGCATGGAAAGAGGCCGCCCTGCAACTCGAACAGGAAAACGCGCGCCTGCTTGATCTGAACAACGTGCGCCTCGACCCTCGCCTGACCTTCATTACAGGTGTGGTGCTGGCTGATTCAGGCTCTCCCTACCGCCAGTCGGTTCTTTTGAACGTCGGGGCGCGGGACGGGCTGGTGGATGGCTGGGCCACGATGGACGGCATCGGGCTTGTGGGCCGTATCTCGGGCGTTGCGGAAAACACCGCGCGGGTGATCCTGCTAACCGACGCGGCAAGCCGTATCCCCGCAACCATCCAGCCCTCGGGCCAGCGCGCCATCGTGGCGGGCGACAACTCGGCCGCGCCGCCCATCGACTTTCTCGAGAACCCCGACCTCGTCCGGCCCGGCGACCGGGTCATCAGCTCCGGCGACGGCGGCGTCTTCCCTGCCGGTCTGCTGATCGGCCAGGTGGCGCTTGACCCCGGCGGGCGGCTGCGCGTGCGCCTTGCGGCAGACTACGAGCGGCTCGAATTCCTGCGCGTGCTGCGCCACTACGGCACCGAAAACGTCAGCGATACCGCCCGCATCATCACGCCCGAGGGGCCATTGGCAGATGCCGAGGAGGTCATGAATGAATGACCTGTCGCAAACCCGGCTCTGGCTGATGCGCGCCTCTTTCCTGGTGCTGACGCTGTTCATCCTTTTCTTCCACCTGCTGCCGCTGGAATCCACGCCGCGCCGCTGGGCGGGGCCGGACATCCTGCTATGCTTCGCCCTTGCCTGGAGCATGCGGCGTCCGGAATACGTGCCCGCGCCGATCCTCGCGTCGGCCTTTCTGCTGGCGGACCTGCTCTTGCAGCGTCCGCCCGGCCTCTGGGCCATGCTGGCGCTCATCGGCTGCGAGAACCTCAAGTCGCGGGCGCGGGGGCTGAGAGACGCGAATTTCGCCGCCGAATGGATCACGGTCGGGCTGATCATGATCGCGATCACCTTTTCCTACCGGATTGCACTGGCCATCGCGCTGGTCGAACTGCCGTCGCTTACGCTCAGCCTGTCGGAACTGGGGATGACGATCCTCGCCTATCCTGCTGTTGTGGCGATCACGCATTTCGCCATGGGTGTGCGCAAGGCCGCAGCGGGCGAGCTCGACGCGCTCGGTAACCGGGTCTGAGGGGGCGGGGATGAGACGCAACCGCGCAGAAAACGACGCAAGCCACGCCAAGCTCACGCGCCGCGCGGCGCTGCTGGGCGGTGCGCAACTGCTGTTCATGGGCGGGTTGGCGGCGCGGATGCGGTATCTGCAAGTCGACCAGGCCGACCAGTTCCGCCTGCTGGCCGAGGAAAACCGCATCAACATCCGCCTCATTCCGCCCGCGCGGGGTGAGATCTTCGATCGCAACGGCGTGCGATTGGCAGAGAACGTGCCCTCCTATCGGATCGTCATGGTGCGCGAGGACGCAGGCGACGTGGACGAGGTGATGGCGCGGCTCTCGCGGATCATCGAGATCGACCTGGAGACCTATGAGCGGGCGCTCACCGAACTCAAGCGCTCCGCCCCGTTTCTGCCCGTCACCATCGTCGAGGGCGTGAGCTGGGACGAGGTCTCGAAAGTTTCCGTCAACGCTCCCGCCCTGCCCGGTGTCACACCCGAGGTTGGCCTCACCCGCGTCTACCCGCGCGGATCGGATTTCGCCCATGTGGTCGGGCGGGTGGGCCGCGTCAGCCAGAAGGACCTCGACGCGCTGGAGACTCCCGACCAATTGCTGCGCATCCCCCGCTTCCAGATCGGCAAGATCAACGTCGAGGCCCGCGCAGAGGATGTGCTGCGCGGATCGGCGGGCACCAAGCAGGTGGAGGTGAACGCCACGGGCCGCGTCATGCGCGAGCTGTCACGGCGCGAGGGGCAATCGGGGGCCGACATCCAGCTTACCGTGGATGCGGAACTTCAACGCTACGTGCAGGCGCGCCTTGGCGAAGAAAGCGCCGCCGTGGTGATGATCGACCTCGAAAGCGGTGATCTGGTCGCCAATGCCTCTGCCCCCAGTTACGATCCGAACCTCTTTATCGGTGGGATTTCGTCCAAAGATTACGACCCGCTGCTGAATTCCAAGTACCGCCCGCTGGTCAACAAGACCGTTCAGGGTGCCTATCCGCCCGGGTCCACCTTCAAAATGCTGGTGGCGATGGCGGCACTGGAGGAAGGCATCGTCGGGCCGGATGAAACCGTCTATTGCCCCGGCCACCTCGAAGTCGCCGGCCGCAGGTTCCACTGCTGGAAACGCGCGGGCCACGGCTGGGTCGATCTGGGGAATTCGCTCAAGCAGTCCTGCGACGTCTACTATTACGACCTCGCCGTGAAGGTGGGGATCGAAAAGATCTCGGCCATGGCCAACCGCTTTGGCCTCGGCATCCGGCACGATCTCGCGCTGTCCTCGGTGAACTCCGGCCTTACCCCCACAATGGCCTGGAAGCGCAGCGCGCGCGGGGCGGAATGGGTCGTGGGCGACACCGTGAACGCCTCCATCGGGCAGGGCTTCATGCTGGCCTCGCCGCTGCAACTCGCGGTGATGACCGCGCGGATCGCCACCGGACGCAGCGTGACGCCCCGGCTGATCAAGTCGATCGACGGGGTCGAACAACCCCTCGGCATGGGCGAGCCGCTCGGCATGAACGAGAACAACCTGCGCAAGATGCGCCGCGCCATGTACGAGGTCGTCAACGACCGGCGCGGCACGGCCTACCGTAGCCGCATCATCGCGGATGAATGGCGCATGGCGGGCAAGACCGGCACCAGCCAGGTGCGCAACATAACCGCCGCCGAACGCGCGCGCGGTGTCACCCGCAACGAGGACCTTCCATGGGAGCGGCGGGACCACGCGCTTTTTGTCGCCTTCGCACCCTATGACGCGCCGCGCTACGCGGTGTCGGTACTGGTCGAACACGGCGGCGGCGGTTCGACCACGGCCGCCCCCATTGCGCGGGACGTGATGCTGCAGGCGCTGGCGGGCGGTGAGCCACCGCTTGAGGCCTATCCGACAGGCGACCGCGACCGGATTGAGGCGCAGCAAAATCGCCTGCGCGACCTGCAGCCGCAGGCGGCCATCGACGGGAAAGACCGCGCATGAGCTATCTTGAATATTCCGTCAAACATGTCCCTACCGGCTTTCGCAAGATTCTCTACCTGAACTGGCCGCTGATCCTGCTCCTGGCCTCGGTCTGCGGTGTGGGCTTTCTGATGCTCTACTCGGTGGCCGGCGGGTCGTTCTCGCCCTGGGCAGAGCCACAGATGAAACGCTTCGGCCTTGGCCTTGCGCTGATGCTGGTGGTGGCCATGGTGCCGATCTGGCTTTGGCGGAACCTCTCGGGCGTCGCTTATGGCGGCACGCTCCTGTTGCTGGTGGCGGTGGCGCTGTTCGGGGATGAGCGCAAGGGCGCGCAGCGCTGGATCGACCTTGGTCCGATTGATCTGCAGCCGTCGGAGCTGATGAAGATTACTTTGGTGATGTTCCTCGCGGCCTATTACGACTGGCTGCCCGCCAAGAAGGTCTCGCGCCCGTTCTGGGTGCTTTTGCCTGTTGTCATCATCCTCGTGCCCACGGCGATGGTGCTGCAACAGCCTGACCTTGGTACGTCGATCCTGTTGCTGACAGCGGGGGGCGGGCTGATGTTTCTGGCCGGTGTGCACTGGGCCTATTTCGCCGCCGTGATTGCCTCTGGTGTGGGGCTGGTGACGGCAGTCTTCCAGTCGCGCGGAACCTCGTGGCAGCTTTTGAACGACTATCAGTATCGCCGCATCGACACCTTCCTCGACCCAGCCGCTGACCCGCTGGGAGCCGGGTATCACATCACGCAATCCAAGATCGCACTGGGGTCGGGTGGCTGGACGGGGCGCGGGTTCATGCAGGGAACGCAGTCGCGGCTGAACTTCCTGCCGGAGAAACATACGGACTTTATCTTCACGACATTGGCGGAGGAGTTCGGGTTCATCGGGGCGTTTTCGCTGCTCAGCCTCTATGCGCTGATCATCGTCTTCTGCGTGGTGACCGCGATCCTGAACAAGGACCGGTTTTCGTCGCTGCTGACGTTGGGGATTGCGCTCAACTTTTTCCTGTTCTTCGCCGTCAACATGTCGATGGTCATGGGGCTGGCACCCGTGGTCGGTGTGCCATTACCGCTTGTCAGCTATGGCGGATCGGCGATGCTGGTCCTGCTCTTGGCCTTTGGTCTTGTGCAATCGGCCCATGTCCACAGACCGAGGTAAGCGATGACCGTGAACGTCCTTTTCGCCGCCCGTGCAGAGCGGTGGGAGACCTACGAAGGACCCTTGCGCGCGGCGCTTGATGCGGCGGGGATCGACGCACATCTGTCGATGGAGATTGCCCCCGAGGAAGTTGATTACATCGTCTATGCGCCGAATTCCGAGTTGCAGGATTTCACTCCGTATACCCGGGCCAAGGCGGTGCTGAACCTCTGGGCCGGGGTCGAGAAGATCGTCGGGAACGAAACGCTGAAGATACCGCTCGCGCGGATGGTCGATCCGGGGCTGACGCGGGGCATGGTGGAGTGGGTCACGGGGCATGTGCTGCGCTATCATCTGGGGATGGATACGGATATCTGCCGGACGGATGCCAGGTGGGAGGTGCGCACGCCGCCGCTGGCGATGGAGCGCGGCGTGACGATCCTTGGCACGGGCGCGCTGGGGTCGGCCTGTGCGGAGTCGCTCGTGGCGCTGGGGTTCCGGGTGACGGGCTGGTCACGGCGTCCGAAGCAGGTGCCGGGGGTCGATTGCCTGCACGGTGAGGACGGTTTGCGTGACGCACTGGCGCGGGGCGAGATCACGGTGCTGCTGCTTCCTGATACACCAGCGACGGAGAACGTGATAAATGCCGGGACGCTGGCGCTGATGCCGAAGGGCGCGTTCATCATCAATCCGGGGCGCGGGCCGCTGATCGATGACGCCGCGCTACTGGCGGCGCTGGATAGGGGGCAGATCGCCGGGGCGACGCTGGACGTGTTCCGGGTGGAGCCTTTGCCTCAGGATCATCCCTTCTGGGCGCATCCGAAGGTGACGGTCACGCCGCATATCGCGGCGGAGACGCGAGCGGTAACGGCGTCTCAGGTGGTCGTGGAGAACATCCGGCGGGGCGAAGCCGGGGAGCCGTTCATCAACCTCGTGGACCGGAACGCGGGGTATTAGGCAATACCCTCCTACGCAGATGTCGCTTTGCCAATCTTACTTGAGTGTTAAGACGCGCCTAACTGTCTCCAGCAGAACGACAAACCCCATCTGTCCCCACGGGGACACGGTAGGATGGGTGCTTGCACCCATCATCCACGTCCTGTTTCAGGATGGGTGCAAGCACCCATCCTACGCGGCGAGGCCACGGCCTTTGAGCAGCGCTTCAACCCCCGGCAGGCGGCCCCGGAAGGCGACGTACAACTCCGCCGGATCGGCAGAGCCTCCGGTCGAGAGGATATGTTGTTCCAGCGCCTTCGCGCGGTCCGCGTCAAAGGCACCGCCTGCCTCTTCGAAGGCGGCAAAGGCATCGGCGTCCATGACCTCGGACCACATGTAGCTGTAATAGCCGCTGGAATAGCCATCACCCGAAAACACATGCGCGAACTGCGGCGTGGCGTGGCGCATGCGGATCGCGTCGGGCATGCCGATGTCGGCCAGTACCTCGGCCTGCTTCGCCATCGGATCGGCCGGGGCCGCGCCGTCGTGGAAGGCGAGGTCCACCAAAGCAGAGGCCACGTATTCCACCGTCTGGAACCCCATGTCGAAGGTCGCGGCACCGAGCACCTTTTCGAGCATCTCTTTCGGCATCGGGGCGCCCGTCTTGCCGTGGGTGGCGAATTCGCCCAGCACCTCAGGGACCTCCAGCCAGTGTTCGTAAAGCTGGCTCGGGAGTTCCACGAAGTCGCGCGCGACGGAGGTGCCGGAGACGCTTTCGTAAGTCACGTCCGAGAGCATCTGGTGCAGGGCGTGGCCGAATTCGTGGAAGAGCGTGCGCGCGTCGTCGTAGGAGAGAAGCGCCGGGCTGCCCTTGGCGAAGTTGCAGACGTTGATGACCACGGGGGCCTGGTCGTGGGGGAATTTCGCCTGCGACCGCATGGCGGAGCACCATGCGCCGGAGCGTTTGGAGCCGCGTGCGAAGTAGTCGCCGATGAAGACGGCGACGTGCTTGCCGTCGCGCGTGACTTCCCACGCGCGGCAGTCGGGGTGGTAGAGCGGGACGTCGAGCGGCGCGAATTCCAGCCCGAAAAGGCGGTTGGCGCAGGCGAAGGAGGCCTCGATCATGCGGTCAAGCTGGAAGTACGGTTTGAGCGCGGCTTCATCGAGGTCATGCTCGGCGGCGCGGCGTTTCTCGGCGTAGTAGCGCCAGTCCCAGGGCGCGAGATCGGCGTTCACGCCGTCATCGCGCATCATGGCAGAGAGTTTCTCCGCGTCGGCGTCAGCCTGTTTCTTGGCGGGGTTCCAGACGTCCATGAGCAGTTGCCGCACGGCCTCGGGCGTCTTGGCCATCTCGGTTTCAAGCTTGTAGGCGGCGAAGTTTTCGTAGCCCAGCAGCTTTGCCCGCTCTTCGCGCAGCGCGAGGATTTCGGCGGCAATCGCGCGGTTGTCGGTCTTGCCGCCATTGGCGCCGCGTGCCTCCCACGCCTTGAAGGCGCGTTCGCGCAGGTCGCGGCGGGGGGAGAATTGCAGGAAGGGGACAATGAGCGAGCGCGAGAGGGTCACAACGGGGCCCGCGGCGCCCTTTTCCTCGCCTGCGGCGCGGGCGGCGTCGATGACGAAATCGGGCAGACCTTCGAGATCGTCCTCGGAGAGTTCCATGAACCACTCACGTTCGTCCGCCAGCAGGTTCTGCGTGAACTCGGTGCCCAGCACGGCGAGGCGTGCCTTGATCTCTTTCATGCGCTTTTCGGCCTCGCCTTCGAGCGCCGCACCTGAGCGGACGAAGCCGCGATGGGTGAGCATCAGCACGCGGGCCTGTTCGTCGGTCAGATCAAGGCTGTCACGCTGATCCCAGACGGCGGCGACGCGGGCGAAGAGCGCCTTGTTGCCGGAGATTTCGGAGAAATGGGCTGCCAGCTTTGGAGAAAAGGCGCGCTGCAAATCCTCGCGCACGGGGTTGCTGTCGGCCCCTGCGACGGTGAAGAACACGCCCAGCACCTTGTCGAGCGCCTTGCCCGCGGCCTCCAACGCCTCGACCGTGTTGGCGAAGGTGGGTGGTGCCGCGTCGGTCGCGATGGCGTCGATCTCGGCGTTATGGGCGGCGAGGGCCTCGTCGAGCGCTGGGGCGAAGTCTTCGTCCTTGACGCGGTCGAAGGGGGCGAGGCCGAAGGGGGTGTTCCAGTCTGCAAGCAGGGGGTTCGTCATGCGGGGTATCTCCTTTGCGCTCAAGCTAGGGGCGCGGTGGGGCGGGTTCAATCGGATGCGGAAAATTGGCGCGGATCAGCCGCCGCAGGTCTCGCAACCCGCGCGGCGCTCAAGCTGAATGGTGCGGTTTTCGCCGTAGAGGGCGTCGTAGATCAACATCTGGCCCCGCGCGGGTGTGCCTGCGCCGGTGATGAGCTTGATCGCCTCGACCGCCATCATGGAGCCGATGACACCCGGCAAGGGGCCGATCACGCCAGCCTCGGCACAGCTTGGGGCGAGGTGCGGCGCGGGGGCCTCGGGAAATATGCAGCGGTAGCATGGCGCGCCATGGGCGGGGTCGAAAACGGACATCTGCCCCTCCCACTGGCTGAGCGCGCCAGAGATCAGCGGCTTGCCTGCCGCGACGCAGGCGGCGTTGACGAGGTAGCGCGTGTCGAAATTGTCGGTGCCGTCGAGGACCAGATCGTAGTCGGCGATCAGCTCGCCCGCGATCTCTTCGGTCAGGCGGCGGTTGTAGGGGCGCACGGTGATGAAAGGGTTCTGCGCCTCCATCCGGGCTTGGGCCGAGAAGACCTTGGGCATGCCGATATTGGCGTCGGCGTGGATGATCTGGCGCTGGAGGTTGGTGTTCTCGACCGTGTCGCTGTCGATCACGCCGATGGTGCCGACACCCGCCGCCGCGAGATATTGCAGCACAGGCGCGCCGAGGCCCCCTGCCCCGACGACCAGCACCTTCGCCTCTTTCAGCGCCTTCTGGCCCTGCCCGCCGATCTCACGCAACACGATATGGCGGGCGTAGCGGTTGAGTTCAGTGTCGGTGAAGCCGTCCTTCTTTTGGGTCTGCGGCACGGGGGCCTCTCGTTCCCATCCGGCGCGCTGGCGCAGGCGCAGGATCACCTGGCGGTAGGCCCAGAAGATCACGACAAAACCGCCCAGCACCAGCCAGAGGCCAGCGCTGCCCCCGGTGGCCACCCGCAAGGGGTGAGTTTCGGGGAAAGCCACCTGAATGCCAAGGACGGCCACGAACAGCAGCGCAAGCAGGGTGGCGCGCACCTCGCGGTTCACGCCCATCCAGCCGCCGCCGAACCAGATGGCGGCCCCCAACAGCAATACCAGCAGCATCAGTCGACCCCGGTTGATCCAAATCCGCCCGAGGCACGGGCGCTGGCGCCCAAAACCTCGGTTTCGGCAAAGGTAGCCTGCACGACGGGGGCCGCAACCATTTGCGCGATGCGCATGCCGTGGGTGATCTCGAACGCCTCGGAGCCGAGGTTGACGACGATCACGCCAACGATGCCGCGATAGTCGCTGTCGATGGTGCCGGGGGAATTGGGCAGGGTAATCCCGTGTTTCAGGGCAAGGCCGGAGCGGGGGCGCACCTGCACCTCGTAGCCGTCCGGGATTTCCATGTGCAGCCCGGTGGAGATGAGCGCCCGTTCCATGGGTTTCAGCGTCACCGGACCCTCGGGCAGGTTGGCGCGCAGGTCCGCGCCTGCGGCATCTGCTGTCTCATAGCGGGGCAGGCCTAGGGACCTGTCGGCCCCTTTGGCCCAGGAGCATCGGATCGCGACCATGGTCTAGCCCAGCGCCTTGGCGATGCGGGCGGCGAGCTTGGTGGCCACCTCCGATTTGCCCATGCGCGGCCAGTCCTCTGCCCCTTCGGCGGTGATCAGGGTCACGGCGTTTTCCGAGCCGCCCATGATGCCGGTTGCAGGCGAGACATCATTGGCGACGATCCAGTCGCAGCCCTTGCGCTGGCGCTTGGCAGTGGCGTTCTCGATCACGTCGTTGGTTTCGGCGGCGAATCCGACGACAAGGCCGGGGCGGCCCTTGTCCATCTGGCTGATGGTTTTGAGGATGTCGGGGTTTTCGGCGAAGGCGAGGGTCGGCAGGCCGTCCTTGGATTTCTTGAGCTTGCGGTCGCTGGCCCCGTCGACGCGCCAGTCGGCGACGGCGGCGGCGAAAACGCCTGCGTCGACGGGCAGGGCCTCCTCGACTGCTTTCAGCATCTCCTCGGCGGTTTGCACGCGGAGCACTTCGACACCTTCGGGCGGAGGTACGTCAGCGGGGCCGGTGACAAAAACGACCTCAGCGCCCAGCGCTGCAAGCGCCCTGGCAATCGCCGTGCCCTGCGCGCCGGAGGAGCGGTTGGCGATGTAGCGCACGGGGTCTATGGGCTCATGGGTGGGGCCGGAGGTGACGAGGATGCGCTTGCCTTTCAGCGGACCGTCCGAAAGACGCGCCTCGATCGCCGCGACGATTTCCATGGGTTCGGCCATGCGGCCCGGTCCGTATTCGCCGCAAGCCATGTCGCCGTCGTTGGGGCCCACGACGCTGATCCCTTCAGCCTTGAGGGTCTTGAGGTTGCGCTGGGTGGCGGCGTGTTCCCACATGCGCACGTTCATGGCCGGGGCAATCATCACCGGCGTGTCGGTGGCAAGAAGCAGGGTAGAGGCGAGATCGTTGGCGTGGCCCTGCGCCATCTTGGCCATGAGGTCGGCGGTAGCGGGGGCCACGACCAGCAGGTCGGCAACGCGGGAAAGCTGGATATGGCCCATCTCGGCCTCGTCCCCGAGGTCGAAGAGATCGCGGAAGACCTTCTTGCCTGCAAGCGCCGAGACGGAAAGGGGTGTGACGAATTCCTCGCCCGCGCGGGTCAGCACGGGGGTCACCTCGGCCCCGCGTTCGCGCAGGCGGCGGATCAGGTCGAGGGATTTGAAGGCGGCGATGCCGCCGCCGATGATCAGGAGAATATTTTTGCCTGCCAGCATGATGCGCCCTTTGTCCCGCAGGTATCCCGGCGGAGCATAGGACGGCGGGGCCGGACGCACCAGCCCCGAGGCAGGAACGGGTCAGTTAAGGAAGTGCATCACTTCGCGCGACTGGTTCTCGAGCGACTTGCGCATCTTGACGAATGCGGCAGCCTCAAGCTGGCGGACGCGCTCTTTGGAGAGGTTCAGCTCTTCGCCGAGGCTTTCCAGCGTGCGGGGCTGGTCGCGCAGCTTGCGCTCACGCACGATGAACTGCTCGCGCTCGTTCAGCTCCTGCATGGCGGCGACAAGCCAGTTGCGCAATTTCTCGTTGTCGTGATCCTCTTCCACGCGCTCCGCCGCCTGGGCGCTGTCGTCGACCAGCGCGTCGATCCACTCGCGCCCCTCGTCGTCGGTCGACTGGGTGGCATTGAGGGAATAGTCGGAACCGGAGAGCCGCCCCTCCATCATCTCGACATCGTGCAGCGGCACGCCGATCTCGGTAGAGATCATCTGGCGCAGCTGGTGTTTGTCGAGCGTCTCGCCCGCTGCGGCGGCCTCACGTTCAAGACGGGCCTGCACACGGCGCATGTTGAAGAACAGCGATTTCTGGGACGAGGTCGAACCGGTGCGCACCATCGACCAGTTGCGCATCACGTGGTCCTGAATGCTCGCCTTGATCCACCAGACGGCATAGGTGGAAAAACGGACGCCGCGGTCGGGGTCAAACTTGTCCGCCGCCTTCATCAGGCCCAAACCGGCCTCCTGGATGAGGTCGTTCATCGGTGCGCCGTAGCGCTTGAACTTGCCCGCCATGGAGATCGCAAGCCGCATGTAGGCGGTGATCAGACGGTGCAGCGCTTCCTCGTCCCGTTTGTCGCGCCAGGCGTAGGCCAGCTCCAATTCGGTGTCCGCGTCCAGCAATTCTGCCTTCATCGCGGTGCGGGTGAGTGAAAATTCGCGTGCCGTCTGCAAAGTCATCTTCAATTTTCCCTGGGTGCAGGCGTCTTGTGACGCATCTTTGATTTGTGTACGCACGTCCCCGCGCATTGGTTCCAAAAAAAGTGAAAAAAATGTTGCCAGCATCGACATTCGTGTTAGGTGGCGCCGCTTCGGGCAAGTCCGAATGGGCGGAAAAATTCATTGAATCCTATGATTTACCAATGATTTACCTTGCCACCGGCCAGATCTTTGACGACGAGGTTGCCGCAAAGGTGGCGAAACATAAAAACCGCCGTGACGGGCGCTGGGAAACAATCGAGGAACCGCTTGACCTCGCGCCGGCGCTTGCCTCCCTGTCCGAGAAACAGGCGGTGCTGATCGATTGTGCCACCATGTGGCTGACCAATCACATGATGCAGGACAGCGACCTTTCCACGGAACAAGACGCGTTGATCGAGGCGCTGACTGCCTGCCGCGCGCCCTGGGTTATTGTGTCGAACGAAGTCGGCCAGGGCATCGTGCCCGAGAACGCGCTGGCACGACAGTTCCGCGAGGCGCAGGGGCGGCTCAATATCGCCCTGGCGCAGCAAGCCGGGCTGGTGGTCCAGGTTGTGGCGGGACTGCCGCAGTCGCTGAAAGGTCGGCTGCCATGACGACATGGCACTGGGTGCGCCACGGGCCCACGCATCAGAAAACCTTTACCGGCTGGCGCGACGTGCCCGCCGATCTTACCGACACCGACCGGATCGCCCGGCTGCACGCGCATCTGCCAGCGGATGCGCTGCTGGTCTCCTCCGACCTCAGCCGTTGCGTCACCACGGCGGACGTGCTGCATACACAGACCCGTCGCCGCCTGCCGCACCATCGGGACCTTCGAGAAATTCATTTCGGTCTCTGGGACGGGATGCATTTCAAGGACATCGCCGCCCGTGATCCGGTATTGTCACGTGCCTACTGGGAAAAACCCGGCGATATCGAGCCCCCGGGCGGGGAAAGCTGGAACCAGACGGCGGCGCGGGTGAACCGGGTCGTGGACGTGATGAACGCCACGCATCCGGGCGCCCAGATCATTGCGGTGGCGCATTTCGGCGTGATCCTGACGCAGGTCCAGCGCGCCCTTGGCGTGGGGGCTTATGACGCGATGGCGCATAAGATCGACAACCTTTCCGTGACCACGCTGCACCACGATGACGGCGCATGGCATGTCGACCGGATCAATCACCTTCCGTGATTGCCCCCAGCACAGAATAGCGTTTGCCGCCCCGCGACGCTGGCCGCTAACGTCCGGCCCATGACCTATGACCTTTATATCGGCGATCGCACGTTCTCGAGCTGGTCCCTGCGCGGCTGGCTGATGCTGGAAAAATTCGGGTTGCCCTACCGGGCGCACATGGTGGGGCTCTACTCCGGCACCATGGCTGAGGACCTTGCGCCAGTTGCCCCCGCCACGCTCGTCCCCGTGCTGCGCACCCCCGAGGGCACCGTGGTGGGCGAGACCATGGCCATGGCCGAGACCTTGGCCGAACGTCACCCGGATGCTGGCCTCTGGCCCGAGGACGCGGCGGCACGGGCCACCGCGCGCTGGCTCTGCGCCGCGATGGCGGCAGGGTTTGGCGCGCTGCGCGGCGCCTGCCCGATGCAATTGCAGCATGTGAACCAGGGCTTTCAGCCGTCCGAAGGGGTGCTTGCCGATCTCGTACGGATCGAAACGCTTTGGCAGCATGCGCAGAAGATGCGCACCGAGGACGGCCCCTGGCTCTTTGGCCGCTACACCCTTGCCGATGCATTCTATGCCCCGGTCACGGCCCGCATCGTGGGCTATGCCCTGCCGGTATCGGACAGCGCGCGCGCCTATTGCGAAACGACGATCGCCGACCCGGCATTCAAGGCATGGCGTGCCGAGGGCCTGAAAAAGACCTACCATCCCTTCCCCTACGACATGGGGCTTGAGACGGAGCCTTGGCCCGAGGCGTAAGCCAACGAGGCTCATCTACTGACGCGGCATTTCCGAAGAGAACCTCCGGCGTTAACCATTCCTAAACACACCCTGCTTACCGATTAACCAATTCAACATGGAGCACGGGATGGTATCGCGCGCCTATACGGTTGCGTTTCAGGGGGTCGAGGCGCGCATGGTCGAAGTGCAATGCGCGGTCACGGCAGGCATGCCCGCCTTTTCCATCGTAGGCCTGCCCGACAAGGCGGTGTCCGAGGCGCGAGACCGGGTGCGCACGGCGCTGACCTCCATGGCCATTGCACTGCCCTCGAAACGGATCACGGTGAACCTTTCGCCCGCCGACCTGCCCAAGGAGGGCAGCCATTTCGACCTGCCCATCGCCTTTGCGCTGCTTGGCGCGCTCGACATCCTGCCTGCGGACGTCACGGAAAGCGTCGTGGCCTTGGGCGAGCTGTCGCTCGACGGCACGCTGGTGCCGGTGGTCGGTGCCCTGCCCGCCGCGATGGCGGCAGCGACGCACAACCGCAGCCTGCTCTGCCCGCTGGGATCGGGGGCCGAGGCCGCCTGGGTCGGCAAGGCAGAGGTGATCGCGGCGGCCTCTCTCGGAGATGTCGTGCGGCACTACACCGGGCAGAACCCGCTTGCCCCCGCCGAGCCGGGCGAGGTCACGCTTGACCCCAGTGCGCGCGATCTGCGCGAGGTCAAGGGACAGGAACGCGCCAAACGCGCGCTTGAGATCGCGGCCGCCGGGCGGCATCACCTGATGTTCGTGGGCACACCGGGGTCGGGCAAGTCGATGCTGGCGGCGCGCCTGCCCTCGATCCTGCCACCGCTCACCCCGGCCGAGGCGCTCGAGACCTCGATGATCCACTCGCTCGCCGGGCTTCTGGACGAAGGCGGCATTTCCCGCGCGCGCCCCTTTCGCGAACCGCACCACACCGCGTCCATGGCCGCGATCATCGGCGGCGGACGGCAGGCGAAACCGGGCGAGGTGAGCCTGGCGCACAACGGCGTGCTTTTCATGGACGAGTTCCCCGAATTTCCGCGCATGGTGCTGGAAACCCTGCGCCAGCCCATAGAGACGGGCGAGGTGATGATCGCGCGGGCCAACGCGCACGTGAAATACCCCTGCCGTTTCATGCTGGTGGCCGCTGCGAACCCCTGCAAATGCGGATACTTGTCAGACCCTGAACGGGCTTGCGCCCGCGTGCCCCAGTGCGGCGAGGATTACATGGGCCGCATCTCGGGCCCGCTGATGGACCGCTTCGATCTGCGCGTCGACGTGCCACCGGTGGCCTTCTCCGACCTCGACCTGCCCGCGAGTGGGCCAAGTTCAGCGGAAGTGGCGGCCCGTGTGGCCACCGCGCGCGAGGTGCAACGGATCCGCTTTGAAGGGGTTGAGGGCGCGAAGGTCAACGCCGATGCGGAAGGCGACTGCCTCGAAGAGATCGCGACACCGGACGGTGAGGGCCGTGCGCTCCTGAACAAGGTGGCCGAACGCTTTCACCTCTCTGCGCGCGGCTACCACCGGGTGCTGCGGGTGGCACGAACCATCGCCGACCTCGAAGGGGCAGGAACCGTGGCAAGACCGCATGTCGCCGAGGCCGTGAGCTTCAGGCTGGCGCAGCCAGTCGTTGCCTGAGACAGGCGGCAAGCGCATCCAGCGTCTCGCGCGCCTCGGGCAGGGTGTTGTGGAACATCGGCCAGACATGAGGCAGGTCGCGACCTTCGTGCAGGGTTGCCGCGACACCCTGCTCCTTCAGCCGCGCGGCCATGCGGCGCGCGTCGTCGTAGAGGATCTCCGTGTCGCCCACGCTGATCCAGACCGGCGGCGCAACTTGAAAATCGGCGAACAACGGGCTGACCCTCGGGTCGGTGTGAGAATGCCCGGCAAGATAGAGTTCGGCCATATGCGACGCCCGCTCTGCGGCGAGAAGCACCTCTGCTTCGGCGTTCTTGGCAAAGCTCTCCCCGGAATAGGTCATGTCGGTCAGCGGGGAGAAACAGAAAACGCCAGCGGGCAACGGCATCTTCTCGGCGACAAGCTGACCGAGCAATCCCAGCGCCAGCGCCCCGCCCGCGCTGTCCCCGCCGATGACGATCTGCCCGGGCTGCACACCGCTGCCGATCAGGCCATCCCAGGCCAGCCGCACGTCCTCGAATGCAGCCGGAAACGGGGCCTCCGGCGCCAGACGGTATTTCGGCAGCACCGCACGCGCCTTCAGGCGCTTGCCGATCTGTGCGGCCATGGCGGCATAGACGCGTGGGCTGCCGAAAACGAAGCCGCCGCCGTGCAGGTAGAGGATGACGCCATCGCTCTCCAACTCGCGGGGCACCACGTCGAGCACCTCGATCCGCCGTTGGCCATGTTCCAGCACATGCCACTGCATCTGCGTCCCGCGCGGCGGGTGGAAAAGGAGCCTGGCCGTCGTTTCAAAGCGATTGCGCAGCAGCTTGGGGTCTTCACATCGGGCGAGGAACGGTTTCTCGACCCGCCGCAGCCAGCCGTTGAGAAGCCGCGCGCGCAGGCTCATGCCAATTTCGCCTCGATCGCCTCCCAGATCTTTTCGGCGATGTTCACGCCGTCGAAGCGTTCCAATTCCTGGATGCCGGTGGGCGAGGTGACGTTGATCTCGGTCAGGTAGTCGCCGATCACGTCGATGCCGACGAATATCTGTCCCTTCTCCCTCAGAAGCGGGCCAATTGTCGCGCAAATCTCAAGGTCGCGCTTAGTCAGCCCGATTTTTTCGGGGCGGCCGCCGACGTGCATGTTCGACCGGGTTTCGCCCGCCGCAGGCACGCGGTTGATCGCGCCAACGGCCTCGCCATCCACAAGGATCACGCGCTTGTCGCCGTTTGACACGTCGGGCAGGAACTTCTGCACGATCAGCGGCTCACGCGAAAAACCGGTGAAGAGCTCGTGCAGCGAAGTGAGGTTGCGGTCGTTTTCGTCCAGACGGAAGACGCCTGCACCGCCGTTGCCGTAGAGCGGTTTGAGAATGATATCGCCGTGCTTGGACTTGAACGCCTTGATGGTATCCAGATCGCGCGCAATCGTCGTGGGCGGGGTGAGCTGCGGGAAATCCAGCACGAGCAGTTTCTCGGGGAAATTCCGGACCCAGAAGGGGTCGTTCACGACAAGCGTCTTGCCCTTCAGCCGGTCGAGCAGATGGGTCGAGGTGATGTAATGCATGTCGAAGGGCGGGTCCTGACGCAGCCAGACCACGTCGAAATCGCCGAGATCGACCTCGTGTTCCGGCCCCAGTCGCGCGTGATCGCCCTGCACGCGCTGCACGGTGAAATCATGCCCCCGCGCGGTGATCCGCCCTTCCTGGTAGGCCAGCTTGTCCGGGGAATAGAAAAACAGCGCGTGTCCCCGCGCCTGCGCTTCCTCGGCCAGGCGGAAGCTGCTGTCGGCGTTGATGTTGACATCCCCGATGGGGTCCATCTGGAAGGCGATTTTCATGGGTCCATCCTTGCTGCGCCCACCCTAGATGGCGCAGCAGGCGGCAAGGTGCAATGGGTCAGAAGTGACCGAAAGCGTTTTCGATGATCCGCATGTCGCCCCGCGCGTCGAGCAGGGCCACGTCGAAGCGCACCTCCGTCAGGCTGCCGTTTGGCTGGGTGCCAAGATATTCCTCGGCCGAACGCCAGATGCGCTGCATCTGCCTGGGCGTCAGGCTTTCGGCGGCACGGTCGAGATTGCGGCTCTGCTTGACCTCGACAAAGATCAGGCCGTTCCCGTCCCGTACGATCAGGTCGATCTCTCCACCGCCACCGCGCCAGCGCCTGCGGGCGATGGCAAAGCCGCGCCGCTCGTAATCCTGGGCAATGCGCACCTCAGCCGCGGCACCGGCGAAATGCGCCATGCGTCCGCGATGATGCCTGATCTCGACCGCTGTCATGTATCTTCCTTCCCCAGGGCAAGGGCCGCCTGATACACCTGCCTGCGTGGCAGGCCGTGGGCTTTGGCAACCATGTCTGCCGCATCGCGCACCGTCATCCGTTCAAGCGCAACGCGCAGCTCCCCCTCTATATCAACTTGCTTAACAGTTTCTGAACGCGCCCGGTCCACAAGCACCACGATCTCGCCCTTCGGGCTCGTTTCTGCGTAGCTCGCCACGAGGTCGCGCAACGTCCCCCGGCGGACTTCCTCGAAGCGCTTCGTCAGCTCGCGACAGACGGCTGCCGCGCGCCCTGCCCCCAGCACCTCGGCCGCGTCGCGCAGCATCGCACCGAGGCGCTTTGGGGATTCGTAGAACACCAGCGTGCCGGGAATGTCGCGCAGGGTCTCCAGTGCGGCACGCCGTGCGGCCTGTGCATTGGGCAGGAATCCGGCGAAAAAGAACGCATCCGTGGGCAACCCCGCAAGGGTGAGCGCGGTGAGGACCGCCGATGGGCCCGGCGCGCAGGTCACCGGCACACCCGCCTCCGCTGCGGCGCGCGACAGCTCGAACCCAGGATCGGCGATCAGCGGCATGCCTGCCTCGGACGCATAGGCCACCGATTGCCCGGCGCGCACCGCCGCGATCAGCCGCTCCTGCACGGCCGCGCCGCTGTGGTCGTGCAGCGCCAGCACCTGCCGCCCGGAGAGGGGCACGGCGTGGATGTCCATCAGTTTGCGCAGCGAGCGGGTATCCTCGGCCGCCAGCACATCGGCCGAGGCCAGCACGTCGAGCGCACGCAGCGTGATGTCGCGCGCGGTGCCGATCGGCACGCCGATAAAGTACAAACCCGCCGCCAGAGGCACCTTTTGATAATTCACGCTGGACCCGCCTTTCGCACCCACTATGATCCTGCCGACATACGCGGTGCCCGGGCACCGCTCCGGCAGTGGGGAGTGAACTTGAAATGATTGCCTTTTTCGACGCGGGCCGCAAGAAGCTGCGGCTGCTGGTCTTGCCCTTCTTCGCCCTCCTGCTGGCCGCCTGCGATCCCGCCATGATGGGCTCCGTCGCGGGGTCCGGCGGGCCGCGGCTTGACACCTCCGCCCCGGTCCCGGTGGCCCTGCTGGTGCCGCGCGGCGATTCAGGCAGTGACGATCTTTTGGCGCAAAACCTTGAAAACGCGGCACGTCTGGCGATCAGGGACCTTGACGGAGTGCAGATCGATCTGCGCGTCTACGGCACTGCGGGAAATGCCGCCACCGCCTCTTCCGCTGCCGCGCAGGCGGTGAACGACGGGGCCAAGATCATCCTCGGCCCGGTCTACGGTGAGGCGGCGAATGCCGCGGGTCTTGCCGCTGCGGGTGCGGGCGTGAACGTGCTGTCGTTCTCGAACAACCCGACCATCGCAGGGGGCAACGTTTTCGTTCTCGGCCCGACCTTCGCGAATACCGCCAACCGGCTGGTGAACTATGCCAAACGCAGCGGCAAGGACCGGATCGTCGTGCTGCATGGGCAGGATGTCGCCGGTCAGCTGGGCCGCAATGCCATCCAACAGGCGATCTCGGCCAATGGGGCGACGCTCGCCGGGACGGTCGACTATGCGCTCAGCCAGGAATCCGTCATCGCTGCCGTGCCGCGCGTCAAATCCGCCATCGACAGCTCCGGCGCGAACGCGCTCTTCCTGACCACCTCCTCGGCCTCGGCGCTGCCGCTCTTCGCCCAGCTTCTGCCCGAAGCAGGCGTGCCTGCCGCGACCACCCAGTACATCGGCCTGACACGCTGGGACATTCCCCCGCAAACCCTGGCGCTGCCGGGTGTGCAGGGCGGCTGGTTCGCGCTGCCCGATCCGGGGGCGACGGCGGCCTTCAACCAGCGCTACAACGACGCCTACGGTGCCGCACCGCATCCGCTGGCAGGCCTGGCCTTTGACGGGATCGCCGCCGTGGGGGCGCTTGCCAAGTCCGGTCGCGCGGATGCGCTGACCGGGGCGGCGCTGACCCAGGGTGCGGGGTTCCGGGGGGCCACCGGCATCTTCCGCCTGCGCCGCGACGGCAGCAATGACCGCGGGCTCGCCGTGGCAACCATCCGCAATCAAAGCGTCGTCATTCTCGAAGGGGCACCGCAGGCCTTCGGCGGGGCCGGTTTCTAGACCTTGGCCGTCGTCACATCAGCCACCGATGAAACAGGCGCGGAGGTTGTTCCGCGCCTGATCAGCGCGCCCGATGCGATCTTTGACGCCGGGGCCGTCGCGGAGGAGTTGCGCACGGCCTGCGCCGATCTGGAGCCATCCAAGCAACGCGGCGCCGCCGTCAGGGTGCTGCGCGAACGGCAGAAACTGGGCCGCGCCGAGATCGCCCGCGCCTTTGCCGAAGCCCCCTTCGACGCGCGCGGCATGACGCGGGCCTATACCTACCTCACCGACCAACTGGTGCGCACCACGCTGGACTTCGCGATGCGCGTGCTGCACCCCAAGCCGAACCCCACTGAGGGCGAGAAGCTTTGTGTGATCGCCGTCGGTGGCTATGGCCGGGGCGAGATGGCACCCTTTTCGGACGTCGATCTGCTGTTCCTGATCCCGTACAAGGCGACCGCCTGGTCGGAAAGCGTGATCGAGAGCGTGCTTTACATGCTCTGGGACCTGAAGATGAAGGTCGGCCATTCCACCCGCACGATCAAGGATTGCATCCGCCTTGGCGGAGAGGATTTCACCATTCAGACCGCCCTGCTCGAGCAGCGCTACATCACCGGCGATCTTGAGCTGCACGGCAAGCTGCGCCGGGCACTGGCAAAGGACCTGTTCAGCGGCAACGGACGCGAGTTCATCGAGGCCAAGCTGGAGGAACGCGACCAGCGGCATATCAAGCAGGGCCAGCGCTATGTTGTCGAGCCCAACGTGAAGGAGGGCAAGGGCGGGCTGCGCGACCTGCATTCGCTGTTCTGGATCGCCAAGCATATCTACAAGGTCGACGCGATTTTGGAGCTGGTCGACAAGGGTGTTTTCCGCCCCGAGGAATACGAAACCTTCCGCGCCGCCGAGGATTTTCTCTGGGCGGTGCGCGGTCATCTGCACCTGCTGGCGGGCCGACCGAACGAACAGCTCACCTTTGACATGCAGGTGCAGGTCGCCGAGGCGATGGGCTACGAGGACAAGGGCGGCAGGCGTGGCGTCGAAATCTTCATGCAGGCGTTCTTTCTGCATGCGACCTCGGTCGGTGATCTGACCCGTATCTTCCTCACGTCGCTCGAGGCGATCCACGTCAAGGCCGAACCGCTGCTTGAGCGCATCTTCCGGCGACGTCCGAAGATCAAGGAAGGCTACGAGGTCGTCCACAACCGCATTTCCATCGTCGATGACAAGGTCTTCCTGTCCGACAAGCTGAACATGCTGCGCCTGTTCGAGGAAGCGCTGCGCACCGGGATGCTGATCCACCCGGACGCGATGCGGCTGATCAAGGCGAACCTGCACCTGATCGACGACGAAATGCGCAACGACGCGGAAGCCCAACGCATCTTCTTCGACACGCTGCTGAAGCACGGCAATCCCGAACGCGCGCTGCGGCGCATGAACGAGCTTGGGATGCTCTGTGCCTTCATCCCCGAATTCGAACCCATCGTCGCGATGATGCAGTTCAACATGTACCACAGCTATACCGTGGACGAGCACATCATCCAGACCATCCGCAATCTTGCGATGATCGAGAAGCAGGAACTGGAAGAGGAACTTCCCGTCGCCTCATCGATCCTGAAGCGGGGCGTGAACCGCAAGGTGCTTTATACCGCGCTGCTGCTCCATGACATCGGCAAGGGGCGGCCCGAGGATCATTCGATCCTTGGTGCCAAGATCGCGCGCAAGGTGGCGCCGAGGCTGGGGCTGAAGCAGGACGAGGTGGACACGGTCGAATGGCTGGTGCGCTACCATCTGCTGATGTCGGACATGGCGCAAAAGCGTGATATCGCCGATCCGCGGACGGTGCGCGACTTTGCCAAGGCGGTGCAGACGGTGAAACGGCTGGACCTGCTGTGCGTGCTGACGGTCTGCGACATCCGGGGCGTGGGCCCGACCACCTGGAACAACTGGAAGGCAGTGCTGATCCGCGCGCTTTACCGCCAGACCGAACGTGCGCTGGAGAAGGGGCTAGAGGATCTCAACCGCGAGAACCGGGGTACCGAAGCCAAGAAGGCACTGCGTGAGGCGCTGGCGGACTGGCCGCGCAAGGCGCTTCAGGAAGAAACCGCACGGCATTACGATCCCTACTGGCAAGGACTGCATGTCACCGCCCACATCACCTTTGCCAAGATGCTGCGCGACATCGGGCCCGAGGACATCCGGATCGACCTGCACCCCGACGAGGACCGCGATGCGACGCGCGCCTCTTTCGTGATGACCGACCATCCAGGCATCTTTGCCCGCCTTGCAGGGGCGCTGGCCCTTGTGGGTGCCAACGTGGTCGACGCGCGCAGCTACACGACCAAGGACGGCTATGTCACCGATGCCTTCTGGATACAGGACGCCGAGGGCAACGCCTATGAGGCCAGTCGTCTGCCACGCCTGCGCCAGATGATCGAAAAAACCCTGCGGGGCGAGGTGCTGGCACGCGAGGCGCTGAAATCGCGCGACAAGGTCAAGAAGCGCGAAAAAGCTTTCCGGGTGCCCACTCACATCACCTTCGACAACGACGGGTCGGAGATTTACACGATCATCGAAGTGGATACCCGCGACCGTCCCGGCCTGCTTTACGATCTCGCGCGCACGCTGGCGTCCTCAAACGTCTATATCGCCAACGCGGTCATCGCGACCTATGGCGAGCAGGTGGTCGATACCTTCTATGTCAAGGACATGTTCGGGCTGAAATACTATTCCGAAGGCAAGCAGCGGACGCTGGAGAAGCGTCTGCGCGAGGCCATCGCAGAAGGGGCCGAGCGGGCCGAAAAGTAACACCGGCCCGCCGCCTTCGGATCAGACACCGATCACCAGATCCGCCAGCCAAATCCACAGCGGGATGCTCAGGATCGCGACGGGCGTTCCCAGACCTGTCGAGGACCCGACGTAGGCCGAAGCGTTCGCCTCAGGCAGCGCGCCCCGCAGCGTTGGTGGGCCAGAGATGTCGGAGCTGGAAGAGGCCATCACAGCTAGCAGCACCACACCGCCCGCGGAGAAGCCCGTGAAGTGATGTGCGATCAGCCCCGCGCCGAAGCCCAGAAGCCCGTGGACCAGCGGTGCCGTGATCGCATAGAGCACGTAGGCATGGGCGACTTTCCGCAGTTCGCTCAGCCGTGACCATGCTTCCATGCCCATGATCAGCATCAGGATCGACAAAAGACCCCGGAAGAGCGGCTCATAGAAGCTTTCATAGACCGCGTCGGGCCGGGCGAAGATGCCAAGGGCAAGCCCAAGGACGAGGGCAGAGATCGCCGCGCTCTGGAAGGTGTCCCGCAGGATGCCGCCGACCATCTTGCCGTCAAAGCCGCCGCCGAAGCCGCCGCCGCCACCCATGGTGATGGTGCCGCCCTGCAGGTTTTTCGAAGTTGCGGCCTTCCGGGCCGCGGCCATCCGCGCCAGCACGATCGCCGTGACCAGCGCCGCAATGTCCATGAAGGGATAAAGCGCCCCGATAAAGCCTTCGTATCTGATCCCCTCGGCCTCAAGCATCGCCATGCCGGCCGCCAGCGTCGAGGCCGATACAGCGCCGAAAAGGCCCGCCGTCGCCATGCCGTCCATGTGCGACACGCCGCGCAATTTCGCGATCGTGACAGCGCCGATCAGCACGATGGCGATGCCCACGAGGGCCGCCAGAACGGCTGGCAGCGCCAGCGCCAGAAGGTCAGCTTCGCGCACCGAGATGCCAGCGCTCAGCCCGACCTTGAGCAACAGCAGCATGACCACGAACTTGTAGACCGGTTCCGGCACTTCCAGCTTGCTGCCAAGAGCGGCCAGCATCATGCCACCGATCAGGAAGGCCAGTGTCGGTTTTTGCATCTGTGCCACGAGTGTCGTGGCGATATCGGTCAGCAGATCCATCGTAATACCCCTTTGCTTGCGTCTTGCCGGACATATGGCGGAGGCGCAGGTAAAATAAAAATATATCTTTTGCTTACTTTCGTTCTATCAAATGGAACATCTTGCAGCGAGCGATCATCTCCAGTGTCAGCTCCACCAACGCAGTACCGACGCAGCGCACTGACCCTGATGCCGATTGCGCGAGGAGGCACCGCGCGCTAAGGCTGACCCAACCGAACCCGCAGGGCATCCCATGAAACCCATCCGTCTCATGTCCGGCTTTTTCACCGTGGGCATCTGGACCCTGCTCAGCCGCCTGCTGGGCTTCCTGCGCGAGGTTCTGCTGCTGGCGCTGATTGGTCCCGGCCCGGTGATGGACGCCTTTGTCGCCGCCTTCCGCCTGCCGAACATGTTTCGCCGCTTCTTTGCCGAAGGGGCCTTCAACGCCGCCTTCGTCCCGATGTTCGCCAAGAAATACGAGGGCGAGGAAGGTGCCGCAAAATTCGCAAAGGATGCCTTCAACGGGCTTGGGCTGGTCGTGCTGGCGCTGGTGGGCCTTGGCATGGTCTTCATGCCCGGCTTCGTCTGGCTGACGGCGGAGGGTTTCGTCGGCGATGAACGCTTTGACCTGACGGTGGGCTACGGGCGCATCGTCTTTCCCTACATCCTGTGCATGTCACTGGCCGCGCTGTTCTCCGGCATCCTGAACGCCACGGGCCGCTTTGCCGTGGCCGCCGCCGCCCCCGTTTTGCTGAACATCTGTGTCATCGCCGCCATGGTCGTGGGCGAGATGACCGGTGGCCCGGTGATCACCTGGCTGATCTGGTCGATCCCCCTGGCGGGCGTCGCGCAACTGGCGCTGACGTGGCGTGCGGCGGCAGGTGCGGGCTTTGCACTGCGGCCCGCGTGGCCCCACTGGACGCCCGACATGAAGGCGCTGATCGTGATCGCCCTGCCCGCCGCCCTTGCCTCGGGCGTGGTGCAGATCAACCTCGTGGTGGGCCAGCTGGTAGCCAGCCAGTACGAAAAGGCGGTCTCATGGCTCTTTGCGGCCGACCGCCTTTACCAACTGCCACTTGGCGTCGTGGGCATCGCTGTGGGGATCGTCCTGCTGCCCGATCTCTCGCGCCGCCTGCGATCGGGCGACGAGGAAGGCGCGCGTAATGCGCTCAGCCGCGCGGCCGAGATATCCCTGGCGCTCACGATCCCGTCGGCAGTCGCATTATTGGTAGTACCCCAAACGCTTGTGTCGGTGATGTTCGAGCGGGGGGCTTCCGACGTGGACGACACCGCCGCCATCGCGGCGGCCACTGCCGTCTACGCACTAGGCCTGCCGTCCTTCGTGCTGCAAAAGGTGCTGCAGCCCATCTACTTTGCCCGCGAAGACACCCGGCGCCCCTTCCACTTCGCCCTCGTCGCCATGGTGGTGAATGTCGTTCTGGCGGTGGGGCTAGCCCCCTATCTGACGTGGTTCGCACCCGCCATCGCCACCTCCGTCGCAGGCTGGGTCATGGTGTTCTGCCTTGCCATCGGGGCGCGCAAGTATGGCGACTCGGTCAAGTTCGACATGCGCCTGCGGCGACGCATCTGGCGTATCCTCGCGGCCTCGGCGGTGATGGGGGTGGCGCTGGTCATGGGCGAAGCGATGCTCGAATACGTGCTCAACACGCCCTGGTGGCGCGGCCTTGGCCTGCTGGTGCTCATCGCCATCGGCGCGGTCAGCTACTTCGGCGCGGGCGAGCTTTTCGGCGCGTTCAAGATATCGGAGTTCCGCCGCGCATTGCGCCGGGGGGCCTGACGAAAGGTCAGCCCCCATCACCGCTTCGCAAGTCGCTTCTAGGCGGCCGTGTAGCGCAGGAGCCTGCGCAGGATCTTGCCCGACGCCGATTTCGGGATCTCCTGCACCACTTCCAGCGCGCGCACCTGCTTGTAATGCGCAAGCCGTTCTTTGAGGTAGTCCTGAACCTCTTCCAATGAGGGTGCATCCTTGCCCGGTGCCGCAACGATGAAGGCCTTGGGCAATTCACCTGCCTCATCATCCGGCAGGCCGATCACGGCGGCATCGGCAATCGCCGGGTGCGTGACCAGTTCCGCCTCAAGCTCGGCGGGTGCGACCTGGAAACCCTTGTACTTGATCAGCTCCTTGAGACGGTCGGTGATGAAGAGATACCCGTCGCTATCGAAATGCGCGATGTCCCCGGTGCGCAGCCAGCCGTCCTCGACAATTGTCGCGGCGGTGGCCTTTGGGTTGTTGAGGTACCCCTTCATCACCTGCGGCCCCCGCACCCAAAGCTCGCCATCCTCGCCCGGTGCGACATCCTTCAGCGTCTCGGGATCGACAATCCGGCTTTCGGTATTGGGCAGCGCCACGCCCGAAGCGCCCGGCTTGCCCTTGCCATTGGGCGAGATGTGGCTGACCGGCGACAACTCCGTCATGCCGTAGCCCTGGGTGGCGTTGGTGCCCAGGCGCTTGCCCATCCGCTCGGCCACATCCGCGCCCAGGGGAGCGGCGGCGGAATTGACCTGTTGCAGGAAGGACAGGTCGTATTTCTCGACCAGCGGATGCATCCCCAGCCCCAGCGCCACGGGCGGCACGATCCAGAGGCGCGGCGTCTTGTACTCGATCACGAGGTTGAGAAACATCTCCAGATCGAAACGCGGCATGGTGACGAGGCCGCCCCCGGCGGCGAGGTAGATGTTCTGCAGCACCTGCAGCCCGTAGATGTGAAAGAATGGCAGGAAGGCCACGGTCATTTCCCTTGGCACGATATCCGCGGGTTTGAGCGACTGGTCGATGTTCACCACGAGGTTGCGATGGGTCAGCATGACCCCCTTGGGCAGCCCGGTGGTGCCCGAGGAATAAGGC
The DNA here is from genome assembly GCF_040811725.1 of Sulfitobacter sediminis. Taxonomy (NCBI): domain Bacteria; kingdom Pseudomonadati; phylum Pseudomonadota; class Alphaproteobacteria; order Rhodobacterales; family Roseobacteraceae; genus Sulfitobacter; species Sulfitobacter sediminis. The sequence goes on from NZ_JBFNXX010000013.1 coordinate 121,843, forward strand.
AGGGCCACCACGTGCTCCGCCACGTCGACCGGGGCCTGCTCTGCCATGGGCGGCCCCATGATGTCCTTCAGCGGGATCATGCCCTCGGGCGCGTCTCCGATGATGACGATATCCTTGACCTTGGTGCCCTTGATGGCTTCCAGCGCGGTCTCGGCGAACATCGCAATCGTGACCAGCACATCGGCACCCGCATCCTTGAGCTGATGATTGACCTCATGCGCGGTGTAGGTCGGGTTGATCGTTGTAACCGTCCCGCCGGCCCAGGCCGAGGCATGAAAGACCATGCAGTATTCCGGGATGTTCGGTGCCATCAGCCCCACGACCTTGCCCGCGCCCCAGCCGCGCTGCGCAAGGCCCCCTGCGAGCGATTTCACCCCGGCGATGAATTGCGCGCCCGTGAGGCTGCGGCCCGACGGCCCGTCGATCAGGATCGTCATCTCCGGGTCGATGCCTTCGAAAACCCGCTGGGTGATGGTCTTGTCCGTCAGCGGTACGGACGGAAACGTGCTCTTGTAGATGGTCATGTGATCTCCCCCACTTTTTGGGCAGAGAGTACACGCGCGCGCGGTCAGGCCAAGCGGTTTTCGCGCCCGTCTAGCGGCGCCGGATGCCTTCGCGGATGCGCGCCCACTCGCCCGGCGCCATCAGAAAGCAAAGACCGAAGCCGGTGAAGAACCCGGCAAGCTCTGCCACCCACTGCAAGCCGACCTCGAAGAAGACACCCCAGATCAGCTGGATGCCCATCAGGAAGGCGATGAGCGAAAACGCCCGGTATTGCTGCCCCCCGGTACCCGCAAGCTGGCGCCACATCACGAAGGAATAGCCCCCGATCAGCCCGTAGACATTCGGATAGGCTCCGGCGAGCCACATCTCCTCGTTCAGCAATAGCGCATAGATCACCGCCCCGCCCGCGCCCGCCAGCACGAAGATCACGGCAAAGACCACTGGGCCCAGCGCCTCGGCCACCAGCTTGCCCAGCGCCAGCAGGAGCACCATGGCGAAAAGCGCATGGGTAAAGCCGAGGTGGATGAAGGGATAGCTAAAGACGCGGATGACTTCCTGTAAAGGCCAGGTACCGTTCATCACCATCCAGTCGAAGATTTGCCCCGAAAACCCGTAATCACGAATGAGCCCCAGCCGCCAACCCACGGCACCCGGGCCCCCAATCATCCCCGCCTCACCCAGCGACAATCCCGCCTCGATCCCGGCAATGGCAAGGAAGGTGAGTGTCACGATGGGCGGCAAGGGGTTCACGGGCGGCTGGAAATCGGGGTCTTGCATGGGCGATCCTTGACGGCGGCGAGGCCCACAAGTAAGCCCCCCTCAGCCTGAAATCCAGCTTTTCCGAGGTCCGCCATGTCCGATCCGAAATTCACCCGCCGCGTCTTTTCCGGCATCCAGCCGTCGGGCGGGCTGACGTTGGGCAATTACCTCGGTGCGATCAAACGCTTCGTGCAGATGCAGGAAGAGGATTACGAGACGATCTATTGCATGGTCGACCTGCACGCGATCACGGCCAAGCTGCTTGATCCGGCAGAGCTGCGTCACAACACGCGCGAACTGGCCGCAGGGTTCATCGCGAGCGGCATCAGCCCCGACAAGTCGATCCTGATCAACCAGAGCCAAGTGCCCGAGCACGCGCAACTGGGCTGGATCTTCAACTGCGTGGCGCGCATGGGCTGGATGAGCCGCATGACCCAGTGGAAGGACAAGGCGGGCAAGAACGCCGAGAATGCGTCGCTTGGGCTTTTCGCATACCCTGCGCTGATGGCGGCGGACATCCTGCTGTATCACGCGACCCACGTGCCGGTGGGCGAGGACCAGAAACAGCACCTCGAGCTGACGCGGGATATCGCGGCCAAGTTCAACCACGACTACGGCGTCGATTTCTTCCCTCTGACCGAGCCGGTGATCAAAGGGGCGGCGACCCGCGTGATGTCCCTGCGCGACGGGTCCAAGAAGATGTCGAAGTCCGATCCCTCGGATGCCAGCCGCATCAACATGACCGACGACGCGGACGCGATCGCCAAGAAGATCCGCAAGGCCAAGACTGACCCCGACGCCCTGCCCTCCGAGATCGAAGGGCTGGAAAACCGCCCCGAGGCCCGCAACCTTGTGAACATCTACGCGGCGCTGAACGACCAGACGGTCGAAGAGGTGCTGCGCGAGGTGGGCGGCGACCAGTTCGGCGTGTTCAAACCGAAACTGGCAGATCTTGCAGTCTCCAAGCTGGCCCCGATCTCGGGCGAGATGGCGCGGCTTATGGCCGATCCGGCGGAGATCGACCGCATTCTGGCAAAAGGTGCCGAGCAGGCGCGCGAGATCAGTGCGCCGATCCTCAAGCGGACCTACGAGATCATCGGCATGGTCGGGGCCTGAGGTAAGGTGGGCGCCACGCCCACCTTACGGCATTTGCGCACAAGGCCTCTGCGGTGAGGGGAATTGTGAGGCGGCTGTTGCCGCCTTACCTTCGGGGCGTATCGAAGGAGCCCTGCCATGACCCCATCCACCCCCTGCGTCGGCCACGTCCACCTGCGCGTTGCCGACCTTGAGCGCGCCATCGCCTTTTATCGCGACATTCTCGGTTTCGAACTGACGCAACGCTACGGCGATCAGGCGGCGTTCCTGGGTGCCGGCGGCTATCATCACCACGTTGGCCTGAACACCTGGGAGAGCAAGGGGGCAACGCCCCCGCCGCCGGGGCACACCGGTCTATACCATTCCGCTTTCCTTTACCCCGACCGCAAGGCGCTGGCGGGCGTGTTGAAACGCGTCGCAGACGCGGGAATCCCGCTGGACGGCGCGGCGGACCACGGGGTGAGCGAGGCACTCTACCTGCGCGACCCGGACGGCAACGGCGTGGAGCTTTACCGTGACCGCCCACCCGAGGACTGGCCCCGGGACGCGGACGGCGAGCTGAAGATGGTGAACGCACAGCTGGATCTGGCCGCGCTCTTGGCCGAAGCGGACTAGATCACACAGCTTTCGACCCCGCAGTAAGCAATAGGCAGAAAGACTTGATCCAAATCATTCGGTGAGTCCCCCGGCAATGTATTCTCATATTCGAATATGAGTCGGACTTCAGGTCCGATGCACCATGGGAGACAAGAGATGGTTGATTTCGCGATCAGAAGTTTTGACCTCGGCGGAACAGAGACGACGGACGGCCTCGATATCTTCGGCACGGCTGGCGATGACGTGATCGTCGGCACAGCCGGAGATGATCGGATCATCGCAGGCTTCGGCGTCGATACCGTTTCTGCCGGTGCCGGAAACGACACCATCACAGGCGGCTCCAACTACGACGAAGGCGCAGCCCCCGTTCCAGGCGCGACAGGGCTGGGCGACATGGGCGAGGTCATCGTCCTTCCGGACCAGCCGATCGAGATGCTCGACGGTGGCAACGGGGCAGACACCGCAGTCCTGTCAGGCGATCAGTCCAGCTATACGCTGTTAATGCGACCCGGCGGCATGGTGCTGATCAACCGTCGAACGGGCGGGGACGGTGTCGATAACCTCGACAATATCGAATTTCTCGATTTCGCGGATGAGCTCAACATGTTCGGCGGCGCACCGATGAACCTTGACCTTTTCGGACGGCAGGGAGCGGTCGGCGCAGACGATCTTGAGAGCATCATTGAGCTTTACGTCGCCTATTTCAACCGCGCGCCGGACGCGTTGGGGCTGTCATTCTGGGCCGATGCCTTCTCAAAGGGAACCACTCTTGAAGAGATGGCGAGCCTCTTCATGCAGCAGGACGAAACCCTTGCCGCCTATCCCCCAACGCTGACGACAAGCGAGTTGGTTGATACCGTCTACGAAAACACGCTCGGGCGCGAACCTGATGCCGAAGGCAAAGCCTTTTGGATCGCGCAATTGGATGCAGGCCTCGTATCACAGGATCAACTCATTCTGGAATTGATCGCAGGTGCACAGGCTGAACCATACGATGGTGCCTCCCAGGGGTTCATGGATTTGCAAGAGGCCGACCGATACAACCTCGCGACCAAGACAGATATCGGGACCTATTTTGCGGTACACCGGGGCATGTCGAACACTGACAATGCCGCGGCGGTGATGGACCTGTACGATGGCACCCAGACCAGCATCGCCGCAGCAAAGAACGCGGTTGACGACTTTTTTGCGGCTGCCCTGGATCCGTCTGATGGTGAGTTCCTGATGCCCCTGACAGGCGTGCTGGACAATCCTTTCGACTGGGGCTGAACCTTTCGCGGGCCGAAAGCGCCGACACTACCGCAAGACGTTCGCCCAATCGGTGATTTCATTCTGTGCGACGTATCGTGCACCATGGGGAATCCAACCGCAGCACCAGCCGTGCCAGCGATAAGATATTCAGAGCGAATATGGTCATCGGCTTTTTCTGAGATAAATCTGTTCAGGGCGCGGGCTGGAAAGAGAGCTCCAATAACCCAACGACGGGCTGAAATTGGTCAGCCCGCCATTCATTTCGCAGCCGTTTCTGGCGCAGGCCGGTCGGCGGACAGTGCCCGCACCAATACCTACTTGCCCGGTGAGACCTTGCAGGTCCTGATCCCCAGCAGGGAATAGACCGGGCAGGTCCCAATCAGCCCCGTCACCAGCGGGACAATCCCAATGAGGCCCCACATCGTCTGCGGGCCGATAAAGACCAGCGACAGCAGCACAAGGCCAAGAATGACGCGCAGGGTGCGGTCGAGAGTTCCTTCATTTTTGGACATCTGATGATCCTCCTTGATGAGTTAATGCCCCATCATACGCCATGCCCTGACCGGACGGCGGTGACAGAGTCACCGCTCCCCTGCGGCAAGATGTTCCAGCCCCCTGCGGTCAAGGATGGCCACCCCGTCCTCCTGCTGTTCCACCAGCCCCTGCTGCGCGAGTGCCGCCAGCCGCCGGGTGACGTAAGCCCGCCCCGAGGCCGTTTCGCTTGCCAGTTCCGAATGGGTGGCCGGCACCTTGCCCCCCGGCTGCGCCAGCCGGATCAACGCCTTGGCCAGACGCGCATCGAAACTGGTGAGCGCCACGTCTTCGATCAACTGCTGGTATTCGGCAAAGCGGGATGACACCGACAACATGATCATGTCGCGGAAGCCCTCATCCTCGGCGAGTTTCTTGCGGAACTCATGCGCGGGGACGATATGCCCGGAAAGGTCGGTCTCCGCGACGCCGTCGGCACCGTAGACCTGATCCTTGATCAGGCAGGACAGGGTTTGCAGGCATATTTCCCCCGGCCGCACACGGTACAGCACCACCTCGCGGCCGCTGGGCCCCGCAAGGGTCACGCGGATCGTGCCTTCCGACAGGATGACGAAGCCGGGGCAGGGCTGACCGGGCTGAAAGATCGTCTTGCCCTTGGGCGCGCTGAATTTGCGCAAGCCGTTCATGGATACCGCTCCTTCGCTGTCGGGGGATTAGACGCGCGGGCCGGTCGCATATCAAGGCATTCGGCGCACCGCCGGTCTCAAAGACGCCCGCCCCATGGACAATCCCGTTCCCAGACCACATCTTCTGCCCAAACCGCAGGGGAGATGCACATGGCCACCGGCTTTTTCTGGGACGAACGCTGTTTCTGGCACGCGGGCGGGAACTATGCCTTCACCATGCCCATCGGCGGTCTGGTGCAGCCCCTGGCGGCGGGCGGCCTGCCTGAAAGCCCCGAAACGAAGCGCCGCCTCAAGAACCTGATGGATGTCACCGGCCTGACGGCCGAGCTGGCCGCGCAAAGCGCGCCCGAGGCTACGCGAGAAATGCTGGAACGGGTGCATCCGGACTCGTACCTCGATGAATTCAAGCGGGTCTCCGACGCGGGCGGCGGTGAACTGGGTCACCACACGCCCTTTGCCCAAGGCGGCTTCGAGATCGCCGCGCAATCGGCGGGGCTGGCCGTGGGCGCGGTCGACGCCGTGGCCTCGGGCCAGTTGGAGAACGCCTATTCGCTCAGCCGCCCGCCGGGGCATCACTGCCTGCCCGACACGCCCGCCGGGTTCTGCCTGCTCGCCAACATCGCCATCGCGCTGGAAGCCGCCCGTGCCAAGGGACTGGTGAACAAGGTCGCCGTGCTCGACTGGGACGTGCACCACGGCAACGGGACCGAAGGCATCTATTACGACCGGGCCGATACGCTGACGATTTCGCTGCACCAGGAATGCAATTATCCGACCACCACCGGCGCGATCACCGACCGGGGGCGCGGGGCGGGCGAAGGCTTCAACATCAACCTGCCGATGCACGCGGGCTCAGGCCATACCGCCTATCTCCACGCGCTCGACCGCGTGGTGATCCCGGCGCTGGAGGCGTTCCAGCCCGACATGATCGTCGTCGCCTGCGGCTTTGACGCCTCGGTCCTCGATCCGCTGGCGCAGATGATGGCGACGGCCGAGACCTTCGGTGCGATGACGCAGAAGATGAAAGAAGCCGCCCGGCGCCTCTGCGACGGCAAGCTGGTTCTGGTGCACGAGGGCGGCTATTCCGAGGCCTACGTGCCCTTCTGCGGCCATGCCACCATCGCCGCCCTTGCGGGCAGCGCCACCGACGCCCCCGACCCCTGGGCCGAGAGCCTCGCGCTGCGCCAGCCCAGCGCCGACTTCGACAATTTCCTGCGACAGTCCATCGACCGGATGGCCGCGCAGCTGGATCTCTGAACCGATGCCCACACCCAACCCCGAAGCGCTCGCCTTTCTGCAAACCCGCCGCTCGCGCCCGGCCAAGACGCTGACCGCTCCGGTCCCCGACCGCGCAGCCCTCATGCCGATCCTGACCGCCGCTGCCCGCTGCCCGGATCATGGCAAGCTTGAACCCTGGCGCTTTGTCGTGATTGAAGGGCCCGCCATGGCGCGGCTCGCCGCGGAGGTTCAGACCTGCGGCGAGGCGCTGGGGCTTGACCCCGAGCAGATCGCCAAGGGGCGCGCACAATTCGACCAGGGCCTGCTGGCCGTCGCGGTTATCGAGGTGCAGAAACCCTCCGAAAAGATCCCCGCGCTTGAGCAGACCTATTCCGCCGGGGCCGTCTGCCTGTCGCTTTTGAACGCCGCACTTGCTGCAGGCTGGGGCGCCAACTGGCTCAGCGGCTGGGCCTCTCACGACCGCAACTTCATGCGCGGTGCCCTTGGCCTTGAGGATCACGAACGCATCGCGGGCATCGTCCATATCGGCACCGAAACCGCCGCCCCGCCCGAGCGCCCGCGCCCCAACATCGAGGAGATCACCACGTGGCTTTCGGACTGATCCTTGAGTCCTTTCTGCGCGCCTTGGGGCAGCTTTCCGACCCGCGGTTTCGCCGGGTGTTCTTTCTCGGCATCGCGCTGACGCTGGCGCTGCTTATCGGCTTCACCGCCGGTTTCGCGTGGTTCCTCGACTGGCTGGTGCCCGAGGACATCTGGCTGCCGATCCTCGGCGACGTCCAATGGATCGACGATTTCCTGTCTTGGGGCGCGGTTTTCCTGCTGCTGTTCCTGTCGATCTTCCTGATGATCCCGGTGGCTTCGGCCATCACCTCGATGTTTCTCGACGAGGTTGCCGATGCGGTCGAGGGCACGCATTACCCCACGCTGCCCCAGGCCCAGCCGGTGCCCTTCTGGGATTCAGTGCGTGACACGGTGAACTTCCTCGGCGTGCTCCTGCTCGCCAACCTGATCGCGCTGGTCCTCTACGTGATCTTCACCCCCGCCGCCCCCGTGATCTTCTGGGCCGTGAACGGGCTGCTGCTGGGGCGGGAATACTTCACGCTGGTCGCCATCCGCCGCGTCGGCCGGGTCGAGGCAAAGCGCCTGCGCCGCAGCCATGCGGGTCCGATCTGGCTCGCGGGCACGCTCATGGCAATCCCGCTATCGGTGCCGCTTCTGAACCTCGTCATCCCGATCATCGGGGCGGCGACGTTCACTCATCTATACCACGGCCTGACCATGCGCCGGCCCTGAACCAGCTTTCGACGTCATCCACACTGATGCAGCCCGACAGGATGATCGTTGCGCAGATTGCCCAGATCACGGCGGCAATACCGGTCGTGATCCACGCCTTTTTCTTCAGGTGATGGTTCTCGGGCGACCCGGCATGGGTGCCCGGCACGATGTCATTCAGATCGCCCTGCGTCTCGATCCGGAACGGCAGGACGATCAGAAAGGTCAGCGACCAGATGACCGCGAAAAGGACAAGGCCCGAGGTAACGCCCATCGCTCAGACCTGCTCCAGCTCCACCAGCGCGCCGTTGAAATCCTTGGGATGCAGGAAAAGCACCGGCTTGCCATGCGCACCGATCTTCGGCTCGCCTGTCCCCAGCACCCGCGCGCCGGTCTCCTTGAGGTGATCCCGTGCGGCGATGATGTCCTCGACCTCGTAGCAGATGTGATGGATGCCGCCTGCCGGGTTCTTTTCGAGGAAGCCCTTGATCGGGCTGTCCTCGCCCAGCGGGTAGAGCAGTTCGATCTTGGTGTTCGGCAGCTCGATGAAGATGACCGTCACACCATGATCCGGCTCGTCCTGCGGCGCACCAACATTGGCGCCCAGCGCGTTGCGGTATTGATCCGCCGCCGCCTCGAGGTCGGGCACGGCGATGGCGACATGGTTCAAACGGCCGATCATCTTTCTAATCCTCTGCGAATGCTGATTTTCGCCGCTTATGCAATCAAGAAGCGTGAAGGGCAATGCGTCACGTTAACCCCCTGTTAGCCACACGCCGGTAACCATGCGTTACCATTGACCGGAGGCTAAGATGGATACCACGGACCCCCTTGCGGCGAATATCCCTGCGCCCACCGCGGCGCGCCCCCTGCTGGGGCTTACCATTCTGGCGGTCGAGGACAGCCGCTTTGCCTGCGAGGCGATGCGCCTGCTGTGCCTCCGATCCGGCGCACGGATCAGGCGCGCCAACTGCATGCGCTCGGCCCGGCGGCATTTCCGGGTCTACCGCCCCACTATCGTCGTGGTCGATCTGGGCCTGCCCGACGGCAATGGCACGGACCTGATTGCCGAGTTGAACAGCGCCATGCCAAGGGTCGAGGGGATACTGGCGATCTCGGGCGATGGCCATCTGAAGGACGCTGCCCTTGCCGCAGGGGCCGATGCCTTTCTGGAAAAACCCATCGCCTCTCTTGGCCTCTTTCAGGAAACCATCCTTGGCATGCTTCCGATGGAACGCCGCCCGAAGGGGCTGCGACAGATCGACGAAATGGCCATCGCCCCGGACAGGCTCGCCTACCGCGACGACATGGCCCATATCGCCGACGTGCTGGACGACCACCACAGCGAACAGACGCTGGACTACGTGGCGCAATTCCTCGGCGGTGTGGCGCGGCTTGCCAATGACACGGCCCTGGCGGAGGCCGCCGGCGCCCTGGCCGCCAAGCGCGCCTCGGGCGAGACGGCCGCGTCGGAGACCGCCCGGATAGCGGGCCTGATCCAGCACCGGCTCGCCGAGAAGGTGGCGATCTGAGAGTTCTCGGCAAGACATGACAAAGGGCCTGTCGAAAATGCCTCAAAAGCGGCCGGGACGCGGGCGGGTACAGGGGTTGATGTAAGTCGCGAAATGCCGAGGCGCGCCCACTCCATCCGGACATGGCAGCATCGAGAACGAGGCAGTGATCTATTTACCCTGTCCCGGCGCAGACCGACCCACCTCAAAGGGTCGGATCGCTTGCCACCCGAACCAGCCGCGTCAGATCGCCCAGCCGTTCGATTTGCTGGCCGTCCTCATCGAAATTGGTGGGCGAAAGCCAGGCCTCGAAGGCTTCCTTCAGTGCGGGCCACTCGGCATCGATCATGGCGAACCATGCAGTGTCACGGTTCCGGCCCTTGACCACCGTCGCCTGCCGGAACACCCCCTCATAGCTGAAGCCAAGCCGTTGCGCGGCCCGGCGCGAGGGCTTGTTCAGCGCATCACATTTCCATTCGTAACGGCGATAACCGGCCTCGAAGGCCCTTTTCATCATCAGATACATCGCCTCGGTCGCCGCACGTGTGCGCTGCAACGCGGGGCTCATGCTGATGAAACCCACCTCGATGGAGCCGCTCTCCGGCTTGATCCGCAGATAACTCGCAACGCCCTCCCACTGCCCGCTTTCCCGATTGCGGATCGCAAAAAAGAATGGATCGGCGATTTCCTCCTGATCGCGCACCCAGCGATGAAACTGCGAGGCCGATGAGAAGGGCCCGACCGGCATGTAGTCCCACACCGCGTCATGCCCCGCGTAGGCCCGAAAGAGCAGCGCCGCATGTGCCTCTGCCGACAGCCTGGCCAGTTCGACGTAGCGGCCAACCATGGGCCGCCCGTCGGGCCGGGGCGGCGGTGTGAAATTCTCAAGCCGGGGCCCGAGGGGCCGGGGATCGTCGGTGCGCTCTGTCATGACCGCCACGTTAGGAGCAACGCCAGCGCAGGCCAAGCCCCCAAAATTACTGCCCTTATTCCGCCACATGGATCGCGATCTGAGCAAGCGTGCCCCGCATTAAAGCCACAAAGGCACGGCAAGAGTGAATGACACACCGGCTGAGGCCGGTGGCATCATTTGGCGGAATGTAATTCCAGGTACTGCATGATGATGTCGTC